>NZ_JBLNLI010000029.1:0-22959 GCF_059777565.1 Vibrio sp. A37 | reverse complement strand
CTCGTGACCTCAACCTTGGCAAGGTTGCGCTCTACCAACTGAGCTAGTGTCGCTTAACAACGTTTACGTCGTTTAGGGCTGCGAATTATAAGAGCATTTCGTTTTGATGCAAGCCCTTGAGATAAAAAAAACTGATTTTTTTATCGAATGATTAAAAATCAGGCAAAACTTCCCTATTTTGCGCAAATATTCACTGATTGGTGACAATTAAATTAATAAAAACAAACTGGTGGGTATCTAGATAGTGAAAATCGTCTTACGGTAATAGCTCAACTCAGCAATCGACTCTCGTATGTCATCTAAGGCAAGGTGAGTACCCTTCTTTTCAAATCCATCGAGTACTTCCGGCTTCCAACGACGAGATAATTCTTTGATGGTACTGACATCAACAACACGGTAATGAAAGTAGCTATCTAGCTCTGGCATATGTTTAATCAAGAATTTTCGATCCTGACCAACGCTATTACCGCAAATTGGAGATTTTCCTTTTGGCACCCATTTTTCTAAGAACTTGAGCGTTTCTTGTATTGCATACTGCTCAGACACCTGACTGGCGCGAACACGGTCAACAAGGCCACTTCCTGTATGCGTTCTCGTGCACCAGTCATCCATTTTATCCAGCTCTTTCTCATCCTGATGTATGGCTAATACTGGCCCTTCCGCCAAGATATTTAGCTCCTTATCTGTCACGATAGTGGCGATTTCAAGAATTTTATGAACGTCAGGGTTTAAACCTGTCATCTCAAGATCGATCCAAATTAAGTTCTGATCGCTAAAGGACATAGATGATGTGCCTATTTGTTTGCCTATAAAAAGGGTACTATACCCAAAATAAGATCCCCTAGATAGCTTAGAATCTATAAACATGATCAGGCAAATATCGTTCATTTTGTGGATCAACAACTAAGAGATAAACATTAAGTAGAAAATTGTGGCAAAAAAGAAAAAGCTAACCAAAGGTCAAGTTCGACGTGTTCGTCACAACCAGAAGAAACGCTTGCAAGAATCAGACACTGTACAGTGGGATGAATCAATGCTCGGAGCAAGCCAAACTGGCTTAGTAATAACACGCTTTGGCCAACACGCCGACATCGAGGACTTGGAGTCAGGCACAATTCATCGCTGCAATTTAAGACGCGGAATAGAAACTCTCGTGTCAGGAGATAAAGTCATTTGGAGGCCAGGCGTCGAGCAGATGGCAGGAATTTCCGGTGTTGTTGAGGCCGTTGAACCTAGAAGCTCAGTGCTCACTCGACCTGATTACTATGATGGCCTAAAGCCAGTTGCTGCGAATGTCGAACAGATGGTAATTGTTGCTTCTGTATTGCCGGAGCTCTCGCTCAATATTATCGATCGCTACTTAATTGCTTCTGAAACACTTTCTATATCACCACTGATCGTCCTCAATAAGATCGATCTCTTAGATCAAGAGCAACGTGACTTTTTTGACGATTACTTAAGTATTTACCAGGAAATTGGTTATAAAGTTTTGTTTGTCAGTAAAGAAAGTGGCGAGGGTATCGATCTGTTGGAGAAAGAGTTATCAAATAGAATTAATATTTTTGTCGGTCAATCTGGTGTGGGCAAATCTAGCTTAGTGAATGCTCTTATGCCGGGCCTCGATATTGAAGAAGGTGCTGTTTCTGAGAACTCAGGTTTAGGCCAGCATACGACTACTGCTGCTCGTTTGTACCATATCCCAACAGGTGGCGATCTAATTGACTCTCCGGGAGTACGCGAGTTTGGTTTATGGCACCTTACTCCTGACGAAGTGACAAACGCTTTCGTCGAATTCCAGCCCTATATCGGTGGTTGCAAATTCCGTGACTGTAAACATGCCGACGACCCAGGTTGCCAGATCAGAGAAGCATTAGAAGAAGGCAAAATCAGTGAAAGTCGCTTTGAAAACTATCATCGTATTATCGAGAGCATGAGCGAAAATAAAGCAAATCGACAATTTTCGCGCAGAAAAAATGCTGATTTATAACACCAACCTCAACCTGAAGGTGTATAAAATGCTGACAAAGTTAGCAACATTGAATAGTATTTGCCCCTTTGCATCAAAATATTCACAGTAATTGGAAATTATCGTAATGGATAAGATTAAAGTTGCCTTGCAACATTGGATTCCTCAACATGGTTTAACACGCTTAGTTGGCAAATTAGCCTCAGCTAAAGCGGGAAAGCTAACCACTTCGGTGATTAAGCTTTTTATAAAACAATACAACGTGAATATGGACGAAGCACTGCACTCCGATCCTAACTATTTCAAAACTTTCAACGAGTTTTTTGTCCGGGAGTTGAAACCTGGAGTTCGTCCTATCGTAGAAGAGAATTCAGTAATTACTCATCCAGCCGATGCTTGTGTGAGCCAATTTGGTGACATTGAGGATGGCCAACTGATACAAGCAAAAGGACACTATTTTAGCGCCCAAGAGCTACTAGGTGGCGATAGCAAGCTTGCAGAAGAATTTGATGATGGCAGTTTCGCCACACTATATTTATCACCACGCGACTACCATCGTGTTCACATGCCATGTGATGGCACCCTACGCCAAATGATTTATGTTCCTGGTGATCTCTTCTCGGTAAACCCATTAACTGCAGAGAATGTTCCAAACCTATTCGCTCGCAATGAAAGAGTGGTCTGCATCTTTGACACAGAGTTTGGCCCAATGGCTCAAGTGCTTGTTGGCGCAACCATCGTGGGTAGTATTGAGCTTGTTTGGGCTGGCACCGTCACCCCTCCGAGAGGAAATACCGTCTATCGCTGGGAATACCCTAGTGAAGGGCACAACTCTGTGGCTCTTAAGAAAGGTGAAGAGATGGGAAGATTCAAGCTTGGTTCAACCGTGATCAATCTGTTTGCTAAAGATGCCATATCTTTCGACGAAACAATGCGAAATCAAGCCACTACTAAAATGGGTAGCGCTTATGCCCATATAAATTCAGAAACTAAATAACTACCTAACAATCCATAGCCATTCTTGTTATATTTACGGAGCTTATACTATAAGCTCCGTTTTTCATTCTACAATTCCTTTGATTAAGTGAACATATTATGAGCTTTGAATGGCTCGCCTTAGCAGCTGCCCTGCTTTGGGCAATCGCAGGATTACTCTCCGTCCAGCCTGCTCAGCACCTAGGCACCTTTTCTTATGGCCGATGGCGAATTGGCCTGACCGCAATTATTTTGTCCGTTTTTGCTTGGTACTCCGGTGGGTGGCCTACCGTCCATACCAGCATGTTATTTCCAATGATACTCTCTGGACTAGTGGGTATATTTATTGGCGACAGTACCCTTTTTGCCTGTCTAAACATGATGGGCCCTAGAAAATCCGGCTTGCTGTTTGCCTGCCACTCTGTATTTTCCACCATTTTGGCTTATTTTCTTTTTAGTGAACAACTTAACCTATTGCAATTTATCGGTTTCACGTTGGTGTTTAGTGGCGTTGTCTGCGCTATCTTCTTTGGCCGAAAAAATCAAAACAACAATCAATTAGAGATGCTGAAAGGAAATATTTGGATTGGTATTACCCTCGGACTAACTTCTGCGCTATGCCAATCACTAGGAGGGGTTATCGCGAAACCCGTCATGTTGACACATGTCGATCCTATTGCAGCATCAGCCATTAGGATGATCGCAGGCTTCTCTGCGCACCTTCTGTTTAGAATGTCAGGCGCTAAAGTTGCAAGAGCCACTCAGTCAATGAATCTGAAAATATTTCTGGTCACCGCTTTAAATGGCATTTTAGCCATGGCTCTTGGAATGACCTTGATCCTTTATGCGCTTAAAGATGTAGATGTTGGTTTAGTCGCGCTTTTATCTTCTACCACACCAATTATGTTGTTACCGCTACTATGGATTTATACTAAACAACGACCCAATGTATATGCATGGATAGGGGCGGTCTTCGCTGTTGTTGGGACCGGCATTATCGTTACTTGAGAGCTAATTTAGTTACAAACTTCTAGGCGAAATCCGTTATTTAGCCATTAATTCGGAAATTCATTGATCTTTACCTACAGTTATCGCTTTAAACTGTAGTAAAATTACGCTAATTTGTTTTTCCAAGTTCCTTTGAATTTTTTGACGAGGTAATATCTATGTCAGCTAAGAAGCCATTAGCTCTAGTGATTCTTGACGGTTGGGGTCACCGTGAAGACAATTCCAGCAACGCAATCAATAACGCGAAAACACCAACAATGGATGAGCTGGTTGCAACTTACCCAAATACTCTAATTTCAGCATCTGGCATGGATGTAGGTCTTCCTGATGGCCAAATGGGTAACTCTGAAGTTGGCCACACTAACATTGGCGCAGGTAGAATCGTATACCAAGACCTAACTCGTATTACTAAGTCTATTGCTGATAAAGAATTTTTTGATAACCCTGCTCTCGTAAAAGCAATGGACAGCGCAATTAGTGCTGGCAAAGCTGTTCACCTAATGGGCCTAATGTCTCCAGGTGGCGTTCACTCTCACGAAGATCACATCTATGCAGCCGTTGAAATGGCAGCTGAACGCGGTGCTAAAGAAATCTACTTACACTGCTTCCTAGATGGTCGCGATACACCACCACGCAGTGCGGAAAACTCTCTAAAACGTTTTGACGCGCTATTTGAGAAACTTGGCAAAGGTCGCATCGCATCTTTAGTTGGTCGTTATTATGCAATGGATCGTGACAATAACTGGGATCGTGTACAAGTAGCTTACGATCTTCTTACTCAAGCAAAAGCAGAGTACACATTTGGTTCTGCGGTAGCGGGTCTTGAAGCGGCTTACTCCCGTGATGAAAATGACGAGTTTGTAAAAGCAACAGCAATCAAAGCGGAAGGCCAATCTGATGCAAGCATCAAAGATGGTGATGCCGTTATCTTTATGAACTACCGTGCTGACCGAGCTCGCCAAATCACTCGTTCTTTTGTGCCTGCATTCGACGGTTTCGAGCGTGCAGTTTTCCCTGAAGTTAACTTTGTTATGTTGACTCAGTATGCGGCAGACATTCCACTATCTGTTGCTTTCCCAGCAGAGTCTTTAACCAACACTTATGGTGAATGGTTATCTAAGCAAGGTAAGTCTCAACTACGTATTTCTGAAACAGAAAAATACGCGCACGTCACCTTCTTCTTTAACGGTGGTGTTGAGAACGAATTTGACGGTGAAGAGCGTCAACTTGTTGCTTCACCTAAAGTTGCCACATATGACCTAAAACCTGAAATGAGCTCTACTGAGCTAACCGAAAAGTTGGTTGCAGCAATTAAGTCTGGCAAGTACGACACCATTATCTGTAACTATCCAAATGCAGACATGGTTGGCCATACTGGCGTTTACAACGCTGCTGAGCAAGCAATCGAAGCGTTGGATGCGTGTATCGGTAAAGTCGTCCAAGCGATTAATGAGGTAGATGGTCAAATGCTAATCACGGCTGACCACGGTAACGCTGAGATGATGGTTGACCCTAAAACAGGTGGCACTCATACTGCTCACACTAACCTTCCTGTTCCTCTTATTTATGTAGGTGACAAGAAGTTTGAATTCAAACAAGACGGTAAGCTATCTGATTTAGCACCTACCATGCTTGATCTAGCGGGGATTGAAATTCCAAGTGAAATGACTGGCAACGTACTGATTAAGTAACACTAGTATTTCATTCAGCATAATGTGCAAAGCAAACGCCTTCCAATATTGTTATTGGAAGGCGTTTCTTTAGCTAAAGCTTTTCAAACTTACCCACTTTTAGATACAACTATACTTTCCAGCATTTAACTTTTTACATTGTTATTTCTTATCACTATTTTCTTTAGTTATACTGAGCGACAAATTATAAGAAAACGGATCTCCTAACTAATGATGAAACTCTTCAATTCGCGAATTGCATGTTTAAGCTTCTCCCGCTTACTCTTTGTCGTTGCAATTGCATTTTCATCATTCACCCTTCCCGTACATGCTGAATCTCATAAAGAACTGAGCTCTGTTAAAAGTGAGATATCCCGTCAAAGGCACTCCCTTGACTCCCAAAAGAAAAAGCTCAATACACTACAAAAATCACTGAAACAACAAGAATTACAAATCAGTAAGTTAGAGCAAGAGATCCGAGGAACTAAAGCCTCCCTAGCCAAATCTAATGCCAAGCTCCGTCAACTAGAAGGGAAAATTCAGCAGTTAGAAAAACAGAAATCTGAGCAGAGTGAGAAGCTAAAAGAGCTTATCCAAACCTACTATATTACTGACCGAGCAGACGCCGCATCATCTGTATTTAATAATTATGCCGAAGCAGATCGAATGAGCCAATACTTTCAGTTTCTCGCAAAGCAGAGAGCTCAAACCATCACTGATTTGGAAAACACCAAGCAAGCCCTAGAAAACAGCCAAGATCAGCTTAAGCTCGAAAAAAACAATATAGCGCAGCTACTTAAACGCCAGACCGACAAACTTGCCAAACTAAAAGCAGCACAATCTCAGCGTCAGGGAACGCTTAGAAAAATAAAGAAAGATATTTCTAGTGACAAGGTATATTTATCCGAGCTACAACGAAATGAGACTCGCTTAAAAGCTGAGATTGCCAAAGCAGAGCGAAGAGCAACTATTTCGATGAATGGCCTCGCAGCCAAAAAAGGCAAATTACCTTGGCCATTGAAAGGTCGTATATTACATCGCTATGGCGCGTCTCAAGCAGGACTGTCAAGGTGGAAGGGCATCGTAATCAGCGCCAAATATGGTGAGCCTGTTAAGGCAGTTAGTGCAGGAACCATCGTTTTTTCCGATTATCTGCGTGGTTACGGTCTGGTGGTACTCATCGACCATGGCAAAGGTTACATGACCTTGTATGGATTTAACCAAACTCTGCTAAAAAAAGAGGGCGATAAAGTCACTACCGGAGAAACGATTGCACTAGCAGGGGATACAGGTGGGCAAGCGCAGCCTTCACTCTATTTTGAAATTCGCAAAAACAGTAAAACGCAAAACCCACTTGCCTGGCTGTCGAGGTAGTGACTCAACTCGCACATACCACAGTTACAATGAAATAATCTTTTCTGGTGACGAGTGATTCACTTCATACATAGCGATCACGCCTTCTTCAAGAAGATCCAGTTGCTTGTGTCCAAGCTCCGTGGCTCTAGGTTTTACCATACAAATCATGTGAAGCATACCTTGGTGAATGACATGCTCGGTGACTTTAATTCGAGGAGACATCGCCGTTTGGTAGCTTAGCCAGCCGCAAACGATCATGTGCAACGTAGTGACAAACGCTTCAATATCTTTTTTTTGAATGGATAGAAACTGCATATCAATAAAAACTTGAATAATATTGACTAAATTCAGCTGAAGCCTTTCTTGAACTTGAATATAGTCACTATGAAGTTGGCTATCCCGTTGCAAGATTTCCGGTAGATTGGAATAGAAAAAACGATACTTCCACATCAACGAGAATATTGAGCTAAGATAATGCTTTAGCAGGGCTAAGCCCTCTGTATTTCCTTCAAATGGTACAAATCGCTCAAGTAGCTCTGTTGAGTACTGCTTAAATATCTCGCGTATAATTTCTTGCTTATTTCGAAAATGGTAGTAAAGGTTTCCTGGGCTAATATCAATGTGAGCAGCAATGTGATTTGTCGTAATCGTGCGCTCACCATGTTCATTAAACAACTCAAGTGCGGCATGTACAATCTTATCTCTGGTTTTCATGAAATGATCATTCCCTTTCCCTGGACAATTATCTTAATTAATATTATTAATAATATTAATTCATGTACAGTCCACACTTAAGCTGTTATGTAACAGTTTTATACTTTCGGCACTAGATCAACTAATTACGTTAAGACCTTGATAATTCGTGAACCGCATCAACGAAGACTCCCGCGTTTTCTGGCGGTACATCAAGGTGTATTCCATGTCCCAAATTGAATACGTGTCCAGTATTTCCTTCACCAAACCCTTCTAGAATACGTGCTACCTCTTCTCTGATTCTTTGTTTCGGAGCGTATAGAATGGATGGATCCATATTTCCCTGTAATGCAACTTTGTCGCCGATACGTTTTTTTGCATCAGATATATTAATAGTCCAATCTAGACCAACAGCATCACAACCAGTCGCTGCAATTTTTTCTAGCCACATGCCACCATTTTTAGTAAATAAAGTGACTGGAACTTGCCTACCATCGTTATGCCTAATGAGACCTTCAACTATCTTATGCATGTATTGCAGAGAAAACTCTTGGTAATCTCTAGGTGTCAGTACTCCACCCCAAGTATCGAACACCATTACAGACTGTGCACCAGCTTTAATCTGCGCGTTAAGGTATTCGATTACACTGTCAGCTAGCTTATCCAAAAGTGAATGGAGAGTCGCCGGCTCTGCGTACATCATTTTCTTAATCTTTGTAAACGCTTTCGAGCTACCGCCTTCCACCATATAAGTCGCTAAAGTCCAGGGACTGCCGGAGAAACCAATCAAAGGTACTTCACCTTGTAGGTCTTTGCGGATCAGACGAACGGCATTCATGACATATTGCAATTCCCCTTCTGGGTCTGGAATACCTATTTTATCTACATCCGCCTTACAAGTAATCGGATTACGGAATTTAGGCCCTTCACCTGTTTCAAAAAATAAGCCAAGCCCCATTGCGTCAGGGATTGTTAGGATATCTGAAAAGAGTATTGCAGCATCTAGAGGAAACCGCTTTAACGGCTGTAAGGTCACCTCTGAAGCTAGCTCCGCATTTTTACACAACGACATAAAGTCACCAGCTTGCGCTCGAGTCTCTCTGTACTCTGGCAAATAACGGCCCGCTTGTCGCATCATCCAAACAGGCGTGCAATCTACTGGCTGCTTGAGTAGAGCTCTCAAATAACGATCATTTTTCAAATTTGTCATTGCCTTCTTTTCCAATATCCTTAAATAACTTTGTGCGCCATTTTATCATCGAATTTATGGCTTAATAGGCAGCCTTTGCTACCTAGATCATGTTATGAAGTATAAAATATCGACATAAATTGCTTAAGCCGAACAACGGTGTTAAAAATTGCGCTGCTAGCGAAAACTAAAATAATAAATCTGAGTATTTAATACTCAGCATCTCATAACGACATCTTACTTACCCCCTCCTCTAGGAGGGTTTTTTTCTTTTAAGTTGCTAACTTTAATGTCTTCTGCCATCTCATCTATCATCTCCCTAGCGATAGTCCCTTTGGGAGCAAGAGTTGGAAGATCACCAATATTAAACCAATCAGCACGATTTAGCTCAGAGTGATCTGGGGTTATTTCTCCCGAGTTATAATCCGCAAAAAATGCCACCATCATACTAGATGGAAACGCCCATGGCTGGCTACCGAAATAGCGAATATTACTCACCGTTAAGCCCGTTTCTTCTTTCACTTCTCTAGCCACACATTGCTCTAAAGTTTCACCGACTTCCAAAAAGCCAGCGATAACGGTATACATCCCGTCACGATGACGAGCGTGCTGCGCGAGTAGAATTTGCTGTTCTTTTCTAACTGCAACTATTACACATGGAAATATTCTCGGATAATGCAGAGTCCGACAATCTCCACATTGCATAGCCATATGATTAAAGTTAAAGCTATTACGTCCTCCACATTGAGAGCAGAATCGCATGGTCTGTGCCATATAGTTCAGTTGAACAGATTTACTAAGCAATAGAAAAAGCTCTTGTTCGAAATGCAAACAATGACGTAAAGAGCAGTACTCGAAATCTTGTTCACAATCTGAATCACTCAGCCAGAAAAAAGGCTTATTCTTATACTGACCAATGAACACTGCGTTGGCTATCGGTAGCCCTAGCTCGAATGCAGTCCCGATAGGCACTAAGCCGTCAACTAGCCAGATATCCGTCCCTGATACAACGCACCAATAAGCTTCTCGCTTAGCGTCATATTTTTTTAACATACGCATTCTCCCCTGCTTGAAGTTTTATCATTTTACTGGCAATCTAATTTCTTACCAGAGTTTGTATCGAGTCACATTTCGAGCTATAAACTTTAGTAAGGACAAGAATTTGTACATTATTAAATTCCTATAATTCAAGGACTAACGGACACAGGAATGATGCTCCGATCAAGAGGGCAAGGCCATGCTAAACAAATTTAAACAAACACAAGAACAGTGGGGTGGCTCCAGCGAAGTTATTGACCACTGGCTGGAAACGCGGCAATTAGTCATCGTAAAATACTGCCAACTGGCCTCCGGGCAGCCCTGTTCCGCCCAACCTACTGTATCGACACTTCCCACTCCCGAATCCCTTCAATCATTTTGCCAACACCTCGTCGACTATATCTCTGAAGGCCACTTTAAAATCTATGACATGGTCATGGATAAGTGGAAAGCAACTGGCTTTGAAGCGACTGATGAAATAAATCAAGCCTACGGGAAGATAGTGCTCACTACTGAGCCTCTGCTTAACTTTACCGATAAATACGCATCCGTTACGCAAGAAGACGCATTGGAGTCATTTGATGGCGATTTGTCTCTGGTTGGTGAAATTATTGAGGTACGTTTTGAAGTAGAAGACGAACTGATAAAATTGATTGCTGATAGCCTCGCAGTCCCGCCAGGTGCATAGTCAACAGACTGGATTAAGTCTCTTATTGATTAATAGCGAGCAAAAGAAAAGGCACCCTAGGGTGCCTTTCGTACATTAACAATATCGCTTATTCTCCAGAAGAGAAACCAGCGTTTAGCAATGCAGCCAAGTTATCAGTAGCTTGCTCAGCTGAAGGACCTTGTGGCTCTTCACGCTTAGTTTGACGATCTTGGTGATACGCGAAACCAGTACCTGCTGGAATCAAACGACCAACAATTACGTTCTCTTTCAAGCCACGTAGATCATCACGCTTACCAGAAACTGCAGCCTCTGTTAGTACGCGAGTAGTTTCTTGGAACGACGCTGCTGAGATGAACGATTCCGTTGCAAGAGACGCTTTAGTAATACCTAAAATCTCACGTTCGAAGCGAGCTGGCTCTTTGCCTTCAGCCTCAAGTGTGCGGTTTGCGATCTTAACTTGAGAGTATTCAACCTGCTCACCAGGTAGGAACTCTGAGTCACCAGCAAATGTAATCGTACACTTACGAAGCATTTGACGAACAATCGTTTCGATGTGCTTGTCGTTAATTTTTACACCCTGTAGGCGGTAAACTTCTTGCACTTCGTTTGCAATGTACTGGGTCACAGCGTGGATACCACGTAGACGTAGGATGTCATGTGGAGTCTCTGGGCCGTCAGCGATTACATCACCACGTTCGATCTTCTCACCTTCAAACACGTTTAGCTGGCGATGCTTAGGAATCATTTCCTCATAAGTATCTCCACCCTCACGAGTGATGACTAGGCGACGCTTACCTTTAGTCTCTTTACCAAATGAAACCGTACCTGTGTGCTCAGCAAGAATTGCAGGCTCTTTAGGTTTACGAGCTTCAAATAGGTCAGCAACGCGAGGTAGACCACCGGTGATATCTTTGTTTCCGCCAGATTTCTGAGGGATACGTGCAAGCGTGTCACCAATACCAACTTCAGCGCCATCTTCGATGTTAACAATCGCTTTGCCTGGTAGGAAGTAATGTGCTGGCATATCAGTACCAGGAATCATCACGTCTTTACCTTGTGCATCAACAAGTTTGATAGCTGGACGCATATCTTTACCTGCTGCTGGACGAGCGGCTGCTTCTGTTACTTCACTTGAAGATAGACCAGTTAGATCATCTGTTTGACGAGAAACTGTTACACCATCAATCATGTCTACAAACTGGATGCGACCTGCCACTTCAGTGATGATTGGCATGGTGTGCGCTTCCCAGTTCGCTACCGTTTCGCCAGCTTCAACTGTTTCGTTGTCAGCTTTGCTTAGGATAGAACCGTATGGAAGTTTGTGTTTCTCTTTAGTACGGCCAAACTCATCAATAATCGTCATCTCAGAAGCACGAGATGTGATAACCAGTTTCTTATCTTTGTTGATAACAAACTTAGCATTGTGAAGTTTCACTGTACCAGTTGTCTTAGCTTGGATGCTGTTCTCTGCCGCAGCAGTAGATGCCGCACCACCGATGTGGAACGTACGCATCGTTAGCTGTGTACCCGGTTCACCGATAGATTGAGCAGCGATAACACCTACTGCCTCACCTTGGTTTACTAGGTGACCACGAGCTAGGTCACGACCGTAACACTGAGCACAACAACCGAAGTCAGAGTCACAAGTAACAACAGAACGTACCTTCATGCTGTCTACTGAGTTCTCTTCCATAATCTGACACCACTTCTCATCAATTAGAGTATTACGTGGGATCAGAACTTCGTCTGTACCTGGTTTCAGTACGTCTTCAGCAACAACACGACCTAGAGCAAGCTCAGTTAGTGGAACTTTAACGTCACCACCTTCGATGTGAGGCATCATGTCGACACCTTCGTGAGTGCCACAATCGTGCTCAGTAACTACAACGTCTTGCGCAACGTCAACTAGACGACGAGTCAAGTAACCGGAGTTCGCAGTCTTAAGTGCCGTATCGGCTAGACCCTTACGAGCACCGTGGGTTGAGATAAAGTACTGAAGTACGTTTAGACCTTCTTTAAAGTTCGCTGTGATAGGCGTTTCGATGATTGAACCATCTGGACGGGCCATCAGACCACGCATACCCGCTAGCTGACGAATCTGTGCAGCAGAACCACGCGCGCCCGAGTCAGCCATCATGTAGATGCTGTTGAACGACTCTTGTTGCTCATCTTCACCGTCACGGTTAACAACCGTTTCAGAAGATAGGTTGTCCATCATCGCTTTCGCTACGCGATCGTTGGTCGAAGCCCAAATATCGATCACTTTGTTGTAGCGCTCGCCCGCAGTTACAAGACCAGATTGGAACTGCTCTTGAATTTCGCGAACTTCTTCTTCAGCTTCTGAAATCTCAGTGTATTTCGCCGCTGGTACAACCATATCGTCGATACCAACAGATACACCAGAAAGTGCCGCGTAAGCGAAACCGGTATACATGATTTGGTCAGCGAAGATAACGGTATCTTTCAGGCCAAGTTTACGGTATGCCTCGTTCAACAGGGTAGAGATTTGCTTCTTACCAAGTTTTTGGTTTACAAGAGCAAATGGAAGACCCGATGGTACGATTTGCCATAGCATGGCACGGCCAATAGTCGTATCGACAAGTTTGGTTTCAGTCACGCTGATACCATCTTCGTCTTTAACTGTTTCAGTAATACGTACTTTTACTCGTGCGTGTAGTTCAGCGCTCTTAGTGCGGTATGCCTTTTCTGCCTCTTCAGGGCCAGAAAGGTACATGCCTTCACCTTTAACGTTGATCTTGTCACGAGTCATGTAGTACAGACCCAATACAACGTCCTGAGAAGGTACGATGATAGGGTCACCTGACGCTGGCGACAGAATGTTGTTTGTCGACATCATCAGTGTACGAGCTTCAAGCTGTGCTTCTAGAGTTAGAGGCACGTGTACCGCCATTTGGTCACCATCGAAGTCCGCGTTATACGCCGCACACACAAGTGGGTGTAGCTGGATCGCTTTACCTTCGATTAGCACTGGTTCGAACGCCTGGATACCAAGACGGTGAAGTGTTGGTGCTCGGTTCAATAGTACTGGGTGTTCGCGGATTACTTCGTCTAGGATATCCCAAACGATCGCTTCTTCGCGCTCTACCATTTTCTTCGCAGCTTTGATTGTCGTCGCCATGCCACGAGTTTCTAGCTTGCTGTAGATAAATGGTTTGAATAGCTCAAGTGCCATCTTCTTAGGAAGACCACACTGATGTAGGCGCAAGTATGGACCTACTGTGATTACAGAACGACCTGAGTAGTCAACACGCTTACCAAGAAGGTTCTGACGGAAACGACCTTGTTTACCCTTGATCATATCAGCAAGAGATTTAAGAGGACGCTTGTTAGAACCAGTGATAGCACGACCACGACGACCGTTATCTAGTAGCGCATCAACAGACTCTTGCAACATACGTTTTTCGTTACGTACGATGATGTCCGGAGCTGCTAGCTCTAGAAGACGCTTCAAACGATTGTTACGGTTGATTACACGACGGTATAGGTCGTTAAGATCAGACGTCGCAAAACGGCCACCATCTAGTGGTACCAATGGACGTAGATCTGGCGGCAGAACAGGTAGAACTGTTAGGATCATCCACTCTGGGTTGTTACCAGATTGAATAAACGCTTCTACTAGCTTCAGACGCTTAGTGATTTTCTTACGCTTAGTTTCAGAGCTTGTAGACTCTAGCTCTTCGCGCATTTCTTCTGCTTCTTGATTTAGGTCCATTGTTGAAAGCAAATCTTTGATTGCTTCCGCACCCATCTTAGCAGTGAATTCATCACCCCACTCTTCCAGACGATCTAGATACTCTTCTTCAGTCAGCATCTGACCTTTTTCTAGATCTGTCATGCCTGGCTCAGTCACCACGTACATTTCAAAGTAAAGTACGCGTTCGATATCACGCAATGGGATATCCATTAATAGACCGATACGAGACGGTAGCGATTTTAGGAACCAGATATGAGCTACTGGAGAAGCTAGCTCGATGTGGCCCATGCGGTCACGACGAACTTTAGTTTGTGTAACTTCAACGCCACACTTCTCACAGATAACACCACGGTGTTTCAGACGCTTATATTTTCCGCAAAGACATTCGTAGTCTTTTACTGGACCGAAAATACGCGCACAGAACAGACCATCGCGCTCTGGCTTGAACGTACGATAGTTGATCGTTTCAGGTTTTTTCACTTCACCGAATGACCATGAACGAATCATGTCAGGTGAAGAAAGACCGATTTTGATTGCATCAAATTCTTCGGTCTTGTGCTGTGCTTTTAGAAAGTTTAATAAGTCTTTCACATTCAGCTCCTGTAAGGAGTTAAAAGACGCTCGGCGAGCGCCTTTCTACCAGATAATCACTTTTCTCAATTAAGAAAGAAAGGATTATTCTTCGTCTTCTAGCTCAATATTGATACCTAGTGAGCGGATCTCTTTCAACAATACGTTGAACGATTCAGGCATACCAGGTTCCATACTGTGGTTTCCGTCGACGATGTTCTTATACATCTTCGTACGGCCGTTAACGTCATCTGACTTAACAGTGAGCATTTCTTGTAGCGTATATGCAGCACCGTATGCTTCTAGTGCCCATACTTCCATCTCACCGAAACGCTGACCACCGAACTGAGCTTTACCACCAAGTGGCTGCTGAGTAACCAGACTGTACGAACCAGTTGAACGAGCGTGCATCTTGTCGTCAACTAGGTGGTTCAGTTTCAGCATGTACATGTAACCGACAGTTACAGGACGCTCAAACGCATCACCTGTACGGCCATCAAACAGTGTTAACTGACCAGATGCTGGCAAGTCTGCAAGCGTCAAAAGATCTTTAATTGATTTCTCAGACGCACCGTCAAAGACAGGCGTTGCAATCGGTAGACCGCCACGTAGGTTCTTCACAAGAGTACGAACTTCTTCGTCAGTCAGTGAAGCAATATCAACAGTTTGGCGAGTGTTACCCAAGTCATAAACTTTTTGTAGGAACTCACGGAACTTAGCAAGCTCTTGCTGTTCCTTAACCATTTGGTTGATCTTGTCACCTATGCCTTTCGCAGCCAGACCTAAGTGAACTTCTAGGATCTGACCGATGTTCATACGTGAAGGTACACCCAGTGGGTTCAACACGATATCAACTGGCTGGCCATTTTCATCGTAAGGCATGTCTTCAACAGGGTTAATCTTAGAGATTACACCTTTGTTACCGTGACGACCCGCCATCTTATCACCAGGCTGGATACGACGTTTAACCGCTAGGTAAACTTTAACGATCTTCAGTACGCCCGGAGCTAAGTCATCACCTTGAGTGATCTTACGACGCTTAGTTTCGAATTTCTTATCGAAGTCAGCTTTTAGCTCATCCCACTGCTCGGCAAGTTGCTCAAGCTGTGATTGAAGCGCATCGTCTTCTAGAGACTGCTCTAGCCACTTCTTACGATCGATAGACTGAAGCTGACCTTCGCTGAAACCACCAGAAAGAAGTACTGCTTTAACACGAGCAAGCAAACCACCTTCAAGGATTTGGAACTCTTCAGTTAAGTCTTTCTTCGCTTCTTTAAGCTGCATCTGCTCAATTTCTAGAGCACGCTTGTCTTTTTCAACGCCATCGCGAGTAAAGACTTGAACGTCGATGATAGTACCAGAAACAGAGTTTGGTACACGTAGCGACGTATCTTTAACATCAGATGCTTTTTCACCGAAGATTGCACGTAGAAGTTTTTCTTCAGGAGTTAGCTGAGTTTCACCTTTAGGCGTTACCTTACCAACTAGGATGTCACCACCCTTCACTTCTGCACCGATGTAAACGATACCTGACTCATCTAACTTAGAAAGCGCAGACTCACCAACGTTTGGAATATCTGCTGTGATCTCTTCAGAGCCAAGCTTAGTATCACGAGCCACACAAGACAGTTCTTGAATGTGAATAGTTGTGAAACGATCTTCTTGAACGACACGCTCAGAAACTAGGATGGAATCCTCAAAGTTGTAACCGTTCCAAGGCATGAACGCGATACGCATGTTCTGACCAAGTGCAAGTTCACCCAAGTCAGTTGAAGGACCATCAGCTAGTACATCACCACGAGCCACAGTTTCACCTGGCATCACTGTTGGACGCTGGTTGATACATGTATTTTGGTTAGAACGCGTGTACTTAGTTAGGTTGTAGATGTCGATACCCGCTTCGCCAGGGATCAACTCACCTTCATTAACTTTAACAACGATACGTGACGCGTCTACAGACTGAACAGTACCACCACGTTTAGCAACGGCAGTAACACCAGAGTCAACCGCGATGTTACGCTCGATACCTGTACCTACTAGCGGCTTGTCAGCGCGTAGTGTTGGTACAGCCTGACGTTGCATGTTCGCACCCATCAATGCACGGTTCGCATCATCGTGCTCTAGGAATGGGATAAGCGACGCAGCGATCGATACAACCTGGTTGGTTGCAACGTCCATATAGTCAACGTGTTCACGTGGGTGAAGACCAGATTCACCTTTTTGACGAGCAGTGATTAGCTCATCAGCGAATGTACCTTCTTCAGTCAATACTGTGTTTGCCTGAGCAATAACAAATTGACCTTCTTGAATCGCAGATAGGTAATCCACTTCGTCTGTAACAACGCCATCAACCACTTTACGGTATGGAGTCTCTAGGAAACCAAACTCGTTACAACGAGCGAACGCTGATAGTGAGTTGATAAGACCGATGTTTGGACCTTCAGGCGTTTCGATCGGACATAGACGACCGTAGTGAGTTACGTGAACGTCACGTACTTCAAAGCCAGCACGCTCACGAGTTAGACCGCCTGGACCCAATGCAGAGATACGACGCTTGTGCGTTACTTCTGATAGAGGGTTGTTTTGGTCCATGAACTGAGAAAGCTGAGAAGAGCCAAAGAACTCTTTCACTGCAGCTGAAATCGGCTTAGCGTTGATTAAGTCTTGAGGCATAATTGCATCAAGGTCACCTAGGCTCAAACGCTCTTTAACAGCACGTTCAACACGTACTAGACCAACACGGAATTGGTTTTCAGCCATTTCGCCGACAGAACGGATACGACGGTTACCAAGGTGGTCGATATCATCAACTTCACCCACACCGTTACGGATCGAGATTAACTTCTTCATCACTTCGATGATGTCAGTTTCATCCAGCGTTCCGCGATCAGCCGTTTCTTCTTCGCGTTCAATAGAACTGTTGAACTTCATACGACCAACAGTAGAAAGGTCGTAGCGATCTTCTGAGAAGAACAAGCTTTCAAATAGCGCTTCTGCCGCTTCTTTCGTTGGCGGCTCACCTGGACGCATCATACGGTAGATTTCTACAAGAGCAGAAATACGGTCAACCGTGCTGTCGATACGTAAGGTGTCTGAAATAAATGGACCGTGGTCTAAATCGTTAGTAAACAGAACTTCTAGCGCTTTGTGACCTGCTTGCGATAGGTTCGCTAGCATTTCAAGGCTAAGTTCTTGGTTTGCAGAAACGATTAATTCGCCTGTCGCTTCATTGACATAATCTTTTGAAGATACTTTGCCTACGATGTACTCAACTGGTACTTCGATATGCTCAACGCCATCTTTTTCAAGTTGACGAATGTGACGCGCAGTCACGCGGCGGCCAGTTTCAACGTAGGTCTTACCGTTTGCTTCAATGTCGAATGATGCAGTTTCACCACGTAGACGATCTGGAACCAACTCCATTAATAGAGTTTGATCTTTCACTTCGAAATTCACTTTCTCGAAGAATAGATCCAAGATCTCGTCCGTAGTTTTGCCTAGTGCACGCAAGATGATTGATGCAGGCAATTTACGACGACGGTCAATACGTACGTATAGATTGTCCTTAGGATCGAACTCAAAGTCTAACCATGAGCCACGGTAAGGAATAACACGCGCGTTATATAAAACTTTACCTGATGAGTGGGTCTTACCCTTATCGCTGTCGAAGAACACGCCTGGGCTTCGGTGCAGCTGGGATACGATAACCCTCTCGGTACCATTGATTACGAAGGTACCATTATCTGTCATGAGTGGGATTTCACCCATGTAGACTTCTTGTTCTTTAATATCTTTGACGGTACCTGCTGGCGCGTCTTTATCAAAGATCACTAGGCGCAGTTTTACGCGAAGTGGTTTCGAATAAGTTACGCCGCGAATTTGACATTCTTTAACATCAAAAACTGGCTCACCAAGACGGTAGCTAACGTATTGCAGCTCAGAGTTGCCATTATAGCTCTGAATCGGAAAGACAGAACGGAACGCGGCTTCAAGGCCGTATTGCCCTTCTGGATCCTGTTCGATAAATTTGTCGAACGAATCGAGCTGTATCGATAGCAGGTATGGAATGTCCAATACTTGTGGACGAGTACCAAAGTCCTTACGGATGCGCTTTTTCTCGGTATAAGAGTAAACCATGGGGTTCCTCAGCTCGCTGATAAGTGACCCAAACTACCCAATGCATTTAAAAAATGGGGCAGTGACTAACAGCTGTTTACTGTAGTAACGTTACATTCCTTGTGAGAAATAACGTGTTTTGCACGAGTACAGACGCTTAAACAGCGGGAAAATTCGCCTATACCCTACAGCGCAAAAAGGCCGGTGGTTAGTAAACCACCAGCCATTAGCCTTACGGCTATGAAATTAAATAATAATTATTTAACTTCAACAGAAGCACCAGCCTCTTCTAGTTGAGCTTTAAGAGCTTCAGCTTCAGCTTTCTCGATACCTTCTTTAAGAGGTGATGGAGCGCCGTCAACTAGAGCTTTAGCTTCTTTAAGGCCTAGACCTGTAGCACCACGTACTGCTTTGATAACTTGTACTTTGTTACCGCCAGCAGCAGTTAGGATTACGTCAAATTCAGTTTGCTCAGCCGCAGCTTCGCCTGCACCAGCACCGCCAGCTACAACAGCAGCAGCAGCAGATACGCCGAATTTCTCTTCCATTGCTTCAATTAGTTCAACAACTTGCATTACAGACATTTCTGCAACTGCGTCTAGGATTTGCTCGTTAGTAATAGACATAACAATTCTCTTTTAAGTCAACAATAAGTTTATTTTGCAACCAGTAAAAAGCAAGGCTTACGCCGCTGCTTCTTGCTTTTGATCGCGAATAGCAGCGATAGTACGTGCCAGCTTGCCAGCTGAAGCTTCTTTCATGCACATCATTAGGCGTGCAATTGCTTCGTCGTAAGTTGGTAGAGTCGCTAGTACTTCAGCGTCAGTAACTGCGCCTTCAAATGCAGCAGCTTTGATCTCGAAGTCATTATTCTCTTTAGCGAAGTCTTTGAAAAGACGCGCTGCAGCACCTGGGTGCTCGTTAGAGAACGCGATTAGAGTAGGACCAGTGAAAGTGTCAGCTAGACACTCATAGTCTGTACCCTGAACCGCACGACGTGCCAAAGTGTTACGAACAACTTTCACGTAAACACCCGCTTCACGAGCTTGTTTACGTAGAGAAGTCATCGCGCCTACTTCAACGCCACGAGAGTCAGCTACAACTGCAGAAAGTGCACCACTGGCTGCTTCGTTGACTTCAGCAACAATTGCTTTTTTGTCTTGAAGATTTAAAGCCATCTTGGATTTACTCCTGGTTGTCGTTACACCACTCACTATTATCACAACAGTGAGAGTTATTGAGGTGCATTCCCAGAAGAAAGTTAACGATACAATTACGAAATCACATCAATAAATCTTTCTGTCAGTTCGGGCACCATCTACGTAGGATGATTAAGCAAAAGACTTTAAATAAAGCTTTCGCACCTACGGTCTAGGACGGAGACTGCCTATTGTTCAAGTGAACTCAATTCAGCCCCAACCACAAATATTAGGCGCGGGATTATACACTAATTCCACGCCTAAGCAAATATTATGCTTGTTGTGTGTTCAGGCTAGCCTGATCAACACTAACACCAGCACCCATTGTAGTAGAGATGCTGATTTTCTTCAGGAAAGTACCTTTCGCTGAAGATGGCTTAGCTTTCTTAAGAGCGATAAGAAGAGTTTCTAAGTTCTCTTTGATTTGCTCTGCAGAGAAGTTTGCTTTGCCGATAGTCGTGTGAACGATGCCGTTCTTGTCGTTACGGTAACGAACCTGACCTGCTTTAGCGTTCTTAACTGCTTCAGCAACGTTAGGAGTTACAGTACCAACTTTAGGGTTTGGCATTAGGCCACGTGGACCAAGGATAGTACCTAGTTGACCTACAACGCGCATTGCATCTGGAGAAGCAACAACAACGTCGAAGTTCATTTCACCCTTCTTCACTTGCTCAGCAAGATCTTCCATACCAACGATATCTGCACCAGCTTCTTTAGCTGCTTCAGCGTTAGCACCTTGAGTGAATACTGCAACGCGGATTTCACGACCAGTACCGTGTGGTAGTACAGTTGCACCACGAACGTTTTGGTCAGATTTACGTGCATCGATACCTAGGTTTACAGCAACGTCTACAGACTCAACGAATTTTGCAGTTGCAAGTTCTTGAAGAAGAGCAACAGCTTCGTTGATTTCGTATTCTTTAGTTACGTCAACTTTTTCGCGGATTACGCGCATGCGCTTAGTTAGTTTTGCCATGATATTAACCCTCTACCACTAGGCCCATTGAACGAGCAGTACCCGCAATAGAACGCTTCATTGCTTCAACGTCAGCACCAGTCATATCAGCAGCTTTAGTTTCTGCGATTTCTTGAAGTTGAGCGTCAGTCACCGTACCCACTTTTTCAGTGTTTGGACGACCAGAACCAGACTTAACGCCAGCAGCTTTCTTAAGAAGAATAGATGCAGGTGGAGTCTTAGTGATGAACGTGAAAGAACGGTCGTTGTATACAGTGATAACAACTGGAGTTGGTAGACCTTTCTCGATAGATTCTGTTTTTGCGTTGAACGCTTTACAGAATTCCATGATGTTCACACCGTGTTGACCTAGAGCAGGACCAACTGGTGGACTTGGGTTTGCCATACCAGCAGCAACTTGCAGCTTGATATAAGCTTCAACTTTCTTAGCCATGATTATTCCTAAGTTTTGGGTTCAAACGCCAATCGCTCGGATCAGCTCCCCAGTTTGTCATTAAGACCTGTAAAAAGGCGCGAAATTATAATCAGATTTCGCGCCTTACACAAGCCTAAAAAGATGTTTTTTTAATCAAGTTTCTCAACCTGACCAAATTCGAGCTCGACTGGAGTCGCACGGCCGAAGATAGAAACAGAAACCTTTAAGCGGCTCTTTTCGTAATCCACTTCTTCAACAGTGCCGTTGAAGTCAGCAAATGGGCCTTCGTTAACACGAACCACTTCACCTGCCTCAAACATAGTTTTAGGACGAGGTGCTTCACTTGCTTTCTCTAGACGATTCAAGATAGCGTCAGCTTCTTTATCCGTAATCGGTGCTGGACGATCAGAGGTACCACCAATGAAGCCCATTACACGAGGAATACTACGAACTAAGTGCCATGATTCGTCGTTCATAATCATTTGTACTAATACGTAGCCAGGGAAAAACTTACGTTCGCTTTTGCGACGTTGCCCTGCACGCATTTCCACTACTTCTTCAGTAGGTACTAGCACTTCGCCAAATAGTTCTTCCATGTTGTGCATTTTAATATGCTCGCGTAGCGATTGAGCCACACGACCTTCAAAGCCAGAAAATGCTTGAACTACATACCAACGTTTTTTTGGAGCTTCACTCATGAATTAGAACCCTCAAACTCCCGTTGCTAAAGAAACAAGACGAACCATGATGCCGTCAATGCCCCATAGCGCAAGAGCCATTACAATACTTACAGCTAAAACGATCAATGTTGTTTGCATCGTTTCTTGGCGCGTTGGCCAAACAACTTTGCGAATTTCCATACGGGCTTCGCGAGCAAAACTGATCGCTACTTTACCTTTTGCCGTTGTGGCAGCAACACCTAATGCGGCTGCGATAACGACAACCACGCCTGCAGCGCGAATTGCAACAGACATGTCACCATACAGGTAATTTCCTACAACTGCGGCAGCAAGCAAAACGAATACAACAATCCATTTGATTGTATCTACTGCGCTTGAGCTCTCAGGAGTTTCAGCATTATTTGCTTTCATAAAACCAACCTGTGATAAGTCTTAATATATACGACAACTACCCCGCATGCGCAGGGATAACTTCCTTTGCGTCACAAGATTACGAATTAGGCAACATTGCAAGCGCTAAACGCATAAGACTATCATCTTAAACGTAAAATTCTTTGCTTAAAAACAATTCTGAACGCTAATCCAGCGTGCATTTTTGTTCAGCGCAGAAAAAGGGCATCAAATGATGCCCTTTTTACTAGTGTTTAGTCAAATCTTAATCAAAGATTTTAGCAACAACACCAGCACCTACAGTACGGCCACCTTCGCGGATTGCGAAACGTA
>NZ_JBLNLI010000028.1:0-23555 GCF_059777565.1 Vibrio sp. A37 | reverse complement strand
TAGCATTTTCTTTGGCATTTTTTGACCTCGTGAGTTCGTCTAATTTTACCTCTAACGAAGTCTCTAGTTAAATCATACCGTTACAACAACGAAAAGAGACAAGTTGGTGTGTTTCAGTGAGTATCGATGGCGCTTTTATTCCCACGGTGCTTTCCTAGAAAGAAGGTCTTTCATGCCTTCATCCGCTTTAGGTGACGCATTTAGAGCGCTATCGAATGCTTTAAAGACTTGTTCATCTGGAAAAAAATCTCGTTGGTTGACAAGCACAGATTGAGCCTCACCCAAAGCTGCTTGTTGTATAAATGTAGATCGCTCTAGGTTTTGAACCTTAGCTGCGGCGTCTATAATATCCCTGACTGAAGGGAACACTCTCATATTGATTGGCGCTGATTTAGTTTCCATAAAGTGCCTTTTGTGTATCTATTGAATATACAAGATGAAACCTTAGCAGTGTGTAGTCAATAGATATACAAGCAAAGCTGTTGAGGCTTTTTTAGGAGCCATTATGTGTCGGCGCTTTGAGAGGACATTCCTAGGGGAAATAAAAGAGTTAACTTAGGGGGGGGAAGTGTGTAGATCTTTGATTTTCCACTTGTCCCATTGTCGTGTAACAGTGACTTTATCGTTACAGTAAAACTTTCTAATGATAAGCGACTGAGTTTAAAGAGGTACAGAATGAAAATAGGTGTTGTTGGTGCGGGAGCTGTTGGGGTAGATGTTTGCAACTATATTCTTGCGATGGGTAGTGTCACTGAATTGGTTTTGCTCGATATCAACGTAAATATAGCAAAAGGAGAAATACTCGATTTTAGTCATACAGAAGCATCAAATTTTTCTAGAAACACAAACTTGGTTGCATCCGATGATTATGCATCTCTTAAAGGAGCGGACATCGTCGTGATGACAGCAGGAGCGCAAATTAAAGAAGGGCAGCTGCGTGAAGAGTTAGCTTCTATCAATAGTTCAATTGGCGTTGATATAGCGAAAAATATCGAACAATATGCTCCAAACACAATATTGATCGTGGTTGCTAACCCTTGTGACATAGTCTGCTACTTTATCGTGAAAAATACAGGATTTTCGGCTAATAAAGTCATCAGTAGCGGTTGTACCGTGGACTCCGCAAGGTTGAAAACTGTTATTGCTAAGCGTTTAAATCTCGATCCAAAAAATATTACAGGTCAAGTGTTAGGAGAACATGGCCAGAACTGTTTTATTCCCAAGAGCTCAATCTCTGTCGTAGGGCAGTCTATTGATGAATATTGCCAAGCCAATAACATAGATGTATTTGATATTGATGAACTATTAGAAACTGTCGTACAAGTTGGGTTTGATATTCTTAGCTTAAAGAAGAATACCAATCATGGTATCTCAGCGAATGTATTTCGTGTGATTCAAGCAATCGCCATCAATGAAAGAACGATATTGCCTGTTGCGACTATGGTGAATGGAGAATACGGACTAAAAGATGTGGTATTAAGCTTACCTACAATCATCGGGGGGAATGGCGCTGAATCTGTAGTCAATATACACTTGAGTGAAAGTGAGAAAACGAAGTTGGCGAATGCGGCAAAAAATATTAAGGTGACTATTAAAAAAGCAAGTCAAGAAACAGGGTTACATAAGTAGTATTCCTTAATATAGATGTAGAGGCTAAAAATAGAGCCTCTTATCGCGTCACTACAGATAGCTAGCTTTTCTGATTTGATGAAAACGTATATGTCTCGCGGTTGTGGTGATGATGAAGCACACAAAAATAAAGCGAGCCCCTTTATTATAACTGACCTCTTAAGAACTGAACCAAAGATCCGCCGCGAGCAGCTTTTTGGTTTAATTACTCACAGGTAAAATATAAGTGGCTCATAGATGGGCATATTAGAAAGTTTTCTCCGCTCGAAGACAAGCATAACTTATACAAAATTTCTTATAAAATCAGACAGAATAGAGTGCTGTGAAAGGTGGTCTCTTTTAAGCATACCCTGTATGCACCAACAAAAAAGCTACCGCAATGGTGGCCTTTCAATACTAGAAGCTTGGGTTTGTCTTGGAGTGTTGTGCTGAATGATATACACGACACTAGATTGAGCATATCTTATTAATTTATAACTGAGTTTAGCTTTTGGATAAAAGACACTGTTTCGGGTGTTTTTTTACAAATAACACTATCATTATGAACTCCTATAGGGCTATCTTTTTTATAAGTCAGCGGCTGAATTCCCATATCCTCGAAAGCAGTATACATATCTGGAGTAAAATCAATTATTGCATCAAGACGTCCTGCTTGAAGTTTTTTAATGTTCTGTTCCATTGATTTCGCAAGAATGAGCTTTACTCCTGACTCATCCACTTTTTTTCCATAAGAAAAGCCAGATCTAGCCCCAACTTTTTTCCCTACCAATTGTGACAAGTCAGAAATACCCTCACTTCCTCGGGGAGTAAATACATACACTTTGGCGACGCCCATCGGCTTACTAACAATAATATCGCTTACAACCCAAGAGGGGTAAAAGTTTGGGTTTTTATTCGCAGGAGAAAAGCAACTATTATTGTTTTTATTGAAGCTGCTCTCAGCCCTGATCGCTGGTAAATTGATAAGTTTAGTATTTGCAACTTTCTTTATGATTACATCATATTCACCAGTTTTATTCTGATTGTGTAACCCAGGAATATCGACAGCAAAGACTTCCACAGCAAAAACAGGCGATGAGGTTATAATCGCCACAATAAACATTATATTTTTCAGCACAACACATTCCTTTTATTATTTAATACCACTTAACCTTATAGTAGAAAATAAGCATGATAGGAAATTTTAAAATTGCTCAAACCGGACATTACTACCTTGAACCTATAAATGTGGTCACTCCTTTTTTAAAATGTCCGTTTTCCCCATAAAGTAGAAATGTCCTTTCTCGCCAAACTTAAAAGGTAAACAAACGTTATATTTCTGATTTTTTTGTGATAAAATATTGATATATATCAAAAAAACACATAAGTTATGTCGAAATCTTTTTCGGAAAACGATGATGAACAAGTAACTGTTCAATGCGATATCTGTAACATTCATAAACTTTGTTTACCTAAAATACTTGATAGTAACGAACTGATATTGCTTGATTTTATTGAGGAAAATGAATACACAATTACAAAAGGAACAACGCTATATCAAGTTTCAGACCCATTGCGTAGCTTGTACATAGTCCGCTCTGGAGCACTTAAGAGCAACATCATCTCTCCAGGTGGCTCGGAACAAGTCACTGCTTTTCATTTCCCCGGGGACATGCTTGGGCTCGATGCAATTTCTCAAATGGCCCATCCAAGCTTCGCACAAGCTACACTGGACTCAACTATTTGTATAATTTCTTACAAAAGGCTCGAAAGGTCTTATGAAACAGAACCTAAGCTTAGAAGATACATTTTTCGATTGATGAGTTATGAAATTAATAATGACCAATATATACGCTATCTATTAGCTAATAATAGTGCGGATGAGCGCTTATCAAGTTTTTTGCTTAAACTGTCAGAGCAATTTACTAAGGTGGGATTGTCTCCTTACGAGTTTCGTATGCCTGTAAGTCGTTCAGATATAGCAAGTTACCTTGGGATGACAGTGGAAACAATCAGCCGAACCATGACTAAACTGCAAAGAAAAAAAATCATCAGTATCGATAATAAATATATAAAAATTAATGATATAAATGCACTTTTAGATAAAAGCACAAAAAAAGATTAAGTTGCTAAATATTATGATACGCCCAAAATTTTTGTTAATGCAAGTTTAAAGTGTCACCGTTACCAGCTAATTAAAGATGTCCTGTTTATGGACTCAATGATTAAAAAGTTGAACATAATACTGTATTAAATGCACAGTGTTATAATAGTCATTAAAGGTAGGTCAGATTAGGATGATAAAAAAGCTAACCAAGGAAAATGCATTAGATTTAGTGGCATTTCTCCGCTTTGTTGAGTCTAAATGTGTCATGATTATCAGACTATCTAGCTGATTTATAATACCACTTTACCCTAACGTGTATCGTGGCATTTTGTTGAATTTACCCAATCAGCTCTTTGAGCTCTCCACTCAGTCAATTCAGTCCATCAACCTAGACGAGCAAACGCAATCTGTTGTGATAAAGTGCCACCGTGATAGGCGTTATAAGGCGGTAGACCCAATAACGGGTAATGCATGCACTGTTGACCACTAAGTACAAAGGCGCATCCGAGATCTCCCTATCTCAAGTTATCCCTGTTGTATTGATATCGAATTAGCATAAGTCCGGACCACTGATTCGGTTCGTCGACTAGAGCATTGCGACTTCGTCTCTAAAGGCGGCCGATATACTTACCTGTTCTGCCAAATGATTAGCGGCCTCTGTCGGCATACCACCATTCAAGCGATTTCCCGACACCTTGGTATTCGTTGGGAAACGGTCAAGAACATCGACAAACACGTTATGTCTCTGTCGCTACCTTCTCTGGATATATCTGCGCTCACGAACCTTAAATACATTGACGTTGACGAGGTAGCAGCTTCAAGCGTTATGGTCTGCGACATCCTATCAAGACATGAGCAACCGGTTAGACATGTGGTGCCAGCTCGCTAAGCGCTCGAAGCTTTTTGTACTCCATGACTTTGCTGACTCGCTCCAAGCATAAAAAGAAGGTATCTGTAATTATGCGAAATACGGGCTGACCAGTGCCCGAATTGAAGCTGGAGCAGCGCAGCAGTTGGAAGCTGAGGAAGCGGAATATCCCTGTTTTTAAGCCTTGGCACTGCCACTCTATATTTAATATGGTTAGCCCTTATAGGGTATAGTGCTGCGTCGCTTTTGTTAATCATCTTAACAATACAATTATATTATTAATGTAATTTAAAAATCATTATCATTAATAGATTCAAGATGACGCTCCGTTAACCTTTATTCCCCATGGCCGCTCGTACTTCTGTCAATACACCCTATCAGCCCAGACTGATTAATTTCCTCTTCGAGTACAACAAAACCTGGCAACACATGGTAGAGACCGACGTCAACCTTCGAGATGTCGAAATCAGTGAAGTTACTAAAATGCTTGCCTGCGATAAAAAATCCACTGACTGCTCAATAGTTCAGCAGGTAGAGCGCTTGCCTTATTGCTCATGGATGCACATAACTTTCACTATGCCCGATGCCTTCTGGCCCTTCTTTCTTCACAACCGAGCACTGCTTGATAAGCTCAGCCAATTGGCCGTCGATAACCTGCTTTATACCGCCAAACAACAGGGGCTAGAGATTGGCATTTTTACGTGCTGCATACCTTTGGTCGGCGACTCACTTGGCATCCACACGCGCATGTATCGGTCACTCTTGGTGGGATGAATAAGTGCGGCGACTGGAAAGATCTCGCCTATTGCCATGAAAAAAGTCGAAAAGCGCTGGCAACATGAGCTGTGCGATTTTTTGCTATCAGAATACGCCTCCCTTAACATCGAAAACTCAAAGAGCCACTGTCGTGACTTTGATGAGTTCCGACTCTTTATCAACACACAAAGGCAGCGCTTCTGACATGTTCATCTAGCCAGAAAGACTTTGAAAAGGAGTCTGATATTTTCATTAAATGAAAACAGTATTCACTACTAATTTATACACATTGTATAATTTATTTTTTATTACAAATAATATTTAAGTTAATAAATAAAGTTATTTTATTTTGTAAACAAGACTAATTAATTTTTAATAAATACTGAAAGCCATTACTTTCTAATACTAGTATTATTTCTTTTTCATTAGCAAAAAAACAAATATTGTTTTTATTATTTTTTTGTCACACTTACTTACAATAAAATCAAAACTCAACTTAAGTTGTTGTTTTTTATCGTCAAATTGAAATTAATTATATTTTTAAAATGAATTAAATTACAAAAAACAACAACATTGACAAATATACAGTTTAAATAGGACTGCTAATGAAATTTCGTCAATCTTGTATTGCACTGGCTATAAGCTCTTTGCTTCCGAGCTTTGCCTTTGCATCGACTTCCATAAACAAACCAAACTTTATCCAATATCTAGGTAACCGAACGGTCATTCTTGGTATTAAGGTCAATCCAAATCAAAAACAAAACAAGCCGTTGGGTGATTCCAGCATTATGCCGTCGATGGGTTATAGCCATTTGATGAATTATACACAAGATGCACCAGTCTCTTGCGTTGCAACAGAAACAACAGAGGATAACAAGCAGGTTGAGTTGACTAAGTTAGTTCCAGATGGCTCAGCTACATGGGATAACGAAACATCTATTTCTAGCTCAAAGCTCACGCAGGAATTAGGTTTTAGTGTGGGCGTACATTACAACAACTTAATTACTAGTGTGTCGGGAGCTGCCCAATTTGCTGCTGACGCGGTCAATTCAAGCACCACCATATCACTTATCAACTCTTATCAAATGGTTTACGGACAACAGCTGTTTAGTTCAATTCCTGAGTTGTCTAACGGTGCGAAAACTACATTCGGCACTGCTGACAAGCCCAACCTAGATAATTTCTATGATATGTGTGGAGACAGCTTTGTTATTTCGCAAGACAAAGGAGCCGATTTATACACAGTGTTAACGATAAAATTTGGCTCCAAGGATCAAGCCACCAGTTTTAAATCCAATGTCTCTGCAAAATATGGCTCAGTTTCCGCTCACACTGCTTTAGAATACGCAAGTACTCATAGCACTAGTGGAATCACAATTTCAATGCAGATTATGCAACGTGGTGGAGTGCCTGAAGATTTATCAAATGCGGTAGGGGCAGATCTAAACTCATGTGAACAGGATACGGGACCAGATCAAGTGACAGCCTGTACAAATTTACTTAGTGATGTCAAAGGATATGAATCAGGTCAATTCCAAGAAGACTTAAAGTCTAATAATTATTGGGCAACCCTTTCTGATTCGTACGCTGATTACGGCAAAGTTTTGGGTTTCAATGCTGACGGGCAAACCGTGGCAAACTCAAATTCTGCTCAGTTAACTCAACTGGGTGAAGCGTCCGCTGATACCTTGCAAGAGAGACAACAAGTTGTGGACTCTTACAACACTTATCAAAATGAAATACAACGTGCAAATGCCATCCTTAGTGATCCAAACGTCTATTCCTTGCAGCGCACTCGAGTAAATAATGTACTCACTGCGGCATCGGAAAACCTCAAAAACATCAATTCTATATACTCCAATGATTGCTGGACACAAACTGGACAGTGTCAAGATGCCGTGAGTTCTGTTGCCGCTGAGCTGGCAGCTAATCCGATCCAAACCGATGATTTAACCTATTCCTACCGTGTTTTCCAAGGTGGTGGTGGCCCCAATGGTGGAGGTTTAGAATGGGCAGTATACAAATACGAGGCAGATGGCAGTAAAGATAGCACCATCGGAAACGTGTACAAGTTTAACGTGGATATCCCTCAAGATTGGGTGGTCGTCAATGGCGGAGGCTCTGCATCAACCACTGATACGACAACGAATAACTACAGCATTGTTGATTCCTATCCATCGACGGACTTAGGGGGCTGGAATATCGGCATGAGAATCAGCCATTTAAGTGGAGCCCCGCTCTATAAAGGCTATGCCTTTGCTGTTCGTCTCAATCCAGATTACTCAGGCGTTAAAGACAATCTAGCGCTAGCGGGAAAAACCGCTGAGCAACTTCGCGATGTGTTATTCGATCCAATGACCAATACCGGAGCGATGCACTTGCAAACTGCTGTATCAACCAGTTCGTTAAGAGATTTAATTAACCCAGAGTTAGTGTCAGTGCAAGCCGGCCAAATTCCTCTTTCTACCGGCATTAGAATCTCCGAAGCACCATCGGGGGGACCCAGCGATAAATCCATTCAGTCTCTTGGCTTCCAGTTTTCGAACCTGCCAGTCAGCGATAAAACAGGCAACTTTGATGTGGCCGCACTGACAGGGGTCATCTCCGATCATGCTGGATTGGTGAATAATAACGACGAAGTTCCAGTCGCGAACTACTACAATGCGTACAATACAGGAGGAAGCTATTACAAACCCGTGAAAACGACCCAGTATGTGTTAAGCATTGACCCTGATATTGATGGTATGACTGTCAAGGTAAACACCAAGTCAAATCAGAAAACTTTCACAGAGACCAAACAGCCTGATTACACCCCGCAAACCCTCGAAAGTACCACTCCGAACGTTAATACTAATGCTTGGATTGGGTGTCAAGCCTCTATAACTGGAGCTCCAAACAGAGTAATACTACCTGGCAAGCTGCCATTAGGTAATGGGAAATATAGTGAATGTGTAAATGTAGTAAGTAACCCTCTTGTCATCAATACGGGCACTGTTAAAGCCGTCTTCCAAGGGAATAATAGCGTTGATCCCCATATAGTAGATGGTTACTTTGAAACAGATACAATAGGCGTAGACGGTCAACAACTCTATAAGTCACCTGGCGAAACTGGGCATCAAGAAATTTGTTATAGCCCTGACGGATATTTATATTTTGAAGATGGCAGATATGTTAGTGACACAACATTGTACACCCATAGCCCAGGAGCAAATAAATCCATCACACTTTATGTAAATGGAGAATTCGAAGGGGTCAATACCAACGGTAAATGGGTGATGAACGTAACAAATGTTGTAGATAAAAACTCTTATGATCACCAATTAGCCAAACCTGTCATCGGAGGTACGTTCTTATGGGCAAACCAACCAGAAACTACATCATCAAACCCAACAATGTTTACGTGTCTAGCTGGCGCAAAAAGTGAGTCGTATCAAGAATCTTCTGGAGCATCAGGCACGTTTAAACTGACTTCCGGCATCACGACAATGAGCCTTTTATGATGAACATTCGGTCTGAATGTAGACGGAATTGATATTACTTTAAATGATCGTTTTTTTATATTCCCAAAAAATGTGCTCATAACGAACAGCTAGGATCAGATAAGGTGGGCATCAATATTTGAGGCCGCTTTCGCGGCCTCTTTTGAGCGTATGTTGAAAATACGGGTCAAGAAAAAAACTAACTAAGTCGCTAATACTTAGGTAATTTGCATTCAGAGTGGTTTGATTTTCAAACAGCGCTCTTATTTTGGTTTGGTTGAGTTTTAACCAGCCCTCAAAACAACACGCTTTGCGGTTTATTATGGGGTGGTGTGTGGTATTGTGGTTTTGAAGTTATGAGTAGCCTTATTATCATTGTTTACTGTCAAACGATCACTCCAAAGTGTCGGACTGTTTAAGTAGAAATCTTTCTCTTCAAGGGTTTCTACTTTTTTTTATTTCAATTTTAGGCTCATGAGCTCATGAAGCGAGAATATGTTTATCAGGCCCGCGAACTTACCAATCGGGATACGCCTCTCAGCAAACTGTACGTATCCGATACTTTGGAAGCGATTGTTTAAATGCTTTTTAAAGTTCTCATCTTTCACAACAAAAAAGACATATCCCCAGAATCCCTTTTGTTGAGCAATGATATGACTCTTTTAAATGATTCGATAGCGCTTCACAGTTTTTAACGTTAGCTCGGTTTCGATCGCGATAATGTCTCCTTTTGGTGAAGTCACAATCGCGTCGGGACAATGGTCAACAGGGCATTTATCTTTAAACACTTGCCTGTCTGCCGTTTGCCAGTTCTGCTAGCCTAAACTTTCTAATGTAATCTGCGCTTGTTGGTTAATCCGCATATGATTAAGCGTCGTAAACTTCATCTTACCGGGCTCAAGTGCCTCTGTGATAAGGGGCATGTCCTAATTGTAATATCTAAAATTTAAACATTTGAAAAATAGATGTTATTTTTCACTAAGTAGCTGCTCTACAGTCTTCGTTGGAAGAAACATTCGGATGCGCCCATTGTGAGTACATAAAATGTCAAAACCATATTTGTGGTAGAGCGTCTGCGCCGAATCTGTCAAACAATCTACGATGATCGCGTATGAGCGCATATGGTGATTGACTTCCCACAAATATTCTAGAGCCTTAATTAAGCTGACTTTTCCTAGACCACTGCCATGAAACCCTTTATGAACTGCCAAAAAACTGGAACAGAGTAACGAGGCAATTTTTTCGCTAGATTCTCAGGTAAGGTCTCTCGACAAATGGAGCTAGGAGCGACACTGTAAAATAAGCAAATCGGGTACTTTTGATTAATCATAGGTACATCATTTGGAAGAACCATTGTGCGACTGCAAACAGGGCTATCATCATTATTTATCGAACGAACCTCGTATTGAACAACACAACCAAATGCCGCACCGCTGCATAGAGTCAAAAGCTAGTGTACTTTGCCGCGCCATATCCGCATTTGCGCTACAAAGGAAAAGACTTTGTTTCGTTCGATGTGATGACCGATACAGCGACCAAACACTCTAAGTAACAGAACTACGAATCTGTTACTTAGCTCGTGCTCTTGGAAGTATCAACAAAAAAATACCCCGGTGCCTATTAAGTTACTAGGGTATTTTTTGTAGACGTAGTTATAGACTAGGTGAAATTATTACGCCCAACGCCCAGCTTATACTGGTGTCATCCACTTTTTTGATAGCAGAAAGAGTGGTGTTGTGATCGGATAATTGATATCCACTGGACATTAAGGTGTATTGATATGCTGCGTTGAAACAGTAACTATAAAGGTAATCATTGACGTCGTAGCCTGAAGCCCCACTTTCTAAATCACTCCAGCTACTTGAACAGAAATTTTCCCCCGCTTCAGCTAGTTTTATTAGGGAGTAGTCTTCGGTTAAACCGAGCTCTCCAGCCGTGTAGTAAAAACCTGAAATCGCATAAAACTTATTTTGACTTGCCGCACCTGAAATTGTCTTACGGACTTTTTGGACTTCATTGATAAGTGGCTTAACATCATCTGAACATTGACGGAAATTTCCGGTTCCCACTTTTCCATTGGGAAGAGAATAACCGACGGGAAAACAGGCGGGTTGGTTAACATACTGGCTAAGAGCTTGATCTTGCCCCAACCCTAAAAAACTGCTTGAGTTTAGGTGATAAGTTGTGTCTCCTGCGATGACTGGGATTGATTCTGATGAAGTCGACTCAAACGTAATTTGTGTTGAAGCGCCACCTAAGTCTAATATACCGGTTGATTCTGAGCCCTCGGACAACGAACCATTGAGGTAGTTAGCTGCTAGCCAAGCATATGCTCCTTCTGTTTGACCACTTATCGTTTTCACATTAACAGTTGAGTTTGGATAATGGTTGGCAATCCAATCTTCTACTGCATTATTAATCTCATCGCGCTCAGGAGCGGGAGTTAATCGCATTCCAGCAGTGGAGTAAAAGTTAATGACTTTTGGTGCATTATCTGGACTTACGTTCGTGAACAGTTCAGACAGGTAAGTGTTTAAATCCACACTTGATACATTCTGAATACCACCACTTACTTTTGTATCAGTGGTCGTTAAATCAGTGGGTAAACCTTGCTCTGAGAGAATATATTGGTAGTCATAAAGACGTGAACCCGAACTGCCCGCGTCGACAACTACCGTATTGTCGGCCATTGCTGATAAAGGGGTAAGCAATGCCATTGCTGTGACTAACGTTGATAACTTCATTTCTATTCCTTGTCTTGTGATGAGTGTAAATATTGGGTACGTCGTTCAAATGTGGTTGGTACCTGCTTAAATACAAAGGTACGTCAATATGAATGATTGCTAATAGTGTTTTCCCCTTGAATTGACGAGAGTGAGCACCAACGAGTTCCTAATTTCAGCCGAAACTCAGTTTTGAAATATTCTGTATGTCATTTAATGCACTCGGTAATTTTTCCATGTGCAGTTAGCATAGAAAAAATTACCGACAACTAGGAAACGCACAGAGATTACCTCGAACCATGAAGTTAGAGGTAAGCGTGGTGACTATTTTTTAATACTGAGGGTTTTAAAAATACCTTTCAAAACATGGTTCGTCATTTAGTTACACTGAACATAAATGTCTTTAGAGGTTGAAGTCTTTGTTCTGTTGCCAATTCCATCTGTGTAAGCGGTAATCCTATTATTTCCACATTTTTTAGGATAGTAACGTAGAGTACTGCGTTGAGCCTCAAACGCAGCAAAGCTTGGTGCGAGGCATAGTGAATTTCAAATCAAAGTTAGAATCTATTAATTTAGGCATACTCAATTACTCAAAAGCGTATTTACTCAACTACAGCATAGACATTTTCAGAAGAACGTCGCCGGGTCTCTTCATCAAAATCAAAGTATCTAAGCGCTATTTTAACACTCGACCAACCCATTTGTTTGATTACTTCACCCAAGTTATGCCTGTAGAGGACAAAAAAGACGCTCGCGGCTTCATTTGAATGGTTAGGCGAAAATCTTACCTAAGTCACTAATAATAAAGTAACTTGCACTTAGAGAAGTTTGATTTTTGAACGGTGTGTTTGTTTTTTACTGATTGATTTTTAACCGACTCTCAAAACAAAACGCCTTGCGGTTTATTCAAGGGTGGCGTTTGGTAATGTAATTTTGAAGGTTGACTGGTATCTGTTGCGGCCCGCAAACAGACACCACTGCATTAAAAACAAAGAATTGTTGCAAAGTACGCAACATATCTTTCCGTGAAGCAGGTAAATCATGAAGCCATTTAACAACCCTCATTAAAATCTGGGATGCAGGGGGCCTTGGATTTGTATTTTCCTCACATGGGCACTATTCCGCAGCTTGTTATGAATAAGCATTATTGGGAGTACGGTTCTAATGAAAAATAATTTTCCTATCTCAGTCTACCAATATCGATTCTTCTTAGAGTGGTTAAGAGATCCCAAAAGCACTCAATATAACTGCAGCTTTTCTTTTAAGTTTTCTGGAGACCTAAAAAAAGAGGCGTTGAAATCAGCTTGTGAGAAGATTTTAAATAGACATCAAGAATTGAGCATTACGTTCTCAAGAGAAGATCAGGAAGCGTATTTAGGCAGCTTTAGTATTGATTATTGCTACAATGAGCTGGGTTTTGTTACTGATGATATTACCCAGGAGATACGTGCTCTGTCTGAGCGTACATTTGATTTATATGCTGAGCCACTAATTAAATTTTTCTTGATCGAAGACAAAAAAAGTAATGACTTTTACTTTTTGGTTTGTGCACATCATGCAGGGTTTGATGCGGCAACAATGAAAGTGATAAAAGATGAAATATCTCTTTATTACAATGATGCATTATCCGGTCGCGTTACGGAATGTGATTTATCCACTTACAAACAAGCCGTTGAATTAGAGACATTACATATCAAAGACCTAGACAGCAACGCATCTAGAAAGTATTGGAGCGATCTGATTCAAGGGCAAACAAAGTTAGATTTAAATATTCCCTTCAACAATAACGTGAAAGAAGAAATAAGAAAAAGAAACAATTTACATTTCCCGTTTCAATCAGCATGTTACTCGCGTCGCATAAACGGCAAGCGGGAGCGGTGTCTGCATTGAGCGGTGCGGTTCAAATGGGTATTGCAGGCATTGCGGGGGGCTATATTGTCAGATGGTGGGTATCCAGCCAAGTTACGATTGGGTCTTTCTATTTAACTGTGAGTATTGTAATGGCCGTCATACTGATCAAGACCTTGAGTGGAGTAAAACGACTTGAGTCCCTCATTCAGTAAAAGGCGGTAGGCACGTAAATGAAAAATAATGTATCTGGAAGTCACTCTCAACAACAAACCTATTGCGAGACGTTTTTCATGAGACGCGAGAGTTTTTTACAAGATATTAGTAATGAATGTCCAATTGAGTTACCTCAAACAACTTGGAGCCGAGTATCTTATTGTCAATCGAATTACACAGACGAACTCTTTCAACGATATGCTATTGACTTCCCACCAGATTTGATTGGTTCCGTACCAAAACGCAGAGCAGAATACTTAGCTGGAAGACTTGCCGCACAACAAGCTTTACTGAATTTAACTAAAAAGAGTCACCCAATATTGAGGACTATAGACCGAACTCCCATTTGGCCTAATGGAGTTATCGGCTCTATTACTCATACGAACAAGCATGCAATAGCAGTTACCGCATTGTCTAAACACCGACAGGCTATAGGTGTGGATTTAGAAAATTGGATTGAACCTGACATCGCTAGAAAAATTGCTTCAAGTATCATCAATGCTCAAGAAAACAAGCTTCTCAATAAAAGTAGCTTCGAATTCAGCCGAGGACTTACCGTAGTATTTTCGGCAAAAGAAAGTCTGTATAAGGCCTTATACCCTAACGTTGGATCTTTTTTTGGCTTCGAATGTGCTCAAATGAATTACATCGATATTAATACAGGTGAATTCTCTATATCCTTAACTGAAGATCTGAGCAAAAATCACCTACAGGGCTCGAATATTCAAGGATACTTTCATCAGTCAAGTGAGTCAGTTTTGACCGTCATTAGTAACTGATCCGCTCCTGTAATTTCACACACTGACTGAAGTAAGTTGGAGGTAGAGTAGAAAGAAGTGGTGCATGAGATTTTTCTTTCTTAAATACGGAAATTTGTTAAATAATCGAACCGCTGTTCGACCTTTAACAAACCCCATGTATGTTGAAATACTCAAGCTAAGCGGAAGCCTCACCACCAAGTGAACATGGTCTACTTGAACATTGAGCTCTACAACCTTACCGTTCTTCATATTGCTGTAAATATAGATGCTACGATAAAGCTCTTTACCCAAGTTCCCTTTCAAGATTTTCAAACGGTACTTGCGTGTCCACACTATGTGATACTGACAACGATAATAAACATGGGACGCGGATTCATATCTGCTCATGTTCTTTTTCTCCTCATTTGCTGGTTACAAACGAGAAGATCTTGAACATGAGCGTCCTTCGGGCATAGCCCTAATGGACGATCACCACCTTCCTAGAAGGTGGTTTAGGGATAGAAAATAAAAATGTATTTTACTTATAGGAAGATTTTCTATACTTCAGCATTATTTCACTTTCGGGATGGTAAGAGTTGCTGATACGTTCTAGAACACCCTGCTGTGTCAAACGGTCATAACTGCTTTTCAGTGCTCTAACTACCTCATCTGAAGTTGTTAGACTTGCTACTAGCCAAAGGTCCTTTGACAAGTCGTCGATTTTAAGTACTGGGACAAAATCATTAGGGTCTAAACCATACTGTTCAAGACGATAAAAATAGCTAGAAGTGACTAGCGGGGTATAATCTATACGGTTTTTTCTCAACATCTGAAGCATTTTCCGACCATAAGTAGTTGTAATTAGGTTGAAGCCTTTGCCTTCTATATATTCTTCAAAGTTACCACCAGACTGACTACCTAACCTAAATGGCTTTAAGTCTTCTAGATTATTTGGGATGATTTTGGGCCCATCAATATACCTAAATAGTGTCACTTCATGTTTTGCTACTTTTCCTATCCATTGGAATTGATCTTCTCGGGAGGGTGTTCTTGCCACAGAAAAGAAAAGTACGTTCTCTGTTTTTTTAGTGAACGACATAGCTCTCTTCCATGGAAGGAACCGTATTGTGTTGATTCGTAGCGGGTACTCTTTGGATGCATCTTTTACAAGCTCTTGAACGAACTCTACAACATAACCTGCAGGTTTATCGTTGACTAGTATCTGCAGAGGGGGAAAGTCGTCTGTGACTATGTCAATCTCAGTCGAATGAGTTGGTGAGAGAAAAAAAACTGATGTGAGTAAGAATAGTCTGCAATAAGTAACTTTTATAGCTTGATATACGAATTTCCACATTAGATTTATATTCGCTCTGTATTCATAGTTAAAATATAGTCAAACCTTTGATCTTTCTGCTAGGTTCTGATGCCTGATTTTGGAAATATACCTCAAGTACACATAACTCAAGAAAAACATTGCCGCTCACCTTAAGTAAACGGTATTCGGCTCATTCGAATGTATGAGGGTAGGGAACTTGGAATCGCTAAACCTTGGCAAGGGTTTCAAATGATAGGAGAGCGTTTGTCTTTACCTACAGGGCAGGTAATAGAACCAAAACAAATAATCATTCTAAATGTATCAGCACCGAGAGAATAAGCAAAAGCATCTCCATATTTAGCTCAATACAAAAGATAGGATCACACTAAAAGCAGGTTGTCCGCGAACTTGAATTTACTCAGAGCCATGCCGTAAAGTTCTTCAAGTTGGCAATAATCTCAGCTCAATTCAATTCATCACCACACGCAACCATACAAACTAAGTTTGAGTAATTAAATTTTAACTTGATAGCTTGTTAACTAACAAAAAGTACTTAGAATACTAAGCGTATTTCAAACTAATAGGTAGAATGTGTTACAAAAGAAAATTGCTCATACCCTCAAAACGTCCTTCGGAAACGCTATTGAATGGTATGATTTTTGCGTTTTCGGCTATTTCGCTTCAATAATTGGAAGTGTTTTTTTTAGTACACAAAGTAAATTCGCAAGTATTTTACTCGCATTTGCAACATTTGCGATAGGTTTTCTTGCGCGGCCAATAGGCGGCTTTGTATTTGGTTGGCTTGGTGACAGAATTGGCCGTTATTACAGTATGAACCTTGCCATTGTTATGATGGGAGCATCGACATTCGCCGTCGCTCTGCTTCCTGGCTATCAAACTATTGGTATTGCTGCGCCTATCTTGCTAGTTCTTATTCGTATTCTACAAGGACTATCAGCAGGTGGGCAGTTTGCTAGTCTAATTGTGGTAACCAATGAAAACAGGAATTTGAAAAACACCGGGGTTTATACTGGCGTTGCATTAACAGTGTCTGTTTTGGGATTTTTGCTCGCCTCTGCTGTGAGTTATATTGTAGTGAACTCTCTCCCACATGAGTGGGTGCAGTACACATGGCGAATTACCTTTGCTATTGGTGGATTACTGCTAGCGTTTTACTTCTTTTCTATTCGTAAGGAGCTACGAGAGGTTTCTGCTATAGAGCAGAAAGAGTTTAAACACCCGAAAGGACATCAGAATACCTACAAACAGTTATGGAAAAAGCATAAGTTTAGGTTCACTATTTCGACACTTTTGGCTGCGGTTCTGGGTGTTATTTTCTATTTAGACTTTGTCTATTTCATCACCTTCTTTACTCAACATAGTCATATGACTTTAGATGAGTCACTTATTTTAAATGCAGTAATACTTGCCATCGCTTGCTTGCTGTACCCATTGTTTGGTTATATCTCAGACATTGTAGGTCGAGCCCAACTTACCTTAGTGGGAATAATATTACATATTATTCTCTTACCGATGGTATTTGGACTGATTCTATCAAATCATATTTCAAGTATTTACTTCGGCATGTTAATAATGACCGTTTTAATATGCGTTATCCAAGGAGCATCGACACCAATATTCTCGGAAATTTTCCCTAAGAAAATCAGAAGTAGTGGCTGCTGTGCAAGTTATGGTTTAGGCGCCGCTATTAGTGGTTTTGCGCCAATGATAGCCACAGAAATAACTCATATTAATGTACACAGTCTTATCTATTTATTTGCCATTACATTAATAGTGGGGCTACTGTGCGTTTTGCCGTTGGTTTTTAACTTAGGTGAAAAAAGCCAATCTAACTTATCAGCAAGCTAAGCTTTAACACTCCTTTAGAACAGCAGAACTATTTTCGGTTCTGCTGTAGAGTTGATCACTGAGAACGAGAGACAGTATCAAGATCTAGAAGGGGAGATGCATCAATATCTTGTGCATTCATCATACTCTCTAAGCGTTGCAGGGAAGCAATAATCATATTCTGCTCCCAACTTTCCAACCTGTTAAAACTTTCTGAGAACTGTTCTTGGAGTGGCGTCGGTGCCTTGGAGAGCGTCTTAACTCCTTCGTCGGTCAAATGGACGAAAAACTTTCGTCTATCCAAATCGGAACGACGCCGTATAACTAAGCTTTTTCTCTCAAGTCGATCAAGAATAGAGGTTACTGTGGCCTGGCTCAAACTAATGCTCTCAGCTATCTCTTTTATGGTTTTCGTATCTTCTCGGTTGATAGCGTTAAGCAGCAAAATTTGTGGTGCAGTGAGTCCGGTTGTTTTTGCTAACTTTTTTGAGTGAATGTCTGTAGCTCGTATGATTTTCCTTAGGGAAGTCAAGACTTTTTCAGTTGGTTCCACGGATTGCGTTTTCGTTGGTCATCGATAGGCTGATTTTAGTCTATATTAACACACAGCCTCAACCCTTTGAGCGGAAGGGCTTTAAAACGGTTAATATCATGTTCACTCATCGTTATCAGCATGTCTTGAATCCTTAGCCAACAAATCCGTAATAAGAAACGTATACTAAGGTGACATTTTAATCTGGCTAAATAGTGACATTACTATATTGCAGTTACAAACGTGGTGATGATTATACCTATTATGCTAAATCCACGATTTTAGTAATCGTCTCTAAAGAGACCTCACCTAGTTTCATCAAAAATTTGAGTTAAACGCCGAAAAAGTGTAATGTTCGATTGATTCTGGTGTATCAGAAGAACCCAACTCAATAGCATAACATTTAGCCTTAGCTGTATTTAAGAACCGTGAAAGTTGATAAAGATTTTGAGTATTACTTCTGTTTACGTGACCTAGTCACCTACTCCTTACTGCATGTCTTAATGGAAGCCTCGTTGTGCTCAAGACGCGTCTCTAGAGCGTCTAGAAACAAATTACTCATTCGTTTCCTTAAGCCAAAACTAAAGCAGCCCAAATGGAAACCGGTTAAAAATGAGATCAAGCGGTTACTGGAAATCGCTCGACATCCAACGGGACATTTAGAAGCGCGTTTATATGAATTGAGCCGAAAGGCACAAACAAGCAGTTTAGGAGCGCATCAATTCTATGATCTCTTAGTGCATTTAAACGAGAAAGAGGAGTTCGGCTCTTTGCTTTACCAAGAAGGTGATGAGGTGGAATCGGACATTCTTTACATCATAGAAGAGCAGCTCACCGATTGCTTTGATAGCTTAAAGCAAATTAAGCCAGTTTCTATCCAAGTTCGCTCCGAGCGTATCCCATCTCTTTTCAATGCCATCAATGAATACCCTGACTTCTCAGCAGAAATGAAAACATGGCATAAAGAGCAAAACGTCGCTCACTTTTTAATACACTCTTTGGTGGGGTAGGTGTTATGTTTACCCTACTGTCACCATGCAATTTCATTCAAAAGTTTTATCTGTTTAAAAATAGCAATTTAACCCTTATAGTTGTTTTCTGTTCCGATGTACTTCAAACCCGATTAACATTGATTTACTGACAATCGATCACTCCATAGTGTGGAACTTTTAAGTAGAAATCTTTCTATTCGGGTTTCTACTTTTTTATTTCGATTTTAGGCTCAAGAACTAAAAAATCATCAAGAAAAACTTTAAAATTGTTCAAAATCAAGGTTAGTGTCATTACCTAATTATTTAATAATTTTTAACTTTAAAAACATTTCTTAATCGTTATTATTTTCTTAAGTAAAAATACATTAACTTAAGTTACATCTAACCAGTTTAATATAATCCTAAGCTATTATATTGTAATAACAGCTTAGCTGAAAATGTAGAAGGTGTATTAAATAATGAAAAAAGTAAATTACTTGTCGGAGCTGTCATTTTTTTTTCTAGTTTTACATATGCGAATGAAAAAATACCCACAGCATCTCCAATACTTCCTTTAAATGACAGTGCATCATATAATGTTAAGGTATATACTTTCAGGGGGCCTATAAAAGAGCTAAGGTGCTCTATGGTAATGACAGTTAATGGTTCTCCAGATAATACAATTGATAAAAATAGCTCTATATCTGATGATTATGCTTCAAAGTGGCCTGTAACATATAGTAATTTTAGATTAGAAAGAAGAAATAACATGCGTAACTTTTCTAGGACGTGTGGCGACTTATCGGTTAGCTTTTCTTCTTCGGACGTATTATCGGGCACTGCTGAAACTAATAATAATTATAATCATTCTACCGATGAAACTCAGTCACAGTTTTTGACGATGTATTATATAGAAAAAGATACTAATCATATCGACTTTTACATTCAAGGAAATATTTATTTGCCAAACAGTACGTCTGCATATATTGATGGTGATGATTTACTATCAGCTGGATTTGCAAATGATAACCCGACTACAGAATACGTCACAGTAACTTCAGCCCAAAACTAGATTATTATCCATTTTATTAAGCGTGATTTTTGGATAAACATAGAGTGTCTTTCTTTCACTGATATTTGCCGTACATTTAATTTGAAGTATTCTAGTTTTATGTTTAGCGACTTCAAAGTTTCGATGGCCGGAGTAAGTTGCGATCTAATTGCTTTATCTACCGAGTGATACTAGCCCATCCATTTATCAAGATAATGGTTTGGTAATGTGGTTTTGAAGGTTGTCTTGGTATCTTCATTGGTTTACTGACAAATAACCAGTCCAAAGTGTCGATGTATTTAAGTAGAAACCTTTCTCTTCAAGGGTTTCTACTTTTTTATTTCTATTTTAGACTCACGATCTCATCAAGTGTGAATATGTTTATCAGGTCTGAGAACTTACCAATTGGAATGCGCCTTTCATCAAAGTATCGGAAGCGTACCCTATAATAGAAAATACCCTTAGATAATATCAATATAATAACTAATATGATGTTTTAATTTATTCATGTTAAAAAGTACTTACATGTAAAGGGCTGAGTTTTTACGTGGCATTAAAAATAAACAAAAGAGATTACTACAATCAAATAACTTAACCATAACTTTCTGGTAAATATACATAAATTATCATTTTTTATAGTATGTTTAATTATCAAAACAGAAAAATTGATATGAAAATCGTTCCCCCCAAGATGGAATATTTATCTTTTTTCTTTATAATACAATGAAATATGTATTTTTAACTCAGTGCTATTCAGGTCGCTGGTATGGTAATGCTAATTCTAAAAATAAAAAAAGTGATTACTCGGAGAGTAATTTCAAAATTATGGTCACTTACCGACCTTAGTAAGATTTTTTAGAACGTCCTTCAAAATGTAATGATGAAGGTTAATCAATAAGGTAATAATTTAATGTCAACACTTTTTAAAAGCATTATAAAAAAAATGGGAATTCTACTATTCTTTTTTGTTTCATGTGGCGTATATGCTAGCAATCATCTATCTGATGATATAAGTACGTCTAACTATACTTTCATCAACGTACATGATTTATTTACTAATGAAGATATCTATTTTGGCAATTATCGTAGTAGTCAGCCTGGCATTGAAGATGCTCACATTAAAAGAAATACTACATCAGTATTAATGTTAAACGTAGGTGGCAACTGTCCTAAAGATGATACTTATTCATATTTGATGCAAAATTACGTAAATATAAATGGTCCAGATGATGTTTATAAATCATACCTCAATGTTCAAATTAACTGTACCAATGGAATACAGACATCGTTTTCTATTGATGGAGTTGATAATTCTGGCAATAAGGCCTTTAACCTTGTTCTTAAAAATAACGATTTATACGTAGAACCAGCCTCTTAGTAAATTGTTAACGTAAACACTAATCGCTAAACATCCAGTTTTTTGGTATCAGAGACTTAAGTAACTAGCATTCAGAGTGGTTTAATTTTTGAACGGCTTGATGTATAGCGATTTCAAAGTCTCTATGGGGAACGGTGTGAGTAGAAAGGATGAGTCCCGATGATATCCATGCTGGCTACTTGATTTTATCCGGCTAGACGTGCTCACTTTAGTTCAGAATGAGCTTAAGAACATAACTACCGTGCTCGCATTGGTTAAGAATCAGCAAAAGTACAAAAAACTCATATGTAGAGTGAACTATTTTTTTGAACCAGTTAATAAGGAAGATGTTTCAATTAGTTAGCCCCTCAAGAAGAAAGTTTTCTTAAACCTACGTTTGATTGAACTATAAATCGCTGAAAATTATATTCGCAACTAAAGTGAGCACATCAGGATGAAATCAAACTCGTTCTTAACTAAATCGAACACATTTTTAACCAGCTCAAGCCGTACTTGATTTATATTCCCAACTAATCTGAGCCGAAAAAGTCAGATGAAATCAAGCAAAGGTCCGGGTAAAATCAAGCCTCTACGCCTAATGAGTTAAACCCCTATATTTCATTGCCTTAGATAAAGTCATAAAGTACCTACATTAGGGAGTGAACTATAGATATGATTTCGAAATTTATTTCAGAATCTAACTATAATCATGAATCTAAAATACACCAAGATAATATAAATAATATTTATATAAATCCATACATGCCAAACAAGGTACTTAGGTGTAAAGGGTTAAGTGTTTACGCAATATTCAAGTTAAATATGACAGAATTTTATAACCAAGTAGTCTAACATGCATATTGATAAATAAACATAAATTGTTATTTTTAGTCACCCAAGCAGTCAGAGTGGTGTAGTTCTAACCAAAAAAAACATTTTTTTATGGTTAGCGATAAATACTTTGTTATCTCCATCTCATTTCCCGCCTTTTTAGCTTAGTAACCTACGTGACGAACTTTAAAAGCAAGGGATTTTAAAATATGAGATATTCCGAATTTGGTAAACTTATCACAGTAGCTTCTTTAGCAGTAATATGTACATCTGCTTATGCCTTTACCAATGTTGCTTATGTAGAAACTAATGATAATGCTTTATCTAATGCCGCATGTTTTATGCAGACTCAAACTTCACAAGATGGAACGAAAACCTACCAAACTCCTTTCTTTGATGAAGCTGTCGTTTTTGCTGCAAATATTCATGGTAAGGACCCTAATAACCCTAGCATTTACTTAAATCAGTATGATAGTAAATTATTCAATGACACAAACCAAATAAGTGAAGTTCAAGAAAAAGGGGTTAAGGTGCTTGTTGGAATAGCAGGAGGCCAGCAAAACTCGGGATGGAGCTGTATGACAGACCCTAGTTCAGTGAAAGTTTTTGCGGACAAAATAGCCGATTTTGTTCAAAAATATCATCTTGATGGTATTGCTATTGATGATGAATACAGTAGTTGTATTCCCAACGATACATCAATGATCATGATCACACAGGCTTTAAAGCAAAACCCAAAATTCAAAGATAAAATAATACAAAAGGTACTATTGTGGGACCACAGTGTTTTTTCTGCCAATTACGGGAAATACAACGTAAAACTTGCTGACTTTCTAGACTCTGCAACTCCAGGATCTTACCCGGGCGGGATAAGTGCTATATCACCATACACAGATTATGGCATGTCACAAAACGATTTATATGCTTCGGTTAGCACTACATACACTGATGCGAATACTGCCTCTTCAATTGCAAGTAATGCTATCCAGCAAGGTTGGGGAGGATTAATGGTCTTTAATTTAACTTCAAACTCTACGGATTATGTCAAAGCTCTCGATAAAGGAGAATATGGCTCTGACACTATAACAGTCACTCCTAACTGCTTAGTTCCTAAAACTAATTCATAATATTATTGGCAGAGATAATTATTCCCTAAAGTTGGATAATTGTCTCTGCTCCTTTTTGACATACTCCTCCCCATAAAGTTCAACACGCCTTCACTAGACTGGATTGCTCCAACCCCCGATCCTGTCGCTCCCTAAGCTAGCCCCGCCAGCCCGACGGTTTTTATATTTATTGTTGCGT
>NZ_JBLNLI010000027.1:0-25606 GCF_059777565.1 Vibrio sp. A37 | reverse complement strand
CTTCTGCTTCTGCTTCTGCTTCTGCTTCTGCTTCTGCTTCTGCTTCTGCTTCTGCAGTTTCTTCCTGCTGGGGTTCTTGTTCAACATTATCTTCAGGTTGAGCTTGCTCGACCTCTTCAACTTGCTTTTCTTGTTCTAGTTGTTCTGCTTGTGACTCTACTTTTTCTTCGTCACCAAAGCCAAGCCAAGAAAGTAATCCGCGCTTCTTTTTTTCCGTCATCTGGAGATATCCTAGATCTACTTATTCTAACTATGACTCTTTTCTCTGAGAATTATCTCGTCTTAAGAAAAGATAAATGACAAAGCCATGAAAACTTTCACATTAGATTGAAAAGCTCTGTCATTGTACAATTTGGGGTATTGCCAACTGCGTTTCAATTGGCAACTCGGTATAGTATCACTTTATTTGCGGTCAAAAAATCTATGGTAAAACGTCGCCAACAAAACACAGTTCAAAAAAAGTCATCAACGGGGCATGTCAGAATCATCAGTGGACGGTGGCGAGGACGAAAACTGCCTGTACACGATGCTGAAGGTTTAAGGCCAACAACCGACAGAGTAAAAGAAACACTATTTAACTGGATTGCGACCGATGTCCCAAATGCTCGATGCTTAGATCTATTCGCTGGTAGCGGTGGGCTTGGCTTTGAAGCCGCTTCAAGACAAGCAGACCAAGTCACTCTTGTTGAACTAAATAAGCAAGCATATCAACAAATCAAAAGTAATGTTGTCTCACTTAAAGCGGATAATATCCAAGTCGTTAATAAAGACGCGTTGAGTTATCTTGAACAATCAGGAACACCTAACCATATCGTTTTTATTGACCCACCCTTTAGACAAGGGCTGTTAGAAAAAACGGTCTATCTACTTGAATCAAATAACTGGCTTACTAAAGACGCTATGATTTATATTGAGACCGAAAAAGAACTTACTCTAACTGAGATCCCAGAAAACTGGCAGTTATATAGGGAAAAAGTAGCAGGCCAAGTCTGCTACAGATTATATACAAGGATACCTGAATGAAAATACTAATTTTATTAGCGAAAGCTGCAATAGGGTTTGTTTGGTTAGTTCTGATAGCCAATATTTTTCACCCTTTCCCGGGTAAATCCGCCGTTGCACTATATATTATGACCGCTTTTTTATTCATCATGCATGGACTACAGATGCTTATCTTTATTGGTGCTTTTGGCGACAAAGTGAATATGACTCGATGGGAAAAATGGTCTATTTTGGTGTTTGGTATTTTCTCTTTGTTGGATATTCGCAGAAAATACATGACCTAAATACATAAGGGCTAGACGCAAGTCTAGCCCTTATGTTATCCACTGCTAACAATTCAGTTTACGACTTTATGTAGCTGCTCGATATAACTCAATATTCCATTTAAGAACATTTGTACCGAAATCATCAACAGCAACATCCCCATTAACCTTTCAATCGCTGCAAGCCCCTTAGGCCCAACAATTCTTTCAAACACTTCCCCTAACAGGAGAATAATAGATGAAGCCGCCCAAGCAATAACCAGCGCTAATGCTAGCTCACCCATTTGATTGGGTTTTTGATGCGAAATAAGAATCAAGGTCGCCAGTATCGAAGGCCCTGCAAGCATAGGGATGGCAAGAGGTACGATAAACGGCTCTTCCCCAGCAGCCAAACCAAGCGCACCATCTTTACTTGGGAAAATCATTTTAAGCGAAATAAGGAACAGAATTATCGCTCCTGAGATAGTGATCGCTTCTTGTTGGAGAGACAAAAAGTTTAAAATTTTCTCTCCAGAATAAAGAAATAACAGCATTACCGCGAGAGCGAATAACAGCTCGCGAATGAGTACAACTCGCCTTCTTTTTTTCTCAACATGACGTAATACAGAAGAGAAAATGGGTAGATTACCCATTGGATCCATGATTAAAAAAAGCATCACGGACACAGATATAATATCCATCTATTTACTCATAGTTACTGACACAATACTTAGTGGGGAATATAGCAACAATTGGGAGACTTTTGCTAGATATCATTCATTGTCTTACAACAGATTTGTCATCATTTACCTTAGCGTAAATAGGCACTATAACCTCTTGGTGATAACCATATCTACAATTAACCTATTCATTGCATCAAAGTCTCTTAACCTACCTCTATACAAAAAACTTTGCCCTCCATGTACATATAGGCGAGTTTCACCCGATTAAAAACCGAGAAAAAAACAAATAAACATCATTAAATATCAACACCTTACTAAAGAAACATTGTATTAATAGCTATAGAGATCTAAGAGAACACCTAACATCACCTATATGGATAAAATACCGTTAATCCATGAGTTTTCTCAAAACAAGTAGGCAAATCAGTCTTACACTGCAAGTAAAAATCAAATTAACCGTCAATTTTTGGCAAACATAAAGAATTTCACAACACAAACCAAATAACACAAACAATCCAAATTAGAACACAAAACAAACAAATATTTTAACCTAACAAAACAAACACTTACATTAAAAATTCCATCTAAAAATGCTTAGTGAACAAATTTAGATCTAACCAAAAAACCATGTAAAACGTATCGATTTACCTGACATTTAACATACAAAAGCATTAGATTTGAAAAATATAAGCCAATAAGTTTGATCTAAGGCCAAAAGTAGTGCTAATATGTATTACATACTTTCGTTAACCAATTAATAGGAGCAGTGCTATGATTTCTTCCTCGCAAAAACAAGGTCTTGTAATAATCGCATTAATACTCAGTGCATTTACCGCACTGCCCTTGCTTTACTAAGACTCACAAAAAACAAAAAAGGACACTCAGTAGAGTGTCCTTTTTTGTTTGGTTTAATTTTGAACGTTTAACGTCAATCTACTTAGGGTTGACGATAATGTGTCGAGTCAATTCATCCCAGTGCGTATAATAAAAAGCGATTGCAATTAACGTAATTAATGTCATTAGAGTAATAGCAACTCGCCAGATAAATCGGCCACTTCTAGGAGTTAAGTCACGCTCACAGTCATGACAAGCAGAGAGAAATTGACGGCCTAAGTCAGAACTGTATTGATCTTCATGAACAACTTTGTCGTAAGTCGATGCTATGTAGCGTAACTTATCAATCACATCGTGAGGCAAACGTTCTTCACAGCTAGTAATTAGCTGATCCAAACCTTTTCCTTCCGCATGATATTGCAGTCTCAGCAATGATTCTATCTTACGCGTTCGTAGGATGACTTTCTCAATATCAGACATGGTTTCCCTCCATTTCCAATAAGCCTAATCCTATTGTTATGTATATATTGTTCTTTTTCTACGCATTTACCTGTAAATTTTCGTAAATGCTAACTTGCAGGCTCCAATTTGTTCATCTTAGGTAATCTTACCGAGATAACCGTTGCAACAAACAAAAAGGCAAAAGACACCCATAGGCAAGGCACGATGCCACCAATTTGAAATACCCAACCGGACAGCACTGTACCGATAAGCCGTCCCATTGCGTTCGCCATATAGTAGAAACCTACATCTAGAGATACACCATCTCCTTTGGCATAACTTACTATTAGATAAGAGTGTAGAGATGAATTGATAGCGAAGACCGCGCCAAAGATCATTAGCCCAACAACGATGACAAACTCAGGCTCCCAACCAATTTGTACTAAGTACGCGATAACGCCCGTGACAACTGACAGCCCAAGCGCCCAAATAAATACGGCTCGACCATCGGGAATATGACCTTTCTCCTTACCCGTTATCTTTGGTGCAATACCCTGAACGATACCATAAGCCATTACCCAAATAGCGATAAACCCACCAACAAGAAGATGATCCCAACCGAACACGCTGCCAAGATAAATGGGTAACGCGATAACAAACCAAACATCTCGCGCACCAAATAAGAACATCCTCGCAGCGGAAAGCGTATTCACTGACCCAGACTTCGAAAAAAGATGGCTAAATTTAGGCTTACTCTTTGACTTGCCTAAATCACTCTCTAAGAAAATTAGGCTACAAACGAATACCACTGCCAACACCGCCGCCATGATAAGAACGGAAAATTTAAAACCAACCAGTGTAAGCAGCAGGCCCCCTAAAAAGAACCCAACTCCTTTTAGGGTGTTTTTTGAACCGGTCAGAATCGCTACCCAGCGATACAAAGCATTTTGTTGATCGTTAGGAACCAACGCTTTGATTGCACTTTTGGCACTCATTTTATTTAAATCTTTGGCAATCCCAGATAAAGCTTGAGCAAGCATTACCCAAGGAATGACGAGCCACTCAGTCGGCACTGCGAGCATGCAAAGAGCCAATATCTGCATGGCAAGTCCAATATTCATGGTTCGGTTGAGGCCCATTCTTGCCCCAAGCCAACCACCAATTAAGTTGGTCACCACTCCAAAAAATTCATAAAACAGAAAAAGTGAAGCGATTTCTAGGGTCGAATACCCGAGACCGTAGAAATACAAAACTACCAACATGCGCAACGCGCCATCCGTTAGCGTGAAGTTCCAATAATTAAACGTCACCAAGGCATATTGCCGCACACTTTTATCCAATGAAGATAACATGGCTCTCTCTATGTATTTCTATGCTAAACCGACTTTACGAACAAGCTCAGCCGTTCGAGTTGCGTAACCCATTTCATTGTCATACCAAGCGTAGACTTTCACCATTCGAGTTCCAACAACCATGGTCGACAAGGCATCAACAATAGTCGAGCGTTGATCACCTTTGTAATCAATTGAGACTAGCGGTTTTTCTTCATAGCCAAGGATGCCCTTCAACTCACCTTGCGAAGCTTCTTTTAGCAATGCATTGACTTCCTCTGCTGTCGTATCGCGTTTCACGTCGAAGATGATATCTGTAAGAGATGCATTGGCTAACGGAACTCGAACAGCATGACCATTAATTTTGCCTTTTAGCTCAGGAAATATTTCAACAATTGCAGTCGCACTACCTGTTGTAGTTGGAATCAGGTTAGTACCGCAGGCTCTCGCTCTACGCAGATCTTTATGTGGAGCATCCAAAATTGTCTGGGTGTTGGTGAGATTATGAATGGTGGTAAATGAAGACTGCTCAATACCCAGCTTCTCATGGATCACTTTCACCACAGGAGCAATACAGTTTGTTGTACAAGATGCTGCTGTCACGATACGGTGTTTCTCAGGTTCAAAAATATTATCGTTAACACCAACAACAATGTTAGCAATCCCCGGCTCTTTTACTGGAGCTGATACCACTACACGCTGCACACCCTGTTCAAGGTATTTATTGAGAAAAGAGGTTTTTCTGTGCACACCCGTTGATTCAATAACGACGTCACAATCAGACCAATCTACATCGTCAATATTCTGCTGCTGAAAAGTCTCAACTTTCTTGTCTGCTATGTGCAGTTCACTACCTTCAGTATGGACCTCGTGAAGCCAGCGACCTTGCACTGAATCAAACTCAAGTAGGTGTGCAAGAGTGGCTGCATCTCCGGAAACATCGTTGATTTTCACAAATTCTAATTCTGGCCAATCAAACGCCGTACGCATTGCGAGACGCCCAATACGACCAAAACCATTAATACCTACTTTGATGCTCATAGCACTTCTTCCTCAAAAACTTAATTATTGACAACAAACGGGTCTGTCTTTCATTGCCTGAATTCGGTCAATATCTTGCTGATATTCATTCTTCAAACAATTGGAAGCCACTAGGTGTTCTATTAGCTTCTTTGCCCAACCAGGCAGTTCACTGTTCAAGCGATAAAACACCCATTGCCCTTGGCGTACATCGACCAACACCCCACTCGATCTAAGTTGAGCTAAATGGCGAGAGATCTTTGGTTGGCTTTCCTTTAAAGCCTCAGTTAACTCACCAACGGATAAGCACTGCTCATGGACAATGAGCATCAAGCAACGCACTCGTGTTTCGTCGGAAAGCAATTTAAAAAATTGATGAGGTAACATATCTATATCTGCATATGTGAATTTCCATATATATTGAATAATGAAATTCAAACAGTCAATGAGGAATACGGTATGTCATAAAAACTTCACAGTTGAAGTTAACTATGAATTTATTACCCAGAGACTCGACTTCAGCACCTAACGAGCACATAATTCAATGGTTTCCGCTCGAATTCAAGGCACCTATGAATCAGTCCAGCTCAAATACTCCAACGCTTTATACCCAAGAGTCCAATTTTGATACCGTGATCAATCAAGATGCCGCTGAATTATGGAAAAACCGTAAAGAAGGTTTCACAACTTCGCGCGTCGACAAAGCTAAGCTGTATTGGTGCAAAATAACCTCGCCTGAGCACAATAAAGCCGTCGTAGTGGTCAACGGAAGAATAGAATCAAGCTGGAAATACCGAGAACTATTCTATGAGCTGTTTCAGCAAGGTTACGACATATACTCTTTTGACCATAGAGGACAAGGCTTATCTGATCGCTTAGTGGAAGATAAAGAAATGGGCTACGTTTATGACTTCACCGACTACATTGAAGATATGTCGCTGCTATTGAAAGATTTTGATTTATCTCATTACAATAAACGATACTTGCTCGCCCACTCTATGGGCTCAACGATCTGCACTCGATACCTACAAACGTATACTAACCATGCATTTGACGCAGCTTGCCTCGTCGCGCCAATGTATGGCGTACCAATGCCAGCTTGGCTACAACCTGTTGCTATCCCACTGACGCAAATCATGGCAGCGTTCTCTCCAAAAACAAATTATGCGCCGGGCTACAGCCGATATAATGCAAAACCATTTGAAGGTAATCTTCTATCACAAAGTGAAGTGCGCTACCGCTGGTTCCGGGACCTGTACGAATCTATGCCAGAGCTTAAAGTTGGCGGCCCAAGTGTTCGCTGGGTTTGGCAAGCTTTAATGGCAGCCAAGCAATGCTTACAAATGGCGAGACATATTCAAATTCCGTTGCAAATAATACAAGGTAGCAACGACCGAATAGTGTCGAACAAATGTCAGGTTAAGTTTTTCAACCGACTAAAAAAATCAAATAGTAAAGCAGAGTTCATCGCTATCGAAGGCGCTAAGCATGAATTGATGTTTGAAAAAGATGATTGCAGAAATATAGTATTAAGCTCACTACTGGCTTTTTTCACTAAATATTAAAATGGGAAATATCCTGTAGAACTTTTACCCTCTTTTTCTAGCAGTAAATGTCGTACACTGGAAACGTACCCAAGCCAGAATAGATTTACTGTATCTCTTTAGAGGACTCCATGACCAATAGCGATATCACCTCCCCTATACGTATCGTGGCATCAGATTTAGATGGCACTCTACTTCAGCCAAACCACCAATTAAGCGTATTTACCAAACACACTTTAAAGCAACTTCATCAAGCAGGCTATACGTTCGTATTCGCGACCGGCCGCCACCACGTTGATGTTGCTGGCATCAGAGAGCTGGCTGGCATTCCAGCTTATATGGTGACTTCTAACGGCGCCAGAGTGCACGACACTGAAGACAACCTTATGTTTAGTCATAATGTTCCTCAAAATTTGGTACAAGACATCATCGATGTTGTCCAACATGAAACGGATATGAAGATCAACTTGTATCGAAATGACGACTGGCTAATCAACCAAGCTGATGAAGATCTGAAGCGCTTTAACGAAAGCTCTGGCTTCTTTTTTGATATTTTCGACGCTCGCAATGCACCAACAGAAGGGATCTCCAAGATATTTTTTACCCACCCTAGAGGTACTCATGAATTCCTAATGCAGTTTGAAGATCTCATCAACGAACGCTTTGGTGACTGCGTCAATGTGGCATTTTCCACTCCAGAGTGTTTAGAGGTGATGGGAGCGGGCGTATCTAAAGGCGAAGCTTTAGAAGTCGTCGCGAATAAACTCGGTCATTCGCTAGACAATTGCATCGCATTTGGAGATGGAATGAATGACGTTGAAATGTTGACCATGGCTGGAAAAGGGCTAGTGATGGGAACTGCCCACCAACGAGTTTTCAATGCACTACCAAATAATGAGGTTATCGGTGCAAATACCGAAGATGCCGTCGCTCACTACCTTAAACAACACCTTTTAAAGGACATTTAAATCGCCATATTCCAATAAGTCTAAGCGCTATGGTGACTGCACATTATCGCCTGCCATTCTTGCTCACCAACTGGCATTATGGATAGGCGATTGCCTCTTTTAACTAAAGGCATATCAACCAACTCTGGCATGGATTTAAGTTTACTCAGCGGAATCAGGTTATCTAGCTTACGAACAAACTCTACATCGACCATTACCCACGTGGGATCACTGGGGTCTGATTTTACATCGTAGTAATCACTTTCTGGCTCAAAAGCAAAGTGATCGGGGTAAGCCTCTCTTACTACCTTCGCTATGCCAGCGATACCGACATTCTTACAAGAAGAATGATAAATAAAGACCAAATCCCCCAGCTTCACTTTATCTCTCATCATATTCCTTGCCTGATAATTCCTAACACCTTCCCAGCAAGACACTTTTTCAGCTTGCAAGGTGTCGATTGAGTAAGTATCCGGTTCGGTTTTAAACAACCAATATGCCATAATAGACTCCACGTCGTCTGAGAATAAGAGATATCTGATGAAGGCAATGCTATACCCTGTGGCGCTAGTTACATTAACCCTATTACAAGGTTGCTCAATAGTACAAGAAAGTGCTCCAGTTGAAAAAAGTGCAACTCTAACAAACCCCACCAGTATTCAGCTTCAGCCTTTCACCATACGTGGGCAAGTCGTTCTTGGGCAAGAGGTGCGCTCACTCACTCCATGCGGTAGCAGCCAACAATATTGGATCCAATTGCCAGACTCAGAATTAAAACTCGCCCAATCGATTGAAAAAACTCCCTATGAGCCAATGTATGCTGAACTTGTTGGCCATTTAACGCCACCAGATAGCGTTGGCTTTAGCGCAGGATACTCCGGTAAGTTTGTTGTTGATAACATAAATTATCTCACTAATTTCAAATACAGTTTATGTGATAACCCCGCCCAGCCGACACGCGCTTTTGGCAGTGAGCCAGCCTGGGCCGTATCATTTGTGCCAAATAAAGCGAAGATAAAGCTCTCTGGGCGGTCACAGCACACCTATAGAGTTGAAGCCTCATCGATATCTTCATCCAAGCGCGTATATCAACTCAAACACGGTCAATTAGTATTGTCGAAAAAAGTGTGTACTAACGATGCACGAAACTTTTTATCTGGCTGGTCCGCCTCCTTAACATTCAATAACGAAACATATAAAGGCTGTGGGATAATAGGAAATACTGACAACACGTTATCTTGGGTTGGTACCTACTCTGCTTCTTCAACAAAATCATCACAATTCGATATCCAGTTGAAGCTCAATAAAGATCACTCGGCAAAAGCCGTATATAGCTATCGGGACGGTCAAGCCGATGTTGTTGAACACGGTTTTTGGCAACAACTCAACGATACCCAAATACAGGTGTTGATGACTCAACACCAGCAACAACGCCTAATTTCACAAAGGATTTTTACTCTTGATGGCAACCAACTCACTGCCGACTCAGAAAAAGTGGGCAATGTTCTGTACCCTATTTCAGATGGCGGCTTAGTGCTCTATCGTACCAGTAGTTTAAAATAGATGAGTGATTCAAGTACCACGTTGCCCTGCACTGAATGTGGTTTTATGCATCAATGCATTTGCTCATTAATCCCTAAGCTCAATAGCGATGTAAAGCTCGCTTTATTGATGCACCCAAACGAGCTTAAACGCGCAACGAACAGCGGGAAACTGTTGCTTAAAACCCTACCGAATTGCCAATACTTTGTTTGGGATAGACTTTCTGCGCCAGAAGGCTTTATTGACTATATATTGTCACCGAATCTACAGCCATTTATTGTGTTTCCAGATGAAAAAAGTACTGATGTAAATAACGTTATAGCAAAAACAACAAAGGAAAATGTTTATATTATTCTCGATGGTACATGGCAGGAAGCTAAAAAAATGATTAAGAAGTCGAGCTGGTTAAGTCATCTCCCTACTGTGTCAATCTCTGACATCAGCTCTCCATCTGGTTACACGCTGCGTCGCAACCAAGAGCAAGGGCACTTATGTTCGCTGGAAGTCGGCTGTGAGTTGCTTAAAGCTCATGGAGAGGGGCTGCAAGCATCTCAGCTACAAGCGTTTTTTACGCATTATCTGAATGTATTTCAAGCCGATAGAAGTGGTCACTGTTTAAAGAAATGATCGCAGCTCGCCAATGCTGTCAATTTCTACATCAGGCAATAACGTCGCTTTGCGTTGTTTTAAAAGGCTTATATTGGTTAAGTTTATCCAACAAGCTTGAAAACCAGCGCGCTTTGCTCCGACAATATCAGCATTAAGCGCATCACCGACATGCAGGATTTGGCTGGGATGAAGCTTCAGAGACTGTTGAGCCTTAACAAATAAATCAGGAAGAGGTTTTGCCAACCCATCAAGCCCTGATTTAAGAACCGTTTGGAAATAGTCACTTAAGCCAATTCTGTCCACATCAACATTGCCATTTGTGATTGCAACAAGTGGATAGATTTTAGATAGTGCTTCCAACACTTCATGGCTCTGTTTGGGCACTTCAAACTGACTTCGCCAGTAGGTTACCTGCACCATAGCGTCATTTGCAGCTTCTAGCGCTCGCGTGGAGGAATAGCCCAAACGCTGCAATCCTCGCTTAAGCTGTTGATGACGCCACAGTGAGACATTGTGGGTTAAGGTTGGTTCTGTTTTCGCCAATTCCTGTTTTAAAGCTTTCCACCAAGATAAAGGCTGAGAGCGAAAAATAGGATGGTGTTTTGTCATCCATTGCGCTAACTCTACTTCTAATCGAGCGATCACCGGACGATTATCGTACAAAGTATCATCGAGATCGAAGGTGACCGCTTTTATATCATGGAGTCGACGGTATATAAGCATTTAGGATTTCTTGCCCTTTTTTCTCGCCCTTGGGTGAGCGGCGTCATATGCTTGCGCTAGATGCTGAAAGTCTAGGTGTGTGTATATCTGAGTCGTTGAAATATTTTCATGTCCAAGAAGTTCTTGCACTGCACGCAAATTATTGCTCGATTCAAGTACATGGGTCGCAAAAGAGTGGCGCAATTTGTGCGGGCTAATATGGCTAGCGACAGCCTGTTTTTGCCCCCACTCTGCCATACGTTTTTGCACACTACGGTGGGAAATGCGCACGCCGAGTTTCGACACAAACAAGGCTTTTTCATCAGCATTGGCTAGCCCTGAGCGCTCTTTAAGCCATTTACCGACCCACTCTTCAGCTAAACCTGAAAAAGGCACGACGCGTTCTTTATCACCTTTACCGACTACCCGGATCTCACCGCTATGAAAACCAACGTCCTTAACGTTAATACTAATCAGCTCTGATAAGCGCAAACCAGCACCATACATTAGCTCCATCATGGCTCTATCGCGTATTGCAAGAGGATCATCTTCATTCACTTCAAGAAGCTGGCCAACTTCATCTACATCCAAGTTTTTTGGTAGTGGTCGACGCTTTCGAGGAGCCGACACCCCTTTTGCGGGGTTTGCTTCTAACTCACCACGTAAAATCAAAAAGTCAAAAAAGCTTCTCAGGGATGAAAGGCGAGTCGACAAACTGCTCGCTTTCATACCATCTCTCTTGCCTTTGCTCACCAACTGCCTTACCCAAGAGGAGTCAACATCACGCCACTCGTTTACCCCCATCGTATTGAGGTGAGACGCCATTGTTTCGAGTTGCTGTTTGTAATTACGTTGGGTATACAAGCTGAGCCCTTTCTCACTTCGTAAATACTCGTAAAAGCGCTCCAGAGATTTTTGTAAACTACGAGGAAGAACTATTTGAGAGCTGGTCATGATCTGCACCGATTGAGTTCCAAGGCAAAGCCTCTACCAAATGAGAAAATACGAGTGCTAGATGGCGTAAAAACAACGTATCCATGCTCGGTTGGAAATGACCACCGTCTTCGCTTCCAAATATCAATAATCCAAGAATCTGTTTCCTTGCCAGAGGAAGCACTACGTAAGAGCCGAGCTCTGGAGTGGACGCAAACTCCCCTAGTAAGGAGTGACGGTCACAATTGCGTAAACGCCCCAAGAAAGCACTTTTTCCATTCAAGTTCTGACTAGCAAATTTTTGATACTGAGCTTGAGAAATTTGATAGCAAGATTCTTCAGCATCTAACAGACGTATATAAGCCTCAAGGTTTAGGCTTTTGGCTTTATTCTCAATACGCTGAATCGCACTAAAAAGGTCATTGCATTTGAGTATCTGCTCTTGAAGATCCATAAACTCATGAAACGTTCTATCATTATCCGCAGCAAGAGACATAAGAGCCGTGATTTCTTCTTCCAGCTCTTCAATACGTTGGCGGTGACGGTTCATTTGTACGTGAACGAGAGATACAGAGCCTCTCTCTGGGTTGGGAAGAGACAAGTGCTCAACGAGCTCTTGTCTCTGAAGAAAAAAATCAGGGTGATCTTTTAAATACTCAGTGACAACTTGCGCTGTCAGTGCGTCTGCATCAATTTGAGACAAAATTCATCCTTAAAGTTAACAAGAAAGCTGTCCATCATAAATATGGGTAGCTGGGCCTGTCATATAAAGCGGTTTGTCTGAACCATTCCACTGGATTTTCAGTTTACCGCCTGGTAAGTGCACCGTGACATTCTCGTCAAGTAACCCTTGCACAATGCCTACAGCCACCGCGCCACAGGCGCCGCTGCCACAAGCCTGTGTCTCACCAGCGCCACGCTCATACACTCGCAGCTTAATTTCATTGCGAGAGATGATTTGCATGAAGCCCGCGTTAACTCGCTCTGGGAAACGCTCGTGGGATTCCAGCAATGGGCCTAACTGCTCGACGTCAGCGCTTGCAACATCCTCAACCACAGTGACAACATGAGGATTACCCATACTGACAGCTCCACAAAATAAAGTATGCTCATCAGTTCGTATAATATAGGTCTTTTCAGCCTGTTTCGCTTTGAACGGTATCTTATTTGGCTCAAATTCAGGTGCGCCCATGTTCACTTTGACTTGGTCGTCTTCCTCAATATTGAGAATCATCTTACCTTTCTTAGTACTAACACTAATACTGAATTTATTGGTCAAACCTTTCATACGAACAAATCGAGCAAAGCAGCGTGCACCATTGCCACACTGTTCAACTTCGCTGCCATCAGCATTGAATATTCGATAATGAAAGTCAGTTTCCGGATCATAAGGGGCTTCGACTATTAACAACTGATCAAAGCCTACACCAGTATTTCTGTCTGCAAGACGACGAATTAATTCTGGTGAAAAAAAGATGTTTTGAGTGACACAATCTACGACCATAAAGTCGTTACCCAAACCATGCATCTTAGAAAAGTGAAAGTGCATACTGTGTTATTTACTCCGGAAGTACATTTTCAAGTGCCCACAAGCTAGACAGCTCTTCGCGTTGGCGGACGAGGTGCGTTTGGTCTTTATCGACCATTACCTCAGCAACACGTGCACGAGTGTTATAATTCGAAGACATAACAAAACCATAGGCACCAGCAGAGCGTACAGCAAGTAAATCACCTGCTTCTAACGCGAGTGCTCGATCCTTACCTAAAAAGTCCCCTGTTTCACAAATTGGACCGACGAGGTCATAAGTCGTCGTTTCCCCATCCCTTGGTGAAACTGGCACGATATCTTGCCAAGCTTGATAAAGAGCTGGGCGCATCAAATCATTCATCGCAGCATCAATGATGGCAAAGTTCTTATGCTCTGTATGTTTTAAAAACTCTACTCGAGTGAGCAAGACACCAGCATTTGCTGCGATAGCGCGGCCTGGCTCGAATATCAGTTCTAAGTCTTGATGATTGTGCAGCCTATCTAACAACGCTTTAGCGTACTCAGAAGGCTGTGGAGGCATTTCATCACGATATATCACGCCAAGACCACCACCCACATCTAGGTGCTGAATGTTTACGCCATGTGCTTTCAAATCGTCAATCAAAGCCAGCAGTCTATCTGTCGCATCAATAAAGGGTTCGATATCTGTCAGCTGAGAGCCGATATGACAATCAATGCCTTGAATATCCAGATTAGATAAGCTTTGTGCAAACTTATACACCTCAGGTGCGCGGTCAAACGCAATACCAAATTTATTATCTCTTAGGCCAGTTGAGATATATGGATGAGTGTTGGCATCCACATCTGGATTAATACGCAGAGAAATCGGCGCTTTTACACCCAACTCAGCGGCAGCTTGATTTAATTGCTCTAATTCTGGCTCAGATTCAACGTTGAAACATTTAATTTTAAGCTCAAGTGCTCGCTTCATTTCTTGGCTTGTTTTACCCACGCCAGAAAAAACCACTTTAGCCGGATCGCCACCTGCAGCAATCACTCGCTCGAGCTCTCCACCAGAGACAATATCAAAGCCAGATCCCAATCGAGCCAAAGCGTTAAGTACACCTAAGTTCGAATTCGCTTTTACTGCATAACAAACTAAATGTGGGTGTCCTGCGACTGATTTATCAAACGCATTCCAATGTCTCTCAAGTGTCGCACGAGAATAGACATATAAGGGAGTGCCATATTGTTCTGCTAATACCGATAACTCGACGTCTTCAGCCCATAACTGGCCATCTTCACGATAGTTGAAATAATCCAATTTTCTTACCTTTACTTTTCGCTTTTATTTATCACGCGCGCTATTCGGATTGATTGTCCGTTTGAGCACTTGGGGCAGTCGACTGAGTTCCATTCGCTTGCGGAGCAGCTTGGGCCTCGGAATTAGTTGTATTTTCTTTTGGCATATATAAAGGGCCACTTTGACCACAGCCCGCCAAGGCTAATGCAGACATCACTGTCAATGCTATAAGTGATTTTTTCATCGTTGATATCGTGATTATTAACTCTATGCCCTCTATAATCGCACCACACCCAAGAAATGCAACAGGATAATGAAAGATGAATGACACCGAATTTCATCAAAATGTAGATGCTCAATTACAGCAAATAGAAGAAGCGATCGATAACTCCGGCGCAGATATTGATTACGAAGTATCTGGTAATGTAATGACCCTTGAGTTTGAAGATAGAAGCCAAATCATCATCAATCGTCAAGAACCCATGCATGAAATCTGGTTAGCTTCAAAAACGGGTGGCTACCATTTCAAGCTTGTTGACGATGAATGGATTTGTTCCAAGACCGGAGTTGAATTTCACTCAATGGTGAAAAGAGAATGCGAAAACCAATGCCAAGAAGACATTGAGTGGGAATAGAAACCTAAGTAACTTCAGATTCGGATAAGAAAATTAACAACACCATGTATGAGGTTAACAGTCGAACTTAGGCTGTCACCGTTCTTGATGGCTTAAGTTGAATCGAATTATCATTGCGATATGGCACCACATAATCCTCACCATCATTGGAATGCACGATTTGATAATATTGAGGCAAATTGAAGTTGATTAGCTGGGTAGAGAGCTTGCTTTCATCTTTTACTGACGTATAGAAGCTGTTAACACTTGATATCATCTCATCTTTTTCACCACTAAACTGGTGATAAACTTCTATTTTATTTGCCTCATCTAATACGTAAATATTAAATCCATGCTCAGTGTCTTCAAAGAAAAATTGAATGAGCCCTTCACTAGCAAAACCATCCACCACCTGAGGTAATTGATAATCTTTTTCTTTGTCCACAACCATCAAGGTTGAGCCCGTAAGCTTATTGGTAGAAATGCAGCGATAGAAGTCGACAGAGTTCTCAAGCTTCTGCACAGACACACCTCGTCTTTCAAAGAATAAACCATACATTTTGCCTGCCACACGAATGGCTTTAAAGCTGCGGTTTTTCTCTTGTTCAAAAGGCTTGAGTCTGAGTTCAATGCACTCAGCGAGGAGCTGATAAATCATATTACGCATCATGCCGCGTAGGTTCTTACCATAACAGAACACATCAACCGACTCAGGAGGCAGCGCATCTTGGTGCATCTTACTCAGCACTGTTTTTAAAGCATCGAGTATTGCCGTCTCACCTTCGAAATGCAGAGTGCGGACTTCATGCCAAGAATTTCGATAAACTAAATCAACACTACCGACTAAGCTTAAGTCTTCCTCGCCAAAACTAAAGATATCGGTGTTCTTTAAATCGACTTTGAGCGACTTCGCACTGACATTAGACGTCGGGTCAGATTCAAAGTTAATAAACATCGCCAACTGGCTGATCTCACATGGACTCGCAAGGGCCTGCATACTAGGACGACGTTTATGCAACGAAAATGTATTGCGTAAGTCACTGACCATTTGATAAAACTTATCAATATCAATGTCAGCTTGTTTCACGACTGAATGAAGGCGGGTCGCTTCAGTAATTAAGCCATTAAAAAATGCCCAAGCAACTAACTTACTCAAATACTCGTTATGTTCAAGCTTTGGTTGGCCGATAATGCGATGAGGAATCAGCGGTTGTTTGTACAAGTACCAACCTGCTTTATTAATCCCCCCTTTACTCACTTCAATAAAGGTGAGGTCTGCCTCGTGCAAATCTGGGGATATTTGCGGGTTCAAAAGTGTCACTTTACCTGGTAACACCTCAAAAGCCGCATACAGCTTTCTAGCCAAGATACTAATATCTTGAGGACTAATAGTAGATGTGATGTCGTTTTTACGCGCAAAGCGAATCAAGTTACGATAACTTTGCATCAGCGCATCAAGCAACGCATGATGAACGACTTTAACCTGTTCAACTTTCCAGTTACGACGGTCATCAAGTTCAATAAGAGTTGATTGCTGCCACTGCCATGTATCGACCATGTCAGCGAGCGCTTCACGACGCCATTTTACCGAACCGATACTAGGCTCGCGAGATAATTTCTCGTGAGTCTTCAAATAAAAGCACTTACGAACAAGCTCTAAACGGGTTTCGTCACCAATATGTTCAAGATAATGCGTGACTTTCTCAAGCATTAAATAGTACGCATCCATCCCATACAAATCAGGCTCATGGGAAAAGAAACGTCTTTTGCTATCGATACTCAACAGCTCAGTATTTGGATATGCCCAAGAATAAGCTTCAAGCAATATCGCCTTGAGAACAGACTTATATGGGGAGTCGATACTTTTGTATAGCTGCCAAAGATTTGATCCAAAGTATTCTTCTGCGGGGATTCGGCTAAGCTGACCAAAATCAATCCACTCAGAGCAATCTATATACTCGCCGCTACAGAGTTCAGCCACATATTCGTCATAGTTTTCTTCCATTTCCGGAGGAACTATCTGCCAAAGCAACCTTTGCCCTGCTAAACGAACAGCAGAACGGTAGAATTCGTCAAGTAACAAAAGATGTTGAGAAGAGCCGCAATTGTCACCTGTCATTTCTTCAGAGCAATTACTTCTAAATCGCTGCTCATCCATCAAGAAAAAGTTAGCTTCCACACCCTGAGTTTTTGCCCAGTCAGTAATTAGGGCACATTTCAAGGTGAGTCGATCTCTGTTTTCGCTGTCCATTTCAGGAGAAACACAAACCCAGACATCTAGGTCACTTGAGGTACTTTGACCAATGGAAGATGTGCTGCCCATGGTATAAAGCGCGAGTATATCAGTTGAATTATTCACCAAGCCGGTGTCAACTTTTACTTCTAAACCAAGCTCGACTAAGAGATTCAGTTGTTCTTCGGAAGGCTGGAAACCAAATACACCAGATGGAACATAGTCATCAAAGTGGCCAGGGATAGAAGGAAGATGATAGTGAAACAATGCGGGGATAAGATTAAATACTCGTTGGCTTGGCAAGCTCATAAGCGCCAGCGCACGATCAATACGCTGTCGATTCAGCCGATCTAATCTTTGAATTAACGTATCTGTATAAGCCTGCAAGGGTCTATCCTTGGTTTGAGTATCAATAGTTGCCTGACTATATTTTGTTCAAAATACACGCCAAAACGTGATCAATTTAACATTTTTTATTTTATTGGTAAAGAATTGAACGATACATCACAACTCACATCCTTGCAGTCACCTGTCAGTATTCGCTGGAACATAGTGTGGTACGTATCTCCTTTTTCTAATAATAGCCCATATTACAAACGAGAGATAAATCACATTATTTATTTTTACTTGCTCGCTTTTTGTCATCATTTGTTCATCATCTAAAGCAAATACTGATACTTTTTGTTTAGTGGATGATACGATTAAACAAAATTATTTAGTCATATTTAGCAACCATGAATACATCCCAACCAATTCGTATCGCCACTAGAAAAAGCCCTCTTGCCCTCTGGCAAGCTAATCACGTCAAACAGCGCCTAATTGAAGCGCACCCCGGGCTTGAAGTTGAGCTTGTCACTATGGTGACCAAAGGCGATATCATCTTAGATACACCACTTGCTAAAGTTGGAGGTAAGGGGCTTTTCGTAAAAGAACTCGAAGTAGCAATGCTCGAAGGTCGCGCAGATCTCGCAGTTCATTCTATGAAAGATGTTCCAGGAGAATTCCCACCCGGGCTAGGCCTTGTCACCATTTGTGAGCGAGAAGACCCTCGCGATGCGTTTGTTTCCAATACCTACAACAATATTGACGAATTACCACAAGGCGCAACAGTTGGTACTTGTAGCTTGCGTAGGCAATGCCAACTAAAAGCAGCTAGACCAGACTTAGTAATCAAGGAATTAAGAGGCAATGTCGGTACTCGTTTGAGCAAGCTCGATGATGGCAATTTCGATGCAATTATCCTAGCGGCAGCTGGCTTGAAGCGCTTAGAGTTAGAATCTCGCATCAGAAGCTATATTGAACCCACCCAATCACTGCCAGCTGCTGGCCAAGGTGCGGTAGGTATCGAGTGCCGTATCGATGACAAGCGAACACACCAATTGCTTGAGCCACTTAGTCACCAAGACACAACCGATAGGGTCACTTGCGAGCGAGCTATGAATTTATTTCTAGAAGGAGGCTGCCAAGTACCAATCGGTAGTTATGCTTTGCTAGAAGAAGATTCATTATGGCTTCGAGCGTTAGTGGGCGAACCTGATGGCTCACAGATCGTCCGTGGAGAGATCCGAGGGCCTAGAGAGCAAGCGAAGCAACTAGGACAAACTTTAGCTAAGCAGCTTCTCGATGAAGGTGCTAAAGATATACTCAGCAAATTATATTGCGAGAATGATTAACATATGACGATTCTAGTCACACGTCCACAGAAGCAAGGAGAAGCACTCTGTCGGCAGCTGGCTAACATCGGAGTGTCCGCAGTTTGTCATTCTATTATGACCATTGCTGCTGGCTCTGGTCTGAACAATTTACGCAAGCAGTTAGCCCTTGCAGATATTGTCATTGCAGTGAGCCAGCACGTTGCTACGTATTCTCAAAGACAATTAGAGAAAACCAACACCCCATGGCCATCATGCACCTATCTTGCAGTCGGGCAAAAAACAGCTCAAGCCATGGAAAAGATTACTCAATTACCTATCCATTACCCAACTGCGAGTGACAGCGAACACCTGCTAGCCATGCCAGACCTACAGCATATCTCTGGCAAGCATATTGTTATCCTTCGAGGGAATGGAGGGAGAGAAGCTTTGTACAATGGGCTGACCGCCCGCGGTGCAAAAGTGGAATACGTGGAAGTGTATCAACGAAAAATGTTGCCATTTGATGCGTCTACATATGTCCCACGCTGGCAATCAAACAGCATCGACACCCTGATTATGACAAGTGGCAATCAACTCGAGTATTTTTTGTCACAAATAGGCTCCACACATATGCAATGGGTGTTAGGATTAAAGTTATTGGTTCCAAGCCAACGGCTTGTACAGAAAGCAAAACGGTTAGGCTTTAATCAAGTAATAAACACTGGCGGTGCTTCCCATCATGACATAGTTAATGCACTGCGCTAAGGAAAACAGGATCTAAAAAATGGCGAATAACAACAATCAGAAAACTGAACCTGAAAAGAAAGACGACGCAAGCCAAACTTCAGCAACGAACCAAGACAAGAATAAAGCCAGCAGCAGTACAGCTCAAGGGCAGGCTAAAACACCTAAAAGTGGATCTAAAGTAGGCTCATTAGCGCTAGTGTTATCTATCCTAATTGGCGCTGGGCTCAGTTATCAAATTTACAATAAGAACGCTGAATATCAGCAAGAAATTAGTCAACTTAAACAGCAGTTGCAGCAAAACCAAACTAGCCTAGGTACACGCATCGATTCGGTTAAAAGCCAAACTAGCAAGGACATTGCTACCGTCGGGCAGCAAACCCAAGTAGAGCTCACACAAAATCAGAAAAGCATAAAAAGCCTACAAATGGCGGTCGCCGATATGAAAGGACGTAGTCCAAACGACTGGTTACTTGCCGAAGCAGACTACCTTGTTAAACTTGCCGCTCGTAAGCTTTACCTGGAGCACGATGTGTTCAGTGCGACAGAGCTACTCGAAAGTGCCGACCAACGAATCGCGACTCTTAACGATCCAAATCTATTCCCTCTTCGACAAGCAATGGCAAACGACATTACCGCCCTAAAGGCACTGCCTATCATTGACCGAGATGGACTGGTACTTCGTCTAATGTCACTACAGAATCAAGTAGACAAACTTCCTCTCGCCAACGCGATCCTTCCACAGGACACTGAACATAAGAAACCTGCAGTGTCATCTGATGTAAGTGACTGGAAAACAAACTTGCTTACGTCAATAAAAGAGTTTTCTGAAAACTTTATCACCTTCAGGACTCGTGACGGCAACGTCACACCACTGCTGTCACCAAAACAGGATTTCTACTTGCGAGAGAACATCATTGCTAAGCTAGATCTTGCTATTCGCGCAGTGTACGACGAAAAAGACGGCATCTACTCGACTGCTTTGAAAACTGCATCAGATTGGTCTCATACCTATTTCGATCAAGATAGCAGTTCAGTCCAGCAATTTGAGAACACGCTAAAAACCCTAAGTCAGCAGAAGGTTCAGGTAACATACCCTGTAAAACTCCAATCTCAGGATATTTTGTCCAAAATCATATCCGAAAAACTCACCCGCAAAGTCACTAGTCTAACCGCGGAGGAAAAATAATGTTTAGACTGATTTTTCTCTTTGTCGTACTCGGTGCTGGTATCTTTGTCGGCACACACTATGCGGGCCAGCAAGGATATGTCCTAATATCTATTGCAGACAAAACCATAGAAATGAGTGTCACAACACTCGTCATATTCGTGGTTATTACACTCGGTATTTTATTTGTTGCGGAAGCTTTGCTTAAGAAACTATTACGCTCAAGCTCAGCAACTTGGCACTGGTTTACGATTAGAAAAGTAAAACGTTCAAGACAAGACACTAACGAAGGCATTATTAAGCTACTTGAGGGTCAGTGGAAACTGGCTGAAAAAAAATTCACTCGCCGAGCCTCTCATCATGATATGCCTCTTCTGTGCTATTTGATGGCCTCAGAAGCGGCGATAGAAATGGGCGATAAGGCTAAACGCGATAGATACCTTGAATTAGCTCGTAAGCAAGATAACTCATCTCTAGCCGTTGCATTAACTCTAGCCAAGCAACAAGTAAAGGAAGGTGAATTTAAGCTCGCATATGAAACACTCTCTAAGCTGCACTCAAACCACCCAACGAATCCACTACTGTTGAACTTGCTTCAAAAAGTTCACATACAACTGAATCAATGGCAAGAGCTGCTCGATATTGTCCCACACCTCAGCAAAGCAAAAATCATTGACTCAAAAGAGCAAAAAGAAATCGAAACCCAAGCTCACCTTGGGTTACTCTCAGATATGGCAAAAACAAGCAGTACAGAACAACTTATACAGTATTGGGATAAGTTGAGTAAGAAGCTAAAAACTGAGCCTGACATTATTGTTCATATGACTAAACTGCTCATCGAAAAACACGCCGATGCAGAAGCTTTTACCATAGCTAAAGAAGCGCTGAAGAAACAAACCATCAATGAATTACTACTTGTGCTACCACGCATTAAATTGGCAGACATGCATCCAATCACTCAGCAGCTCGAAGCAATCCTAAAAAAAGATGGCAACCTAGCTGACGCACATAGTGCTCTAGCTCGTTTAGATATACAAAATCAACTATGGCCTGAAGCGCAAAAGCACCTAGAGAAAGCGCTTTCAATTCGAGTCAATCGGGATGATTATCTTCTTCTCGCACAAGCTTTAGAAAAGCAAGACCTTACTCAAGCCGCAAATGAGGTATCCAAGAAAGTCCTTACATTAACAAGCTAAAACTCTAAATTTAGCTAACAAAAAACCGCTATCACCAAACCAGTGAAGCGGTTTTTTATCACCTAAGACTTTAGAACTTAATAACCTTTCTTTTCCCAATCTTTGGCTTTTTGAATCATAGGCGTAATGGTTGAACCTTGAATGATGATAGAAAAGACCACTACTGCATATGTCATCAACACTATGATCTCCTTGATATCAACCCCATTGACAACTTGCGCACCAGTTGGAATCGCCATCGCCATCGCCAAAGCTAACCCTCCGCGTAACCCACCCCATGTGAGAATCTTGACGGATTCTGGATTGTATTTACGATAAAACTTAAACAAGACATAAGAGAGCTTCACGCTAGTATAACGGCTGCAAAGCACAAGAGGCACAGCGATCAACACCGCAATAATATCGATGTAGTGGAAACTGAAAGTCAGCATGATAAGGCCGATAAGCAAGAATAATATCGCGTTGAGTATTTCATCCGCCAACTCCCACAAGTGGCTCATTTGATGAGACTCTTGCTCATCCATCCCGCTACGTGTGATATTGCCAATGATGATACCAGATACAACCATTGCAAGCGGTGCAGATACTTCAAGGTGTTCACCCAGCACATAGCCTGCTGTTGGAATAAGCATGGTTAAAATAAGTCGCATCATGCTATCAGGTGTGCGCTTGATAATATGGTGAAAAATAAAGCCCAACACTAAACCAAACAAAATGCCACCAACTGCTTCGTGCAAAAATAGCTCTAGTGTGCTCCATACCGTCGGTGTTGATTTTCCGAATGCCACCTCAAACAAGGTAACGAAAACCACCAATCCAACGCCATCGTTAAACAATGATTCTCCTTCGATTTGCGTAGATACACGCTGCGGCGCTCGCATCTTTTTCACGATAGCGAGTACAGCAATAGGGTCGGTTGGTGAGATTAGCGCACCGAACAACAAGCAGTAGATGAAATCAATATGAATACCGATTTTTTGGAAGATAAAGTAAAGCAATGCGCCGATGAAGAAGGTTGAGAATAACGTAGCCACCAGAGCCAAAAAAGGAATTTCAAATTTTTGGTCCTTCAAATGGGTAAGCTCAATATTTAGCGCCCCACCAAACAATAAGAAACCTAAAACTCCTTTAAGTAGAAAGTCATCAAACTGGATGTGCTGGAGCATATGGATGACTTCTTGTTGCTCATGAAAAGGGATCACTCCGAACTTACTCAACAGTATCACTATTAAAGAAATAGCGACTGACCACCCCGTGATTGCAATGGTCGTTTGAAACTTACCAAACCTCTGATTGAAGAGAGAGATAAACACCGCAATTGCGGCTATAACACTAATCGTGTCGTAAACAGACATTTATAATACTCCTGGGCTATGTCATCAAATCGTATCGGCGCTATATTAATTAAACTTGTTAGTGGCCGAACATACCCGTTTTCACCTTGAGCCATACAACCTAATAGCTCGCTGGGTACCGACGTCATTGTGCGTAAATTTAGTTGTTTGGTCTATGACTTATTTATTAAGAGCTACTTGCCCATACTGCCTTCTACACGCAAAACGCCGTAATAATATAACTACAAAAAAAGTAAAGAGTTGCTCTAGTTCATAGAATACCTCTATTTGTGGTGTTCATTTACCACCAAAGTGGTAGTTGAATACTACATACAAAAAACCCACCTTAACATTCAAATGATAAGGTGGGTTTTAGTAATTCGAGCTTAAGACAGCTTACGAAATCATTAGGCCAGCAACAACTGCAGACAGTAAGCTTACCAAGAAGCCACTATATACAAGCTTGAAGCCGTATTTCGCTACGATATCGCCTTTCTCAGAACACAAACCTTTCACAGCTCCTGAGATCATACCAATTGAGCTAAAGTTGGCAAAAGAAACAAGGAAGATAGAGATTACACCGATAGTGTGGTGATCTAGGCCTTTCGAGTGAGTTAGATCTATCATTGCGACAAATTCGTTTGTAACTACTTTAGTTGCCATGATCGCGCCAGCCTGAGCAGCTTGGTGCCATGGAATGTTTAGCATGTAAGCAATTGGAGAGAACGCATAACCTAGCAGTTGTTGGAAAGTAATACCAAATGCCATGTCGAATACACTGTTGATAGCAGCAATCAACGCCACAAAACCAATTAACATAGCCGAAACGACAACAGCAACCTTAAAGCCGTCCATAATATATTCACCAAGCATTTCAAAGAAGCTTTGCTTTTTCTCGTCTTCGCTTGTCACGATAAGATCTTGTCCTTCTTCCAATTCATATGGGTTGATGACAGAAAGGATGATGAAAGTACTGAACATATTAAGCAAGATAGCAGTAACGACATAACGTGGTTCAATCATTTGCATGTAAGAACCTACGATAGACATAGAAACTGTCGAAATAGCCGTTGCTGAAAGCGTAAACATACGCTGGTTAGTCATATGAGGAATAAGTTGCTTAATAGCGATAAAGTTTTCTGACTGACCAACTAATAGAGAGCTTACCGCATTAAAAGACTCTAGCTTGCCAAGGCCATTTACTTTACTTAATCCAAGACCGACATATTTGATAATAACAGGTAGAATCTTGAAGTGACGGAGGATACCGATTAGCACTGAAATAAAGATGATTGGCATTAGAACATTCATGTAGAAGACAAAATGTCCTTTTTGCGCCAAATCTCCAAATACAAAGCTAGTGCCTTGCCCAGCAAAATCCATCAATTTGACAAAAAATGCATTAATACCACCAACTATCGTTAAACCAATAGTAGTTTTCATGAGTGCCCAAGCCAATACTAGCTCGATAACTAGCATTTGCAGAATAGGGCGTTTTTTAATACCAGATCTATCCGTACTAAAAAGAAAAGCAAGTGCAAGTACCACTACCACACCTGCAACAAAAAATAGTAATTTTTTTAGGTCAAAAAACATAGAGACACCAAACATCCAATCTCAAGTAAAGTTATTTTATGGTTAAAAACTGCGCGCCAACTGTACTCTAATATTCACAAAACTAATGTATTGGAAAATATTATTGCAAAAATCAGTTGATAGCAGAGAGTGAGAGGGGTGTAGTCCAGCGCAATTATTATTTCAACAACTCGCTGATATTATTATGCTTAGGAAACACCGACTCTGTACTGAATCCAGAGTCCTTCCTAAATTCGAAGTATGACTTAAACTTTTTATTTACTGCTTATGATAAAAACCTCGCAATAGCGAGGCATACAGCGACAAATCAATAAACAATAACTATTACAACAACTTATCTCATGTGTAAAAATTATCGTTTTTTATCAGCCGAAACAAAGCCCTAGTCTCTCGACTAGGGCTCCTTTATTAATGGCGGAGTGGACGGGACTCGAACCCGCGACCCCCGGCGTGACAGGCCGGTAT
>NZ_JBLNLI010000026.1:0-27695 GCF_059777565.1 Vibrio sp. A37 | reverse complement strand
TGTTGCTGTTGCTGTTGCTGTTGCTGTTGCTGTTGCTGTTGCTGTTGCTGTTGCTGTGCTTGCTTGACAATATCTAGATTATATTTTGCATCCGCGTTGTTTGGCTGCTGCTTAAGCACTTGCTCGTATAAATCGATAGCTTTTTGATACTGTTTATCTTGTGCGTAAGCATTCGCTAAATTGTACTTGCCTTTGTCACTTTGGCTGTCTTTTAAAGCTTCAATGGCCTTTTTGTAGTTACCCGCACCGTATTCGGATATGCCTTGCCACTCCTTATTTTGGAACGTTGACGCCGCTCCTTTATAGTCTTTTGCTTCGTACATCTCCATTGCTTGCTGATTTTGATTCAGCCAAGGGCTAGCTTCAGCTGTTTTGGGTGTCAGCAATGGGATAAGTAATAGCGAAAAGCTGAACAACACTCCGCGCCGGAACATCAGTAAAGCTGGAATCAAAATGATGAGAACAAGCCAATAGCCATTATTCAAAGGCTCGTCTACTTCATTATTCTTGTTTTTTTTCGCTTTGCTATCAATAGAAAGAGATTGTCTAGCTATGGTATTTACGTCGCTACTGTTCAGCTGCATCGGCGTAAAATACCCTCCGACATCAGAAGCCAGTTCACGCATGTTATCGAAATGTGTTTTTGCAACCACGGGATGGCCAGCACTATTTTGTAGTAACGTACCGTTTTTAAGTGCAATAGGCGCCCCATTTTTAGTGCCAACTCCAAGGATAGAGAGTGACCAATGAGTCCCTTTAATTAATGGCACAATTTGCTTAATGTCATCCTTGCCTATATCGTCAGCAATAAGAACGATGTTGCCAGAAGATAAGCCTGCGTGCTCCATGAGGCTTATCGCCAGCTTTATCCCTGCGGCTGGGTTTGAACCTTGGTAAGGCATTAAATCTGACGATAGGTTCGGCAGTAAATTCAATATTGTATGTGTGTCAGTTGTCATTGGGCTGATTGTGTATGCGTCAGCGGCATAAGCGACTAAGCCTGTTGACCCTTCTTTCCACTGCTTCAACAAGTCTTGAGCTTTATAACGTGCTTGAGTAAGCCGATTTGGTTTAATATCTGTTGCGTACATGGATTCGGACATGTCCATCACTAACACTCGAGCATTGGCTAGGTTGTATGTAGGATGTTCAGTTTTTTCAAAGCTTGGTCCCGCTACGGCGATGATAGCGAGTACCCAAGAAAGTAGAATCGTACGAATTACCCAAACAGATTGTTTTCCATGCTCAATACCTAGCACCTTGGCAATGTGTGGTGCTATCAGCGTTTGGTTTTGTTTTCGAATTCGTAACCAAATATACAAGGCGATAGCAGGGAGCAACCCCAATAGCCATTGCGGGTAGAGAAATGTAAAACTAGACATGATTTCTCCTTAATATCATCAGCGCGGCCGACAAAATTAATGCTATTGCTAGCGGTACACCAAACCATTCAGTTTGAGGACGCCATGTTTGGCTTGCATTTGTGATGGGTTCTAACTTGTTGATGGTGTTGTAAATATTTTGTAATTGCTGATTATCGTGAGCTCGGAAATATTTGCCTCCAGTAATTTGAGCAATTTCTTTTAAGGTTTTCTCATCCAGATCCGCAGCGGTGTTAATTTTTTGAGTCATGAAAAAGTTGCGCACGGTCATTTCGCCAGCGCCGATTCCAACAGTGTATATTTTTACATGGTATTTTTTTGCAATTTTGGCGGCTTCAATTGGACCTAGAACGCCAGAGTTATTGCTGCCGTCAGTCAATAACACAATGACGCGCTGAGGGGCATCATTATCGATGAATGTTTTGGTTGCTAACCCGATACCTTCTCCAATAGCGGTTTGTGTGCCGATAAGTTTCAGTACCACTTGTTTTAGTTGTTTCGCGACGATGTTTCTGTCGAAGGTAAGGGGAGTTTGAAGATACGCGTGGTCGGCAAAGAAAATAAGACCTAGGCGATCTCCTTTTCTCTCTTCGATAAATTTGGATAGCACGTTTTTGACTGCAGAAAGACGGCTGACGTAGTGATCGCCTTCCTTCATGTCTTTTTGACTCATCGAGTAAGATAAATCAACAACCAACATCAAATCTCGATGCTTAGGCGTCACCGTAATCGGCTCACCAAAGTGAACAGGACGCGCGGCTGCTATCATTAAGCATGTCCAGATTAATGTGGCCAAGATTTTAGAGAGTAGATTCTTAGGTTGTGTTTGAGTATTTTGATTTGGTAAATAAGGTAAGTGAATAGCAGCACTTTTCTTTACTGCTGGAGCAAACCAATACAGAACTATAGGGAGTGGCAGCAGAAATAGCATCCACCACCAGACTAATTCAAAGCTAGTCAACTTTTGCCCTCCTTTTTTTCGGCGGCAATGCATCATTTACCCATTGGTAGCAATCTCCCACTAGGGCTTCGGCGTTTTGTATTGGCTTTTTTTGATATAAAGCTTGTTGCCAAAGTTCTGAGTTGCTTTCGAACATGGGTTCGGGTACTTGCGAGTCCAGAAAGGCGTACCAATCTTTGCCCGTGAGGTTCGCGATCTCATCTCTTGGGTAATAACAGAGAGCCGCTTGGCGAACCAGTTCGATGGCTTCAGAAGGTTCTAAAGGCATCGGTGTGCCAGTGAGTAGTCGTAATGCTGTTTTTTTAGGTGCAAGGCGCTTTTTCTTCCAACGAAGATACAGCCAACAAAATAAAACTACCGCAAATATAGTACCGATGGTCGCCCACCATCCCCAAGCTAAAGGGAACCAAGATGGCAAGTCTGGCAGCTGCATCGATTTCAGCGGTAAATGAGAAGTGTTGGTTGCTTGTGTCATATGAGTACTATCCTGATATTTGTTGTAGTAATGGTGAATCACTGGACAGTGACGAGTAATGAATGGCTAATGAGTGACATAGCGTTTTAAGAGACTGTTGATGATTAATGAAGGCATATTCGATGCGCTGACGAGTTTTCTTGGAAGAAAAGTCAACCCACTGGTTTTGTCTGCGATCGGAGACTAGCTCTACACCTCGGTAAGACGTCGCTCCTCTTTCTAAAGGGTCGACAATTTGAATTAACTGAATTTTGTTGTGCCTATTAAGCTGGCTTATGAATGTTGTATAGGACTCTTTGAAGCGAGTGAAGTCACTGAGCAATACGATTTCACTTCCCTTTGGGCAGAGCCGGGTAAGTGTTTTAAGACCGTCGGACAGGCTGGTTTGAGTGGCGATGTTGCCTAGTTGCTTGAGGCTATTTTGGTGAGCTTCGAGCATTTTTTGTATGATTTGCAAAGGGCCTTTAGTTCTGCTGGTCGGCTTAACTTCAACTAATGACTGGCCATCGTCGATTACTGCACCGATGCGATCTTTCTGCGCAACAGCGAGCCAACTGATTAAACTGGCCATGTGCGCCATTAATACTGATTTGAGCATCAAAGTGGAACCAAATTGCATCGAGGAGCTAAAGTCAAGATACAGTACAACTGGCTTTTCTTTTTCCTCACAAAAAACTTTGGTGTGTGTTTTCCCCGTTCTTGCGGTGACCCGCCAGTCAATACTGCGGATATCGTCACCAGGCTGGTATTGCCTAACTTCAGCGAAGTCCATACCTCTGCCTAGCCTTGGACTATGATGCTGACCTTGCATCTGTGACCATAAGCTACGAGCGGGAGGAAGCCAATGGACAGTATGTTGCTTGAAGAATATCAACTCTTCTAATGACAAGGTTACCCCATCACTAGTAGGTGGCTGGTTCAAAGACATACCCAATCACCTATGCACTGCCAACGAGAGAAAGAATGTGGTTGATGACTTTGTTAGGATGAACTCCTTCTGCTTGAGCTTGATAACTAAGAAGTAGTCGATGCCTAAGAACTGGAAAAGCCATGGTTTGGACATCTTCTGGGGAAACAAAGTCTCTGCCTGATAACCAAGCATGCGCTCTAGCGCAGCGGTCAAGTGCAATGCTGGCTCGTGGACTCACCCCCATTTCTAGCCATTGTTCTAATTTATCATCGTATTGTTTTGGCTGACGAGTCGCCATAACAAGGCGAATAATATAGCGCTCTATAGTATCGGCCATATGGATATCAAGCACTTGCTGTCTTGCTTCGAAAATATCTTTTTGGGCTAGCAAGGGTGGTGGCGATTTTTCATCTCCTTTCGCTTCACCTCGATTTAAACGTAAGATTGCAAGTTCGCTGTCTGCATCTGGGTAATCAACATCTAAGTGAAGTAAAAAGCGGTCTAGCTGAGCCTCAGGGAGAGGGTAAGTGCCTTCTTGTTCAATCGGGTTTTGGGTTGCCATTACCAGAAAGAGCTCTGGAAGTGGATAGGTTTTTCTGCCTGCTGTGATTTGTTTTTCTGCCATGGCTTCCAGCATTGCTGCTTGGACTTTAGCTGGTGCACGGTTAATCTCATCGGCAAGTATAAGAGAGTTAAAAATTGGGCCAGCTTGGAAGCTGAAGTCACCTGTTTCAGGCCTAAATATGTCGGTGCCAGTTAAATCAGCAGGGAGCAGATCGGGAGTGAACTGGATTCGGTGAAAGTCGCCTTCTATGCAATCAGCTAAACATTTTACAGCTCGCGTTTTCGCAAGGCCGGGAGGCCCCTCAACTAATATATGTCCGTCTGCCAATAAGGCAACCAATAGTTGTTTGACAAGATTAGTTTGTCCGATGATTTGGCTATCTAAATACTGTTGTAGTTGTTGGATTGCTTGTGACTGCATAAATAACCTATCTATTAACAAGTTTGGTACTTAGAGCTTAGAAAACGTAGTAAGTTCCATAGATATAAAGGTGTAATATAGAGTTAATATTCAGTGAATAAATATTAACCTGATACATATTAATCTCTTAAGAAGAGTGCTACGTGTTTTTTAGAGAATACTAAATCTCCAGCTAAAATTTGCAAATTAACTTGTCTTTTTGTGACTAAAAAACTGTGATCTTGGTAGATCTAATGGGATGTTAATATGATTTTTGCGTATGCCATCTTGAATTTCTTCGTGACTTTTCGAGTTAAGAGATGGGCAGGTTGATTCAATCCTATTGTGTAATTTCAGGTGAAGCTGGAAAAGGGCCTAGATCTTCGTATAAAATGTTCGGCATCAAATTTAAGGGTAAGCGGTATGAGCGATTTTGAAAAAGAGCTTGAGGCAATGAGCCAGCAAGTTGAAAACGAACCTGAAGTAAAGCTTCCAACGATGGAAGAACAAAAACAAGTAGTAGCGAAGCTTAAAGAGTTAGAAGAAAAAGGTGAGTTGACGGCAGAAGTTCTTGAAGAGTATTTTGGCAAATTTTACGCAGACACAGACAAACCAGTTCACTAAAATTGTTTCATTGTAAAGGGGAAGGCAATTGCCGCTTTCCCTATGATCCCTTCCATTTTCGTGTAACGCACCACTTCACAAGGTTCACGGGCTAGAACTGCTTTAATCAAAAATTCATCAAAACGCACAAATCATAAGCAATACTAGTGTCTCAAAAGCAAGTGCAGCCATTTTAAGCTATTAAGATTTATAAAAAACATGGATCGAATGTCATTTTTCTGTATATTAATACAGTGTTTTTATTAAAGGCATAAATTTGGCCGGGACTTTGCATCTCATATTTAGCCAGCGACTCGTCGACTAACGACTTCTTGACCGTTGTAGTCAGCGATATGTTGAAGGAGTGTGTGGCTTTATAAGATGGAGGAGTACTTATGAATTTAGACAACTCGAATTTTGAATTAATCGATAATAGTAATGCGTTATTTCGCTTAGATTTCGATTATAAAAACTATGACTTAGTGCTAACTAGAGATGACCTTTTTAAGCTGGATGCTCTCGATACGTTAAACGAGCAAGCTTTTGTTTCCAAAAAGGGGATATCATTTAAGCTACTCGATAACGCGATGTCATTTAGTTACTCTGTCCCTAACGGGGTTCGCCTAGATATCTATCCAAGTTTCTCCAAATTTAGAACCATGGTTTCCGACGCTCTAAGTCGAATGGGCCTTTAGGTAGTGTCTACTTTTGGCCTAGTTGATAGCCTAGTTTACTGTGTGTCCAGCAGAAATATTATGGCTCTTTAGTCTATCTTCAAACTGATAGCAATTTGCTAAGTCACCAATGAAAACAGCGTTCCTACCGCTGTTTTTGGCCGTGTATAGTGCTTTATCAGCTCGATCGACGAGTTTTTCCCAACCATCGTTTACGTTAAATTCAGCCGCACCAAAACTGGCTGTACATTGGTCTACGTTGCTTGGTAGCAAATTTGCGGTCTCAATCATTCGTCTGAGTTTTGATGCAGCCATTGCTGCCTGATCGAGTGCGGTAGCGGGTAATATCACCAAGAACTCTTCACCCCCATAGCGAAAAGAAATATCCTCTTTTCTGGTTGCTTGCTGAATAAGTTTTGCCGCTTTCCTGAGAACGGAATCCCCAACTTGGTGACCATACGTGTCATTAATTTTTTTAAACCCATCAATATCGATAAGAAGAATTGAAAGGTGATCATTATGTCGCTGGGCTCTCGCCATCTCTTTGGGAGCCAACTCTTCGAGAGCTCGCCTATTGTATAAACCTGTTAACCCATCACGAATAGATGAGTCGTACATAGAAGCGACTAAGCGTCCAGTAATCATCCAAGTAATGGAAAACCCAAGTAGAATGATCATTAGAATGATAGAGATAAGTGCTATTTGGTGAATGACTTGAGTGCTAGATCCAGCTCCGCTTCCTGTTGTAATTGCTTGCCAGAGTAGTGCAAAAAGCATGAAGCTACCTTCGATGGATAGCCCTACTGTTAAGATAAACCGAGCGGGTTTTAGATCTTCAGCGTTACCTAAAGTGTTGCTAAAAATGCCCATTCCTGTGCACAAGACAATAAATAAACCCATGGACATAATGCGAGCACTTTCAGACGGGGAAATGTATGAATAGTAGGCGACAAAAAGAATCACTACGGGGAGGGCGATATAGGAAATCGTTGAGCAGTTCGTTGACGCTTGCCTAAAGCGGCAAATACCATGGACAAGCATCGCATAGGCGAGACCTATCAGGGAGCTAGAAAGCACTCCATTTAATGGAGAAGAGGTATTCTCTGTTCCAAGTATTAAGAAGCCGATGCCTAAGAATAACAATGACAAAGCCAATAGGTTCAACCCACTGATTGGTTCTTGAATACGCTGTAGGAGTAATAGACCAATAAAGTAACTAAAAGAAAGTAACACTGTTACGATCGATAAAGTTCTTATATCAAGGTAGGTTTCTATTCCCATTTTAGACCTTGTTCTGCACGCATATATGTCAGTTTAGGCCATTACTAAGGAACACACACAGTTAAAAAATGGAATTACCGTCGTATAAGTATATGAAACTTATCCATACTCACAAAAATAAGCGCCCAAAACATAGAGTTGTTTTGGGCTCTTTTATTGGTCGGAGAGGTTGTTATTTTACCGTCCAGCCAATGATTTCTCCGCCTCGAATCGGTACCACAACTTGGTCTCCAAAAGGCATGGTTTCGGCTACTTTCCAGCTTTGTTTGCTGAGTGTTACAGTGTCTGTATTTCTTGGCAACCCATAGAAGTCCGGGCCGTTATGGCTAGCAAACGCTTCTAAATTCTCCAGCTTACCTTCTTGTTCAAACACTTCTGCGTAAAGCTCAAGCGCTGCATGCGCTGTATAAGAGCCTGCACATCCACAAGCGTTCTCTTTTTTGCACTTTGAGTGTGGAGCAGAGTCTGTTCCTAAGAAGAATTTGTTACTACCGCTGGTTGCTGCTCCAATGAGGGCTTGTTGATGTGTATTTCGCTTCAATATTGGTAGGCAATAGAAGTGTGGCTTAATCCCTCCTACCAGCATGTGGTTACGATTGTAGAGTAAGTGATGAGCGGTTATTGTTGCAGCAACGTTGTCAGAAGCATTTTTCACAAACTCAACAGCGTCCGCTGTCGTGATATGCTCTAATACTATTTTTAACTCTGGGAAGTCGTTGACGATGGGTTTAAGTACCGTATCGAGGAAGATTTTCTCTCTATCGAAAATATCGATATCGTCAGTAGTTACTTCACCGTGAATAAGCAGCAACATGCCAACTTCTTGCATCGCTTCTAACGCAGAGTATATATTTTTTGCGTCGGTTACCCCTGAATCAGAATTGGTTGTTGCGCCTGCTGGGTACAGTTTAGCTGCAGCGATTTTTCCTGTGGCTTTTGCTTTGCGAATTTCTTCAGGCGTTGTGTTGTCGGTCAGGTAAAGCGCCATCACCGGTTCGAACTGTTCCTTCGGCTGTTGAGCCATGATTCTATCTCGATACGCGAGGGCCAGTTCCGTATCAGTAACTGGTGGGACGGTATTTGGCATAATAAGTGCTCGGCCGTTATATCGACTGATATCTCTAACGGTATCGGCTAACACGTCACCGTCACGCAGGTGAACATGCCAGTCGTCTGGACGAGTCATAGTTATAGTTGTCATTTAAAAGCTCCCACCGAAGTTAGTCTGTATGATTGGAGCCTAATCTGGAAAGTTTTCCCTGCTTAGGCGACAGGATGATAGAGGATATACTCATAACTTTCATCCAGTTTTTGTTTTTAAGCGGCTAAGTGCTAAGTGTTGATTGGGTTTGGTCAGAGGTTCACCATACTATTTGCTTTACATAGTACAACTTGTGTTGACTTGGGTATATTATTGAACAACCAATGATAATTATTAAGCAGTATTTCATGTCTTCAGCGCTTCTTTCTCAAATTAATATCTATCCAGTTAAATCCACGGCAGGTATTGCTCTGTCGAACTCATGGGTTGAAAAACAAGGTCTTAGTTTTGACCGCCGATTTATGCTGGCTCTTTCTGATGGAACAATGGTTACGGCAAGAAAATACCCTACAATGGTACGAGTCCAGTCATGCTTGATATCCAACGGTATTGTATTTAGTGCACCTAACAAACGTTCTCTTCATTTGTTCTATTCAGACTTCAAGAACCAACAGACACCCGCTAAAGTTTGGAGTGATGAATTTTTCGCTTACACAACCACAGATGAGGCTAACGATTGGTTTAGTGACATCATTGGCCAGCGAGTTGAATTGCTATTTACTGGAGAGCAATCTAACCGAATAAGAGAAAAACTGGGTCATAACATCAGCTTTGCAGACGGATATCCACTGTTGGTCATTAGCCAGGCATCACTGGACGAACTGAACCAACGCAGCAGTGATCAGCATAGTATGGATCAGTTTCGGACGAATATGGTGGTAAGTGGTACTGAGCCGTTTGAGGAAGATAGTTGGAAAAAGATACGTATTGGTGACGTTGAGTTTGAATCTGTAAAGCCTTGCGAGCGATGCATTCTTACAACGGTTAATGTTGAAAATGGCGAGTTACGCGAAAATAAGGAACCATTGAAAACGTTGTCTCAGTTTAGAGCGACTCCCGAAGGCAAAGTGTATTTTGGTCAAAACCTAGTTGCCTTGAACGAGGGAATGATTCGTGTGGGTGATAAAATTGAAGTTTTGGAATACAAAGAAAAAGAATTTTATCAAGATAACTCACCGCAATTACAACTTATGACTTGCGTTGAAGTTGAGGAAATCGCTCGCAATTTTGTGACCTTTTGGCTGGAACCTCAGCATTCTCATACGACTCACTACCGTCCTGGTCAACATTTACCAGTAGAGCTCACGATTGATGGGAAAACAATTTCTCGCCATTACACTTTGTCCTCCAGTCCTTCAAGGCCTGGCCGTTTGGCAATTTCGGTAAAACGGATAGATGGGGGAGAAGTGTCAAATTGGTTGGTGGATAACTTTAAAGTTGGCGATACGTTGAATGCTGATAAACCCAACGGTCAATTTCACCTTGGTGATAAACATGATCACCCTATTTTATTATTGTCGGCGGGCAGCGGGGTGACTCCTATGTTATCAATGCTGAGATATTTAGCCGATCACGATCAGCTTAATGATGTGATTTTTTATCATCAGTGTCGAGATGTTGAAGATATCCCTTGTTATCAGGAGTTGAAAGAATTGGATAAACAGCATTCTGGCTTAAAAATTATGCTGTCTCTGACTCAACCAAGTGAAAATTGGCAGGGTTTAAAGGGCCGCTTGACCCTATCTCACCTCAAGCAAATTGACGCTTTGCAAAGCCGCCAAGTGTTTGCTTGTGGGCCAGATGGCTTTATGCAAAAGGCAAAAAACTTGATGCTAAAACAGGGGCTGCCAGAGGACTCTTATCATCAGGAAGCATTTGGTGTGAGTCAGGTAACTAACTCGCCGTTAAAAAATTTGCAGTTAAGCTTGAATGGCTTTCTCTTTGAAGGTGACAACCAAACAACATTGTTAGAGCAAGCTGAAAAGTCCGGGCTTTCAATAGCCAATAGCTGTAGAGCGGGACTTTGCGGTGCATGTAAAGTTACTATCGAGTCTGGAAAAGTTCATCAGCCAGATGTGCCTGCATTGCAAGATGAAGAACGTCAAAATGGAATAGCATTAGCGTGCTGCTGTATTCCTGAAACCGATATAGAAGCGATAGATTAACGTTTAATCCCAAAAGGATAACGGGGAAAAAAGCCCTCAAACTTGTAGCTTGAGGGCCTTTCCTACCAAAAATTATGATTTTTCTTGAGCGATTTTGGTATTTTTACCAACTGACGGTTAGTAATTGTTTTAGTGACTACAAGACGCTTTTCTACAAATCTGAGTCCCATAGTATACCAGTTTTATTATTTCTCAATTATACATTAGTTGTAAGTGACAAAAAGCTCTAAAACTATGATGTTTATTGAAAAGCCTTGAATAGAAGTCACAATTACAGAGAAAGGAAATGCAACATTTTTACATTTCGATGCAAATCTATTCAATCCAACCAAGTTGATAAATATAGCGAGAACAGAGTTTGTTTAGGCTATACAACCTGTATATTAACGTTATTCTCCTTTGCGAATGCCGCGATATTTTTAGGAGGTGTTTGATCGGTGAGGATGAGATCTACATCTGAAATAGTGCCAAGTTTCACCATCGCATTACGGCCAAATTTACTATGATCAACGCCAAGATAGACGCATCGGCTGTTTTCGATTATTGCTCTTTTAACGCGAACTTCATGATAATCGAAGTCCAATAGTGAACCATCAAAGTCAATTCCACTAATACCTAAAATACCAAAGTCCAACCTAAACTGAGAAACAAAATCTAGGGTTGCCTCTCCTGTTACCCCACCATCTTTACTTCTAACTTCTCCACCTGCGAGGATCACTTTAAACTCAGGTTTGGCCATTAGAATGGTGGCGACATTGATGTTGTTGGTTACAATACGAAGGTTTTGATGTCTAATCATCAGAGCCCGTGCAACAGCTTCGGGAGTTGTGCCGATGTCGATAAAAAGCGTTGCGCCATCAGGTATATGTTCAGCAAGCGCATTGGCAATTCTTTCTTTTTCTTTCTGCTGAGAAACTTGACGGGTGTGATAGGCAGAGTTTTCCGAGCTTGTACTGATAGTTGCACCACCGTGGTTACGTCTTAGCTTGTTGGCATCTGCTAGCTCATTAAGATCTCGTCGAATTGTCTGGGGGCTGACGCTAAAGCGTTCAACTAGGTCGTCTGTACTAACAAAACCGTGAGCTTGAACCAATTCAATAATTTCCTGATGGCGTTTTATCGCTTTCAAATTCCTACCCTTTTGTCACTATTCAATGTTGATTCGGACTTTAAAGCCCATATTTTTGAGCATTCTAAGTCCTGATTATGCTAATTCAATGACGAAGCTAATCTAATTTGCGTAAATTGTATACCCAAACTCACTCAAGATGAGCGTTTTGGCGTGTCAAATGCTAGCTTAGCTGCTATGTTCAACACTTAACTTAAAGTATGTTGATAAGGCTTCGATTTTGCAGGGTTAGGTTTATCGTAGAGCTAAAATTAGGAAAATAAGCAGGAAAAATGAAAATAGCATTGAATGGAATCATCTACACAGCGCTCGCATTGACACTGGTGGGTTGCTCTGCGAAAAAGCTTGTTTCCACTGCAAACAACGTAAAGATAACGATTGAACCGCCGAGTCTGTCCGAGTGCCAATTTAAAGGTGAAGTCGTCGGAACTCAGGGAAATTGGTTTACAGGATACTTTACTTCGCAAAAAAATTTAGTTGTTGGGGCTCGAAATGAAATTCGGAATGAGACTTATGAATCTGGAGGGAACCTAGTTTATCTGCAAGACACGTCAACTGGGTTGAGTACGTTTGGTACGACCAATGTCACTGTCATCGGCTACGCCTATCGCTGCACTTCAATTAAATCATAACAGTATCATCTACTAGCGAGTTATAGGATATTACAAACGAAGACGGTTCAATGACTCGGATATATAATATTATCGATGTGAAGGCTCGTGCCAAAATCGTAAAGACAATATTTAAGCTATGAAGAAACAAGATACTAGCCCAACTCGAATACTCCACCCCTCATTTTCTCTGGACTCTGCGCCATCAGACATTTTTATGAATTTTGACGCGTTCTTGCCGAATACTGAAACTCGTGTTCATAGTCATACATGGGGACAAGTGCAGTTGATTAGTGGGGGAATACTCGAAATAGAAGCTGACTCGATTCGATTTTTAGCCCCGCCACATTTAGCAATATGGATACCTGCCAATACGACGCATCGGAGTTACAATCGCAAGCCCATCGAATATTGTTCGCTTAATATCGATGCGAAGCTCACAAATCACTTTCCAGCGAAAACAAGCTTGATACGAGTAACGCCGATTGTTTCAGCGATAATAGAAGACTTTAGGTTGAGATGTATTGATATTGCTAAAGAAGACAAAGACAAAAGGTTAATTAGGGTACTGCTTGATCAACTGGAGTCACAGCAAGCTGAGCAGCACTTTCTCCCAACCAGTACCAACAAATACTTAGCACCTATACTTTCGGCCGTTGAAGACAATCCAGTCGATCACACAAGTTTGAGAGAATGGGCGGAAGAAGTACACACAACCGAACGGACATTGGCTCGTTACTGCAAAGCTGAATTAGGCATGAGTTTCACGGAGTGGCGGCTTAGGTTGAGGTATTTATATTCGATGGAATTGTTAAGAAAAGGGCATTCGGTTAAAGAAGTCGCCTTGACTTTAGGTTACCATCAAGCCAGCCCATTTATTTTTATGTTCAAAAAGTATTCAGGACAAACACCAGAGCAGTATAAGAGCCGATTTCTTTAATGAAACAGTATTCATTATTAAATTTACTTATACCGTATGGTATTTACTGTTTTGCAAACCGTTATTTACGTTGTATTAACGAATGAAAGCATCAGTTTGAATAAGAATGTCAACACATTTTAAAAAAAATAAGAATTATTCTAAATAATATTGTTTTTCTAAATGGCGATGATACATTCTCTGCGGGTGTTCAATATTGAGAAAAAAGAATGGCTAGTTTAAGCCTACTTACACTTTTAGATGACATTACAACGGTTTTAGATGATGTAGCACTCATGTCTAAAATTGCAGCAAAAAAAACCTCTGCTGTATTGGGAGATGATTTGGCGCTAAACACCCAACAAGTCTCGGGTGTCGCCGCAGAGCGTGAAATCCCAGTTGTGCTTGCGGTCGCAAAAGGCTCACTTAAGAACAAGCTTATTTTAGTGCCTGCTGCATTGTTAATTAGTGCTTTTGTTCCATGGCTTATAAAGCCTTTACTTTTAATTGGTGGTTTATACCTTTGCTTTGAAGGTATTGAAAAGGTTTTGGAATATTTACACTTTCCTAGCGGCGATTCGAATTCGGCAGCAAAACAAAGATTAGAAAAATTTACTGGTTCGATAGAAGAATACGAACAGAAAAAAATTGCTGGTGCGATACGGACCGATTTTATTCTATCGGCTGAAATTATCGTGATTGCATTAGGCACTGTAGCCCATGAGCTGCTAGTGGTTCAGCTATCGGTAGTGAGTGTGGTTGCTGTTCTGATGACTATTTTTGTATATGGATTGGTGGCAGGTATCGTTAAGCTTGATGATCTTGGGTTTTATCTAAAACGGAGATATAAGGGCAACAATTGGGCGATGGCAACTGGCCAAGGGTTAATCATGTTTGCGCCTAAACTGATGAAGGTACTCACTGTTGTGGGAACATTAGCAATGTTTTTAGTCGGTGGGGGTATTGTGGTCCATAGCTTTCCTTTGCTGAATGACTTGATTGATCCTCCCGCATTGATGCCTTTCCAGGAAACCCTAATGAATAAAGTTGCGCCGATACTGTTAAGTGGTTTGGTTGGAGCCGCGGCTGGTTTAGTTGTTGCAGGGATTAAAGCTACTGCTACAAAACTAAAAATGAAAATATGGTAATTGCTAAATTGCTAGGTTGAGTCTGAGGTTTGTCTTTCTAGTGAACCTGAATCGCTACCTTTTTTACGGTAGCGATGATTTCCTCCGTACTTTGGGCTCCAGAGATCAAATGCTTACGATTAATAACTATTGTTGGAACCGCAGTAATCCCAGCGTCTAACCATTGTTTCTCCGTCGATGATACCGTTTCTGCCCACGATTTTTCATTTAATACTTGTTTGGCTAAGCTCTTGTTTAACCCTAATGATTCGACGACATCAAGTAAGGTGAGGGTATCACTGATATCTTTATTTTCGGTGAAGTAGGCCTTAAAAATGGCCAGTTGTAGATCCGTCTGTTTTTCTTGAATTAATGACCACATGAGCAACTGGTGGGCTTTTCTTGTGTTGTAGATACGCATATCATCAAAAAAGTTAAAATCAAAGCCAACTTCTTTGCCCAACTGAGTAATGGACTTTCTAGAGGATATGCTTTCTTCGAGTGTTGTCCCGTACTTCTTGGCCATATGCTCTCGTAGATTTTGTCCCTCTTTGTTCATGGTTGGGTTGAGCTCAAAAGGGTGCCACAAAATTTCGTGATCAATAGACATCACTTCGAGAGCTTGAATGAGTCTCTTAAAGCCAATGATGCACCAAGGGCACACAAGGTCTGAAACAATATCGACTCTTATCTTTTGCATAAAAGCTGCACTTATTCTTATACTGAACTCCACTAAGTATATACATGAGTGATAGTGAAGTAACCATAGGTTAAGTAGAATGCGAACCTGTCACTTATGATGCTTGGGTGTGTATAAATCATCAATGATGCCCAATGGGTAATACTTTTAGGCGTAAAATAAACAAGCACTACTCCCTTGAGCTACCCCTAGAAAAAAACAGCAAAGGGGGAGGGGCAAAAATTAAGTTTTTATAATGTTATAAAGTCTCACGGGAAGAATACCAAGACTTAGCAATGAATGGTTATTTGAGCTAGAAACGACATCGTTTAGAGACTCAAATAACAGTGCATACGAATTATCAAGTTTAGGGATGTATCAATGCAGCTTGACAACTTCAGTTGTACTCACAGTACTGATGTAATACTGCATGTTTTTGACTGGCCTTATACAGAGGTAACAAAACAAGCGGAGCAGATATCCAAAGCTGGATACAAGTCTGTGCTGATTTCGCCGCCAATAAAATCAATGAAAAAGCCAGAGGGAACACCTTGGTGGCAGCGATATCAACCGACTGACTATCGAGTTATAGACAATCAATTAGGAAATACACTTGAGTTAAAGGAGATGATTAGCACCTTGGCATCGCTTGGCGTTTATACCTATGCTGATGTTGTACTCAACCACATGGCAAATGAATCAGACTCTCGCTCCGATCTCACTTATCCAAAGCAGTCTGAGATAGAAGAATATGTCGCTCGTTCTGACCATTTTGATTCCATTAAGCTGTTCGGCGATCTAACCCAACCATTATTTACCGAAAAAGACTTTTGTAAGGCCTTTGGCATTAAAAATTGGAAAGATAAATGGCAGGTTCAGCATGGAAGAATTACAGGTGGGCCTAGAGACCCAGGCCTACCAACGTTACAACACAGCAAATATGTATCACAACAGCAGCGAAACTATCTAAAGGCGTTAAAAAGCCTCGGAATCAAGGGCTTTAGAATTGACGCAGCGAAGCACATTTCGTTGGATCAACTGCTAGAGGTTTGGCAACCCGATATCACTAAAGACACGCATATTTTTGGGGAGATCATCACTGATGGAGGAGCGACAAAAGAAGAGTACCAGATATTTTTACAGCCTTATTTGGAAAAAACTAGGCTTGGTGCTTACGATTTCCCATTGTTCCAAACTATCTATAATGCTCTTCAAGATAAAGGTTCGTTGAAATCATTAGTCGATCCATATTGTTTCGGGCAAGCATTGTCTCAATCAAGAGCGGTCACGTTTACGATTACTCATGACATACCGAATAATGAAGTTTTTAAGGATTTAGTGATGTCAGAAGAGAAGGAGTGGCTTGCATACACTTATGTGCTTGGTCGTGATGGCGGCGTCCCTCTCATTTATACCGATTTAAACCCAAGTAAAATCAACAATTCTGAAGGTAAGCCCAGATGGCAAAGCCTATGGAATGACTCTCGGATGGTCGCAAGAGTTTATTTTCATAACGCCGTTCATGGAACCCCAATGAACGTTCTTCAAGCTACAGATGACATTTTGATCTTTACCAGAGGAGAAAGCGGGGTAGTAGCTATGAATAGATCCAGCTCAACCTATGAAGCTAGCATTGATTGTAAAAGCAACATGCTGGAGTTGCTGTCAGGAGAAAACTACTCAGTTGCTGGAGGTGGCAAGATTAAACTAACCGTTCCAGCAAAGGGGAGTTGCTTGTTGTTAGCGATTGAAGAGTAATTTTTAAGTAAGGCACTGAGTAAAAGGGTGCCTTACTTTTTAGATGTAATTTGAATGCGTTAAGTTGTGCTGACTAATTTCGTCCTGTGGGTTTACAAGTGATTTTATTCTGTGAAACACGTATCCAGCAACGTTGTTCATTCCAAGGCGCTGCAACAGTAAAAAATATAGCGCCAGGCGCTGTGTCTAAGTTGGCGACATAAATCGTTGGATATTCCTTAGATAGGTTCAAGTCACTGCCTTCTAGTTCACAGTAGGACGTTTTTTCGTTATTGTCGAATGTATGAACTACCACACAAGGATTGCTCTTTGATACATAAGCAGAAAATGTTTCCTTATTGTTTTTTACGTTAAAGTCAGTTGCATATATACGATAGTTATTGATTGAATCCGCGTAAGTCAAAGTAGAGAAAAGAAATTGCAATTGCAAGTAAAGCTTTCATAGTAGAGCTCCTAACCGCGCTTTAAATCTATTTTGGTCAATCTTAGAGTTATCCCAATAAGATTTATCGGCCATTACGTTGTAAACGTTCGACTCCCCACTGAAATTGTAACCTTCAATATCCAAGACTAACGCTGGCACTGCTAGTTTGCGAAAGGCTGGTGTATTATCTCCGCGGTACGTAACATCAACTAGGACATCAATTACCTTTCTAGGTAGCACCTCCCAATCAACAAATCCGTATGCCGCTTGTACATCGGGTTTCGTTGTTAGAATTCTAGTTTTTTCTTCCATAAACTCGTAGGCCTCGTTAAACATCAAGTGTTGTTGTTTTCTCGTTATCGTGAGCTCTTTATCAGTGAGGTCGCTATTTTTTAGAGCGTTCAGTGCGTCGGTTTGTGTTGTTCCTTCAACACTTGCTAGCCAATCTATTAGCTTTTTATTCAGCCCTGCTTGGTTGTACAAAGTTTGGAGGTGTAATTTTGAGGGAGCTTGACCGTTTGCTCCCGTCGGAGGGTTACCTATATCTAGCCCTCGGCCTAAAGTGATACCTGACTTTCCGATAATTCGCCCTTGATTGTTCGGAATATGAACCTTCCTAGAGAAGTAAGCTGAAGATTCGATGTCATTGCCTTCAGCATCGAAAGTCAGCTGCCCCTTAGGGACGCTGAGCCATTTGATATCCATGGGATCATCGCTTTCGATTTTCTTAGTGGAAGGGGCAAGCTTTTTCTCATACTCAACAACCGAAGCGCTGAGTGGGGCAACATTGTCAAAAACAGAGGGAAGAGGTTCGATAATTTTGGTTCGAACGGTTGGGGAATTGGTAGAAGAGGTGTGTCGAGAATGTGTTTTTAGTATTTGTCGCAGAGAGAAAGGGACACTACTGCTTATCTCACCGTCAGCTTGAACTGCTCTGTCATGTAGCGATAGGCCACGAACAATCAACACATCTCGACCTTTCAATAATTCAAAAGTCGGTTTGATGCAATATTTGTCTAAATGCTGAGGGTGGACGACACCTTCAACGTCACCCGGTCTAATATCGAAAATTGATTTGATTCTGTAATACATAGCCAATCCGTAGCCGTGCTTTGTTACCTAAGCATCCACTGATGACTTGGGTTTAACGTATTTTTGTCAGAAGGTTATATCGATTTTGGTTAGGAATATACAGGCTATTAATGGTTATTTTTGCGAGGAATGCTTCATATTTTATGATGAATCATCACTTAGTTATTAAGACTACCTATTTAGTTAATTATCCGGTCCTAAAATTAATTGTGTTAGGGTCGTGAAATCTGCGTGACTACCATTAAATAGCTCTTCGACAATAATTTTTTGGCTTATTCCAGACAAGCGACGTTTTTTCGCCTCACGAACCTGTAACACCAGTTGAAAAGATTTGGTGAGAGAAGAGTTGATGTTAGGGCGCCAATTGGTCATTTGTTCGGACAGCGGGTTCATACTTAAAAGCGGGTTGATGTCGAGAAGTTCAAACTTTACCGCTTGCAAGAGGTGGTGTTCTAGCTCATTTGCTAGTGAATTTTGTTGCAGACGATTAAAAATTACACGAATGAGATCTGATTCAACAACATAGCCCGCGTTTTGAGGAAAGTTTTCTTTCAGACGGCAGGATAAATCAATACGCTGTACAACAGTTTGAGGGAAGAACGTGAGTGAACACAAACAGTCGAAGGGAACCCAAATATACTCACCTGGCTCTACGGCATACTCTTTTTTACCCAAGCGCAGCAGCACCAACCCATTTTCAACACGTATTAGTGAGTGCTTGAGTACTTTTTTACGTGCTGTTGATTCTAAGTATTCAAAAGATAGGGTTTGATGCTGGATAGCGTAGTGCATAGGACTCTCATGAATGGCGCACTGATAAACTGCGCGAATTTTGTGAACAATGGAACCTTAAAGGTCAGCAGACCTTAAGGCGCTAAGGATAGCTTGTGGCATAACAAATTCCAACAGGCTCACTTAAAAAAACACAATAACTGGTCTGACTAGTTATGCTGTTACAGCAATATTGCTGCGAACGGACGTAACTACGCGTAGAATAGGCCAGCTTTTTATTTTATGTAGTGAAAAATGACTTCTAAGACAGACCCGTATATTGAAATTCGTCCTTACAACGATGACGAAATCCCAGCCGCCATTGACCGTTTGATCAATGATGAAGAGTTTATCAGTGCTATTTTGCAACATCGATTCTCTAATCATTCCAAATGGTTTAAAACATTGATGGCACCATTTGTCAAAATTTATTTAAAAATCAAATGGGCAAAGTTAGATTCTGTTGAAACCATCCAGTTAGAAGTCAAAAAGTATTTGGAAGCTACGCTGGACTCAACCACTGATGGGGTGACATATAGCGGTCTAGAAAAGCTGGATAAAGACAGCGCTTACTTGTTTGTTTCCAATCACCGCGATATCGCTATGGACCCTGCATTGGTGAACTATGGCTTACATATTTCGGGTATGAAAACAGTACGCATCGCAATTGGTGATAACTTACTGAAAAAGCCTTGTGCCACAGAACTGATGAAGCTAAACAAGAGCTTTATAGTTAAACGTTCCTCAAAAGGCCCCCGAGAAATGATGAAAGCTCTGGGTACTTTGTCCTCCTATATCAAGCATTCACTTGAGACTGGGAATTCAATTTGGATCGCCCAACGAGAAGGTCGCGCAAAAGACGGTAACGACTTTACTGACCCAGCAATTATGAAAATGTTTCATGTAGAAGGACGTCGCCAAAAAATGGCTTTTCCGGAATACATTAAACAGCTAAAAATTGTGCCGGTTGCTATCTCTTATGAGAATGATCCTTGCGATATGGCGAAAGCGCTAGAGCTATATGAAAAAGCGCATAGTGGTAGCTATGAGAAAAGTGAGTTTGAAGATATCGAAAGTATTGTGCAAGGTATCGTAGGTTACAAAGGTCGTGTGCATGTCGCTTTTGGTGATGTTATAGATCAGGACTTTGAAACTCCTGAAGCGCTTGCAGAAGAACTCGATCGTCAGATCCACGATCAATACAAGCTATTCCCAATTAACTATTTAGCGGCAGAGAAAGAGCAAGAAGTTAAAGAAGGAGTAAAAGCGAAGTTGGAAGAGAAATTAAAAGGGTTACCAGAAGGTGCGAAGCAGTATCTTTTAGATAGCTACGCTAACCCGGTCCGCAACCAGCCTTAGATCGAGTACAGATTGTAACGATATTCAAGGGGCGTATTTATATGCCCTTTACTTTTTAGCTTGTTGCTAGAGCAATACCCCTAACGGGCGACTGCACCTCCCAACGTCAGATTAGTCGGCCACTTCGTGATTTGGTTACCTCCAAGGAAAATATTCCCTTTGACTGTCATCGTATCGGGAAACTTGGTGACGGCCGAGCCTCCAATATACAGATTTCCATCAACCACCAAACCTTCAGGCAGCTCCTTCAGAGGCGTGCGAATTACGCTCAGATCTCCTTGAACTCTCATGCGGGCAGGGAGCTTTTCTAATGGTGTATCGGTAAAGTTGATAAAACCACCAACGCGAACGGCTCTAGACCAGCTTTTAACTTGCGTACCAAGCAGGTTGGCATAACCCCTAATTTTTACTCCAGCAGGAACAGAGCGCAGTTCGCTATTTGAAGCATTTAAACTCCCTTGAATATCAATATCTGCAGGTAATTTGGTGATTGGAGTTTCGGAGATATTAAGGTTCCCCTTTACTACAAGGCCATTTGGTAGGGAGTCGAAGGGTTTGTCTCTTAAATCTAGGTTGCCGTAATTATCTAAGTAATTGATGAGTTGATACTTATCTATGCCTTGAGAGTTAGCAAATGTTGTAAACAACAATAAAATAATCAGACTTAAATGCTTATACATAATCCATTACGTGTTGAAAAAGCAAATTCGCTAATAATTATACTCGATAGAGCTCAAGATGCAGAATAACTAGCCAACTTTACTCACCCAAAGTAAGAGAATAGACCAATGCAAGTGATATGAAATTATTGCGAGGAGCCCAAGCAGTCAAATACAGCTACTTGGGTAAAGAGAACTAACGAAGCGAGCGAGCTTTCATCTCAAAAATGATTTTTTCTGCGCTGACTTCAAATTGAAAACGGGCGACTAGACTCAGCTCATCTTCAGAATAGGTGACATCATACTGAGCTATATCACATGTTTGTTTCGATAATGTGACATATTTATTAAGTTCAATCTCGAGCTGTTGCTTGTTTTCTGCGCGAATTTGTACTTCTGACACCTCATCTCCCTCTTTAATTACGAAACCGATTTCTCCAGCACAACCACAAGCTTCACACACATTGTTATCATTTTTGTTAATAGTCATAAATATTACCTCTAAATAATTAGCCTCTATTTTACCTTGGTATGGCCTTTTTATCCACACTCAAGGTAAGGTTGTTAATATGCGTTAAAACAACGAGTTGCTTATAGTCGTAGAAATAGATATTACTGAAACAGCTAAATAGCGGTTTTACTATTTTTTCACGTTATTGATGGTAAATTGAACTCAGACATTTGTCACATAATATAAATATTATTGTCATAATTAATCAGATGGGTGACCTCTACTTATCGACTTAAGTTATTTAATAAGTTTTAAAAATGAAAGCAGAGATTTACCCCCTGATTAAGAGTCATTACTGGGTGTACATTGTACGAAAACCGTAATGACTACTCTCGACGTCAAGTAATTAATATGAACGACTTTGGAATAGATGTTACTAAACCAACATCATCTTTTTAAATAGATGCAGAAAGTAAAGAAGAGCCAGTACCATGCCAAAACGTAGTAAAGAAGATACCGAAATTACAATTCGGAAGATCACGGATGCGGTTGTGGACCAACTTATCAGATTGGGCTACGACAATATGTCCTATACAACACTAAGCCAACAAACCGGTGTTTCTCGGACAGGTATTAGCCACCATTTCCCCAAGAAGACTGATTTTACCTCAGCGCTAGACGGGCGAATATTTAAGATGTTTGTTCAACATTTAGATTTTGAACATTCCTTGCAGGATTTTGTTTCGAGTTGGATATCGGCACTCAATAACAACGAATTTGTCGCGTTACTTAAGTTATTATTTCACCATATTGTATCTACAGGGCCAGTACATGACTTTGCAGAGAAAGGTGTAGATCGATTATATAAATCTGTTCAATCTCAATTTGGTGAAATGAGTCAACAAGAGCTGGATTTATTGCTAGGGAAATCACTAGTTAGAATGAGCCAGCGTTCTTAATTTTGAAAAAATAAAAGAGATAACAAGCCCATTTGGATTCTATCTAGATGGGCTTTTTTTTATATTGAGTTAAGGTTGGGGGTAGTTATTTCCGGAAGCTGAAATGGATTATTTAAATGGAAGTTGGGTTATATCTAGTAGAAAAAAGCTTACTTATTCTTGGTATCGTGTTTATATTAACAAGCTTGTTTCAATACGGTAAAAGAAGCCAAGATTGGAAAGGCGTGGTTACAGTATTTTTTAAACGAGTACCGATGACAGTGTCAGAGTTTAAGTGGTATCGTTCTGGGATATTTCTTGTTATTGGTGCTGCTATCATGCGAATAGTGTTGTTATCTGTCTGGCCTTCCTAGCAGCTATTCGTCAGCAATTTGGATCCTGTATCTTGTTGTTGTTTGGACACAAATTAAAGTTTTAAAATTATTTTTGTTATTCAAAGAGCGGGTTCTTGCCTATCTGTTACACTCTAATTAATGGAATGATAAATAATAATAGGTGGATGCATGGCTTACCCGGTTCTCATCTGTGACGATTCTGCACTTGCCAGAAAACAGATGGCCCGTTCTCTCCCCGATTCTATGAGTGCTGACATTACCTTTGCTGTGCATGGAGTAGAGGCATTAGAGCAGTTAGAACAAAACGATTTCAAACTCATGTTTCTTGATTTGACTATGCCAGAATTGGATGGATTTGGCACACTAGAAGAAATGCAAGCTCGAGGCGAGCATACGCCCGTTGTTGTCGTTTCTGGTGATATACAGCCCAAAGCAAAAGAGCGGGTAATGGAGTTGGGTGCGAAAGCGTTTATTCAAAAACCCATCAACAAAGACATTCTCAAAGACGTATTGAAAGAGTTGATAGAACCGGCAAGTGTCCCGCAGCCAGTGGTTGCTGCTCCTATCAATCTACCAACATTAAGGCGCCTTGATATTTACAAAGAGGTAGCGAACGTTGCCATTGGGCGTGCAGCAGACGCTTTAGCACGACATTTCGATGTGTTTGTTCACCTTCCGCTACCCAACGTAAATATATTTGAGGTGAGTGAACTGCATATGGCGCTGCGCGATCTTGCCGATAACGATCAAGTCTCTGGTGTGTGCCAAGGATTCAGTGGTGAAGGTATTGCTGGTGAAGCACTTGTACTGCTTAGCGACTCTAGTGTGACAGATCTTAAACGCTTAATGAAAGTACCGGCCGATAGCGAAGAGCTCGAAGAGTTAGAGCTTCTGATGGATGTGTCTAATATTCTGGTGGGTTCATTTTTGAATGGTCTCGGAGAGCAAGCGGAAGTTCGTTTCTTTCAAAGCTCGCCAGTTTTGCTTGGTCAGCACATTTCCATTGATTCGGTTATCAACTCCACCACAGGTTCATTCAAAAAAACGATGACGTTCGAGGTGAGTTATACCATCGATAAAACCTCAATTCGTTGTGATTTGTTGTTTATGTTTGTTGATGAGTCTCTGCCGCTATTAAATCATAAATTAGAATATTTGATGGAGGACTTCTAATGTTAGATCTTCCTGCTGAGTTTGAGCAGTTCCACTGGATGGTCGATATGGTGCAAAGCGTCGACATGGGGCTAATCGTATTGAATCGAGAACATGAAGTTCAAGTTTGGAATGGTTTTATGACACACCATAGTGGTGTTCAATCCCATGATGCTATTGGAAAAACGATATTTGAGTTGTTCCCAGAAATCCCGATTGAATGGTTTAAGCTGAAAACCAAACCTGTGTACGACTTGGGCTGCCGTAGTTTTATTACTTGGCAACAAAGACCGTATCTTTTCAAATGCAGAAATGTTCGGCCTGTCACTCAGCAAGCAGCGTTTATGTATCAAAACATCACCTTGAATCCGATGAGAACACCAACTGGACAGATTAAATCTATGTTTCTCTCTATACAAGATGCGACTGCAGAGGCGTTGGTTTCCAACACGGCTTAACTTTTTGTTGCCGAAGAGTTGTCGTCGGCTAGATCTGGTTTCTGTCGGTAATATGGGTATATGATGTTTTCAAATTCAATCAGTTAGTGAACAGCTATGGACGTCGATTTTTCTCTCCGCTTATACAGTGCTGAGCAAGTCAAACAAGGTGAAGTGTCTGCGGCAAAACAAGCCAAAATATCCATGTATACCTTGATGGAAAGAGCCGGAGCAGCCGTCTTTGAAAAGATTACAGAGAACCACAGCTCGTTGCATTCTATGACGGTGTTATGTGGCGGTGGTAATAACGGAGGTGATGGCTACGTTATTGCTCGATTAGCTAAAGAACATGGAATTAAAGTATCCCTGTATCATTGTGGGGATAGTAACAAGCTGAAAGGAGACGCAAAAACCGCTATGCAAGCTTGGCAGCATGCCGGTGGTACCATTCAAACTACTGAGCAGCTGTTGACCGCCGGTCGTCGCTGCACACAACTATCTTCATCGCCTATTTTCGATAATGAGATCATTGTAGATGCTCTACTGGGTACTGGGCTATCAGGAACAGTGCGCTCTCACATTAGTGATGTCATTGAGCTTGTTAATCAAACTCATCTACCCGTGTATTCTGTCGATATTCCTTCAGGCTTATGCGCCAATACTGGCAGTGTGCTTGGAAGCTGCGTGAAAGCCTCGCAGACAGTGACTTTCATTGGTTGCAAAATGGGGCTTGTTACCGGACAAGCTAGAGCGTACGTGGGGGAATTGAGTTTAGCTGGCTTGGGGGTAGAAAAAGCGTTCGCGGAAGGCACACCATCGTCCATTTTTCAGATGAGTGAGTGTGACGTATTTAAACCTTTACCATATCGCTCTCCAACCGCACATAAAGGCTGCAACGGCAAGCTCGCGTGTATTGGCGGCAACGAAGGAATGGCCGGAGCAATATTATTAGCATCTACTGCGGCAGCTCGCGTAGGCGCGGGTTTGGTGTCTACATTGGCGCATCCTGATAGTGTGCTGCCGTTACAAACCTATTGTCCTGAAGTGATGACGCGTAAATGGTGTGGAGACACCACATTTTTAAATCAGCGAATAGCGTGGTCTAACGTATTGTTAATTGGACCTGGGCTAGGTACTAACGATTGGTCAATGGAAGCCTACTTTGACGTTCTAGAAATTGAAAAGCCAAAGATATTTGATGCAGACGCTTTAAATTTGCTTGCTAATCGCCCTAATAAAGATGACATGCGAGTCCTTACTCCACATTCTGGAGAAGCAGCTAGATTACTCGGAATCACTATTGCCGAAGTTGAAGCCGATCGATACAAATCGGTAGAAAATTTATACCAAAAATATGGTGGTGTAATCGTGCTCAAAGGTCCGGGAACATTGGTTTACGATGGTGACAACCAACAAACATATGTTTGCCCCAAAGGCAATGCTGGTATGGCCTCTGGAGGAATGGGAGACGTGCTGTCTGGGGTGATTGCTGGTCTTATAGCGCAGGGCATGAGTTTGATTGATGCAACGAAATTAGGCGTATATTGCCACAGTATGGCTGCTGATTTGGTAGCCGAAGAAAACGGTCAGCGCGGCATGTTAGCGGGAGATTTAATTCCTGAGGTTCGGCAGTTACTTAATCGATAAATGAGCTTGTTGAAGATCGACTACAATTAATTAGGGTAGTTCGCGTAGAAATGGAAGATCTAAGACTAGGCTTTTGGATATGAGATCTTCGGCAGGGTAACATATAAAAATGACAAAATAGAGTCTTGCATCAATTAAATCACAGCCTATAATGTTGAAAACCGGAGCGTCTGCCAACGCTCCGGTTTTTTTGTGTCCGAAATTCGATAATTGCGTCTGCCAACGCGACAAATCGAAATTGCAAGGCACTGATAGTAGATAATCAAGGAAATGCACAATGCGTATCGAACAAGAACTTAAGCTCGGTTTTAAAGATGTCCTGTTTCGCCCGAAACGTTCAACGTTAAAAAGCCGCTCTCAAGTAAATTTAACCCGCGAGTTTACCTTCAAGCACAGTGGCCGTCAATGGTCTGGCGTGCCTGTTATCGCTGCAAATATGGATTCTGTAGGTAGTTTTGCGATGGCAAAAGCTCTGGCAGAACATGGAGTTATGACAGCAGTACACAAACACTACACTGTCGAAGAGTGGGCTGAGTTCGTAAAAGGTGCCAACCAAACGACGCTAAACAACGCGATGGTTTCAACTGGCACATCGGAAGTTGACTTCCAAAAAACTAAAGATGTCATGGCCCTGAGCGATGATTTGATATTTATCTGTATCGACATCGCGAATGGCTATTCAGAGCACTTGGTCGAATATGTACAAAAAGTGCGTAATGCGTTCCCAGATAAAGTAATTTCTGCTGGCAATGTCGTCACTGGAGATATGGTGGAAGAGTTAATCCTTGCTGGTGCCGACATCGTAAAAGTCGGCATTGGACCAGGCTCGGTATGTACAACACGAGTAAAAACGGGTGTTGGTTATCCTCAGCTTTCAGCCATTATTGAATGTGCAGATGCTGCCCACGGACTAGGTGGTCGCATTATTGGTGATGGTGGCTGTTCATGCGCAGGAGATGTTGCTAAAGCGTTTGGCGGCGGTGCAGACTTCGTGATGCTTGGCGGCATGTTAGCAGCCCATGAAGAATCAGGTGGTGAGCTGGTTGAAAAAGATGGCAAAACCTTTATGAAGTTCTACGGCATGTCTTCACAGTCCGCGATGAACAAACATTCTGGTGGTGTTGCTGGCTACCGTGCAGCTGAAGGAAAAACCGTACTATTGCCATACCGCGGACCAGTCGAAGAGACCATCCAAGACATCCTTGGCGGCGTGCGTTCAACCTGCACATATGTAGGCGCGGCGGAGCTTCGCGAGCTAACAAAAAGGACTACATTTATCCGCGTTCAAGAACAAGAAAACAACGTTTTCGGTAAAGAGTAAAACGTCAATTCTTCGGGAAATTGTTGTAAAAACAATTATACCTTGAAATAAAGAAGGCATATATTGAAATCGAGGCAATCATACGTTGAAATACCTTAAATAGAATGATCTATTTAAGTAATATTACTACAGTATGGTTGCTTATTTATTTTCTGTATGTGAGGTATCTGGAGCTTAAGCCTAGTATTCTTCAGTTAACATATCTACCCCCGAATTTCGATAATATCTATATCTATATCTATATCTATATCTATATCTATATCTATATCTATATCTATTAAGTTTTAAATCGCTGTAACGGTATGATTTAACTAGAGACTTCGTTAGAGGTAAAATTAGACGAACTAA
>NZ_JBLNLI010000025.1:0-28251 GCF_059777565.1 Vibrio sp. A37 | reverse complement strand
CTACGATTGCAATATCTGTCGTTATGGTTTTCAAAGTTGCTCTCCAATGCTTTTGGGAAACTGATAAATTTTTGTATATGTTGGAACAAAATCATAGCCTACTATTGATAAAGTTCTTTTTATCGATAATCACAATGACCAGCATTGGACTAATCAACGTAAAAAACTGTCAGATTGAACGTTTCTATTGTCCGTAAAGGCTGTGAGAATAGTTATCAAAGTCTTTAACATCAATTACGAAAACAATCAGATGTTAGTTTAAGTCACCCCTAAAATTGACCACCAAGCCAAGCCAGTGAACATAAAAATAACTGAACCAGATAAAGCTATGATTAAACCAATCTTCATCCACTCTCCATTAGTGTGGTATCCGTATCCTAGTAAAAGAGGATTGCGAGCATGGCTATAAGTGGACAAGTTACAACCTACATTAGTAATTCCTGCCACAGATAAAACTGCTATCAGTGGGTCTACACCTAATGATACTAAGGCAGTTAAAATTACAGGACTAAGAGCCATAACTTTTGCAGTGCCAGACGCAAAACAATATGCTGTAAATAGATAAAACGTCATCATAGCAATCAAAAATATATAGGGACTTGAGTCAAACATATAAATTTCAAGGAAATCAGATACAGACTTACCAACCCAATTTGAAAAACCGGTTTCTTTTAGATGGTTGGCCATACCCATAAGAATCGAAAACCAAATTAAGGTATCCCAGGCTCCTTTTTCTGACTTAATGTCCTCCCAGGTTAAAACATTCATTATTAACAAAGCACTTAATCCAATAAATGCTGCAACGGTCGTGTAAATGCCGAGGTAGCTACCAAAAACCCACATTAATACAAGTAAAATAAAAATGAGTAACAGGCTAATTTCATTCGCTGTTGTTTTTCCCATCTTATTTAGTTCTTGCAATGCATATATAGGTGCTTGAGGTGTTTTTTTAGTTGTTGGATCAATTACTTTATATAAAATGTAAGGCATTGTAATAAGCAAAACTAAAGCTGGAACTAACAGATACAAGGCCCACAAACCAAAATTTAAAGAAATACCGAGCACAGTTGTAGCTATACCGACCAAAGCTATATTACCTGCAAATCCAGTAGAAAAACCTACAGCCGAAGAATCATTCATTGCAGAACAATTAGATATAAGATATCTACCTAAAGTTTTATCGTCAGGGTTAATAGCATTAGCTAGTGCATTAGCAATTGGAGATGTAATAGCTGCTCTTGCAGTATTACTCGGGGTTGCTGGAGCGATAAGAAAGTCCGCGATTCCCAAACAGTACGCGACTCTTAAAGAGGATTGGCCAAAGTTTTTTAACAAGATTAGTGCTATTCTTCGTCCTAATCCTGTTTTTTGAAAAGCACGAGCCATTGTGAAAGCTATAACAATTAACCAAATAAGTGCGTTGTCAAAATCTTTTAATCCGGCCAGCATAGAGCTTTTAGAGTTGCCTGTGTTTAATGGGTCTAATACTACAAAAATTGTTAACCCAAGTAATGCTGTAGCTCCTGTTGGAAGTACATTAAAGATTATCGCTAAAATTGTTCCTATAAATATAATACTTGTTTGATAGGCTGTTATTTTTAAGTCACTTGGTGGTTCAAGTTGCCAAAAAATACATCCTAAAGTAAATATAAATATGAAAGCGTAATATTTTTTTATTAATGACATTACATCCATCCGTGATGTTTTTAATTTACTTAAAATGTAAACTTTATGTTATTTTTTTGATTGATCTAAATCAACAAAATTATCATTATATAATATGTAGAGTGTTTATCTTGCACTATTAATCTTTACTATTTACCCCAATTTAGCAAAAATTAATTAAAAGTCACTATGAAAATTTTAATAAAATGTTTTATTTACCAATGTGTTAAGGAATAAACAAGTTGAAATTTTTATTGATAAAAAATATTCAAAGTACTGATACGATAAGAGATATAGTTTTGTCTGTGATAATGTATGCTATTCATAATTCAATGTTTGAGAAATAGTCATGGCCGTCATACTCGTATCTATAGACCTACAATGACTTGTCGTGAGTTAGGTCAATTATGACTGCCAAGTACAACCCTAGCCTTGCTTGTGGCAGTATACGTTATATCTTCGGCACTTCTTCGCTAAAGCCTTGAGCTATCTTGACCTTTGCTATTGTCAAAAGACTGTTTGAGAATAGCATCAAGCTGTTGGTAATGTTTCCTGCAATCATTCACCCAGGAATAAAACCCACTTCACCATACGGAAAGCACTTAGTAAACCAGATGTTCGAGCAAAAATTCGTAGCAATTTACTTTAGATTATTAGCGAAATAGGAGCCTTTATTACTGTATCAAGCTATTCTGCCAGCTCAGCCAATTGCCTTTTAAACTTACTTCTTTACTGTCAATTCTTGTTCTCTTTGACCGGGATTAGCGTTTTACTTTGAGGCTTAATTAAGGTTTATATAAAGAGAATTGTCTATCTACTACAGCGACTTCCACTTCCTCTACCAGTTCCAGCTCTTCTGCTCTAATCAGGGGAGGGAATGGGTAATTCGTTTCTTGTTATTTGTCATGGTACCTCTCATTAGTGATCGTACTCACTTAGCCTGGTAACCAAAACTAGTGGTTCCGATTAAGTTTGGCTCAATAGAAAAGCTTTGCAACGAAGCCGTTATTTGTCATGAAGCTGTAAATGTCTACAATAAAACTGAATTTATCTTCAATAGCATAATTAATAAATTCTCATAATAAAGTAATACATAATACTTTTTTTTTGTGAGAGATCGCCCATTCCCATAATACGTAAATAAACCGCAATAATCTCAACTTTTTCATTTTATTGATGTTTTTTTTAGACAAAGTTACGGAAACCAATTTTTTTTTAATTTTGTTAATTATTTTAAAGGAGCACCTATATACTATAGGAGGTAAAGATAAAAAGTTTGCTTCTAGGGAATTGATTTTAGTCTCGAGGAAGTCTAAAAATACCGAACGGACTTAAAGCTACCAGATAAGGACATAAAATGCCAAGGTATATTAATACATATTTCAAGTATATTTTCCTTGTTATCTATTTTTTAGGTTCCTTGGTCACCCCCATATATGCATCAGAAAGTATAAAAAATGAGTTCGTGATTGGAGTTATCAGTACTAAGCCAAAGAAAGCCATAATTAGAACCAAACCATTAGCAGATTATATCGCTCTTAATTTAACTAATGAGAATACCAAAGTTGGTAAAGTGGTTGTGACCCAAACCGCTGAGGAAATGATATCTTTCATTCAAAAAAATCAAGTCGATTTGGTCTTGGATACTATTTTCCCCGCATATTTGTTACTAGAAAGTGGGAATGTAGATATTATTGCTCGCCAATGGAAAGGTGGAATTTCTGAATATCATACAGTTTTTTTTTCACATAAAAATTATTTAATTAATAGTTTTGATGACTTAGCTGGTAAGATCATAGTCTTTGAGGATAAAAATTCAACAAGTGCTTTTTTGATACCATCGATAGAATTGTTATCTAAAGGTTATAAATTAAAAAAAATCAAATCGCCCATCAATGCAACTGTCAGACATGCATCTGACAAAGATACAGTTTATTATTTTTTCTCGAATGAACTATCAAGATATGGAGACGAATCTAATATGATGTATCTGGTACATAATAAAATAGTAGCTGCTGCTGCATTTAGTAATGTTGATTGGGAAGATGAAGTGCCTGAGGTTGTAAAATCAGACCTAAATATTTTCTTTGAATCTGCCCCAGTACCTCGATCTGTGGCTTTAATACGATCAAACATAGATCCACTAACAAAATCAAGAATTAGAAAAATTTTATATAATGCAAACTATTCTGAAGGCGGGCAAAAAGCTCTCATATCGTTAAAAAACACTTCTAAGTTTGATGAGATCTCTAGAGTTGAAATTGAAAAGATAAGGGATATTGGCTCTCAATTAAACAACTTAAAATCACTAGTGGAAAATAGCCATGAAAATAAAAAATAAGATATTGGCTGTAAGCTTTTCATTTATAACTTTTATTTTGATTTTGGTATTTTCTACTCAAAATATTCTTCATAGAGAATATACCAAAAAACTATTATTAGAAACAACTAACAACATTGAGGATAACTATTATAAACAAGCAGTTAAAACCTCAACCACCATATTAAAATATATATCAGAATCTCTCGTTGAACCCATATATTTTCATGATATAGATAGTATAGAGCATATTGTTGAATCTATTACTGTTGATGATAACATTGAAAGAATAGTTGTATTTGATTTGAATGGTAAGGTTTTTTATTCAACTAATCCAGAACAAAAATATTCCAGTATTATATCAATTAATAATGACCAAGTAAAAAAATTAAAAAATAACACAATATATCATGAAAAAAAAACCAATTCCTTATCTTTAACATTGCCTTTAGAAATTAATGGTTCTATTTTAGGTGGTGTTTTAATCGATTATTCTTTAAACAGTACATTAAATAGTATTGTAAAACATAGAAATATAATTACAAAAATTAATGATGATAATGAAAAAAGTTATTACAATATAAGTGCATATATCTTTGTTGTTGTATTTTTCATTGGTATGATACTATCCTTGCATCTAGGACGAAGGTTCTCAAAACCTATCTATGAACTTGTGGAACAATCAAACCAAATAAAAATCGGAAACTATGGGCTTTACAATAATATAAAATCCAATGACGAGTTAAACTTACTTGCTAGATCTATAAATCATATGGACGAAATTATATGTGAACGTACAAAAAAAATAAAAAACTTAGCGTATAATGATGCTTTGACACGTATTCCTAATAGGCTTTATTTCATGGAGGAAATTGAGAAAATAATTCAAAATAAGAATTTTTCAGATGATTCATTCTCAATTTTTTTTATAGACCTTAACTCTTTTAAGGCTATTAATGATAATTTTGGACATAATGCAGGCGATGAACTTCTTATTGAAGTTTCTCGTAGGATATCAATGTACTTAGATGAAAATTCATACGAAAGTATATTTGCTAGAGTGGGTGGAGATGAGTTTTTAATTTATATTAATGGTGACTATTCTAAAGAAAAATTAAATGATATAGCTTTCCAAATTATAGATGTCATTACTAATCCAGTACACATAAAGAGTGTTTTTGAAAATGTTTCTGTTGAGGCAAGTATAGGTATTTCTCAATATAAAAATACTATAGAGTGTTTGGATGAAATGATTAAGCAAGCAGATTTGGCAATGTATGAGTCGAAAAATTTGGGAAAAAATAATGTAACTCATTATGATCTTAAATTAAAAAACAAAATACAAATAGCTCAAGAATTAAAAAGTGATTTGACAAAATCTATGATAGACTTTGACGAATACGAAGTTTTCTATCAGCCAAAAATAAATTTGAAAACTTTCTTTGTCAGTGGTTTAGAAGCTCTTATAAGGTGGAATCACCCAGTTAAAGGATATATTTCGCCAGATATCTTTATCCCAATAGCTGAGTCATCAGGTTTGATTAATGGGCTAGGTAAATGGGTTATAAAGCAGGTTATTGAAGATATTTCTTCTGGTAGAATTCCAGATGATTTAAGTGTGTCAGTTAATGTGTCAGCTCGGCAGCTTCTCGACAGTCATTTGGTAAAATATGTAGTTAATAGGATGGAAGAAAATGGTGTATCTCCCACGAGATTAGAAGTTGAAGTCACCGAAACATCTGTTATCGACAACTGGTTTTTTGCAGAAAAGTCACTGCGTCAGTTTAGGAGAAAAGGTATAAAAGTTTGGTTAGATGATTTCGGTACTGGATTTGCTTCTTTGAACTATCTCCAAAAAATATCTGTGGATGGACTTAAGATCGATAAAAGTTTTGTCTCGGGTGAGGGTGATCGCCTCACTAATAAAGTTTTGTGTTCAGCTATTATTTCAATAGCTAAAAAAATGAACATGCAAGTAATAGCTGAAGGTGTTGAAACATTAGATCAATCAAGCTTTTTAAGATCAATGAAATGTGACTTGGCACAAGGCTATTATTTTTCTAGACCGATGCCTTTAGAAAAACTTGAATATTTTTTTAAAAAGAGAGAATTGGCATTAGTAAGCAGTATAGAAGATAATGAAAAAAAATTAAGTAGCAAGTAATGATTCCTGTTATTTTCTCTACCTGTTAGAACGTGGCAGGATAATGATAACAGAGTTACCCTGATCATGTCTGGGTAAATCTAAAAAATTTAATATAGTAATATACTCTTACCCACCGATAGCTACTTATGAACATATATATTACCCGAGATATTAGCACGCCATATGCAAACCCTATTAATCCAAGGTCTAGCTCAAAAGTAAAAATATAACTCAAAGGGATACCAATTATCCAAGTAGTAAAAACGGTAAGCTGCATTGAAAACTTTGTATCAAGTAGCCCTCTCAAATTCCCTGTATTTATTTGATTTATCGTATCTATAATAACACGTATACCAAATAGAATAAAAAGTGCTGTTGCTAGTTGTAAAACTTCAGAAGAAATATAATAATTTTTGTTATGGTAAATTTCCATTAAATGATTGGGAATTAATAAAAATACCAATAGTACAAAAGTACTATAAATAAGCCCTATCATTAAACAAGCAATTGAGTACTGGTGTACATTCTTATAGTTTTTTTTAGTGTTTGATTTGCTGATGAGTATTGTGCTAGCTTCAGACAAAGCGTAAACTGGCACTATGAATAGGGAAAAATATTGATAAATAACTTGTTGTATTGCTAATTCCTGGACACCTAACCAACCAATCATTATCATGGTTATAAACAAATATACCTGGTTACTAACAGATTGAAAAGATATTGGAAACCCAACCATTAATATTTTTTTAAAAATACTTTTATTAAATTTTATAGGAATCCATGATTTTATTGAATAATTGTTTTCTTTAATATTGAAAAATAAGACAGCATAAAGACTGAAAACAACAAGGTACTGGATTAAATACGCCAAAGCAAGCCCAGACATACCAAAAGACTTAAAGCCGAACGTTCCAGAAATTAGCGTGAAAGAGGTTGATAAAAATAGTAAGGAACCAATTATGTTTATATAAAGTATGGGTTGTTTTTTTTCTAGAGATAGAAAAAATTGTTGCAATACTAGTGAAAGCATTAATATGGGAGTACAGATGGCATAAATTTTAAAAAAATCATTTATATCATTATATAAAGATTCAGGTTGAGATAATAAACTAAAAATATTATTTATATTAAGGAATATTATTATGAGGATAATTGCTAATAGTAAAGCAAGTATGATTCCTTGTTGGAATATATCGCGGGCGGCATTGTAATTTTTTTCACCAAATGATTGGCTCAGCAAAGCACCAAACGCATACATCATTGCCATTCCAGTCACAACTCCACTTAAACGAACCGGTAGCATTAACGCAGCTGCAGCTAAAAGCTGTTCACTCTGCTGAGACAGAAGCATAACTCCAAAAAAAGTACCGAACACCGATAAGAATCTAGATACTATTAAGGGAAAACTTAGTGAAAGCGTCCTAAGTATTACTTGGGCGTATGATTTAATCAAGTTGTTAAACCTTTATATTAAAGTTTAGAATTAGTCATCTATTAAATTGACTATCTTCTTTTTGTGGTTTTTATAGCCTTAGTGATTTACTTTTAATATTAGGGTGAGTAAAGACTACATTCATAATAAAATCAATTTAATGTTACCATTGAGGTGACTATTTGTTAAAAGCACCTCAATAGACAGGAGAAAGCATGAAAATTGATGTAACGGCTTTCCAATTTAGATTGGCCATATACAAGTAATGACAACATGTCAACGATTGATGACGAAAGGTTTTATGAAAAAAGGTGTGCAGAACAATTTTTGTAAGAGTGGAAAAGGGAGAGTACCAGATTAAACTCAAAATAATAATAAGTGCAAGTTTAAAGTAACTATATTAGCCCAAGAAAGGTTTGGCCATATCGAAAGTATAAGAAAACTGGAGCGCGCATAGTCTTGACATTGTTGATACTAGGTACATAGCAAGCAAGTTAAACAGAGTATTATCAGAACTTTGCGGTTCTAAAAAATATACCTAAAATCCCAAAACATTAAATTTAGTAAAATTTAAAACAATGGTTTTGTTTAGGGCACTATATTTATATTGCTTGGAAACCAGAGAACTTATATTGAAACTCTTTTATGAGAAGTTAACGCGATATTACTGCTTATCCTTAGAGCGCGAACAATTCGATTGGATTGTGCTGAAATTTTATGGCCGTCTTGGCCAATCTCGCTTCGTCGCTTTCGTTACTCAAGAAGAAGCGCAACGTCACTTTGATAAAGAGCACAAGCGCAGGCTTAAACGTTGCTTTGAAGTGACAATGTAACTGATTACATTGTGGAAAATGTGATAGGCAATATCAGCCAAAAATAAATAATTGACTCCGTATCTTAAAAACTTCTTCTTTTTTAAGATTTGCACATAGCGCTAATGATAGTCTACAATATCGTAAGTTACTGTTTTATTGTGTTTTTGCTTGTAAATACTATTAGTTACCTGCGCAACGCTAAACGGGCGATTAGAGTTTTTCTGAGTGTTCGAGTTGAACATTCTGAGTGTGCAGTGTAAAAAATGAGAGTTATTCTCATTAAAAGTAAATTTGACGAAAGGTAGTTAACAATGGACAACAGGATCTCTGAAGAATACGTTCAAGAACTTTCGTGTCTCATCGCTGGAAAATGTTTGGAGTAAAACTTAGAGCCCAAACAGATTTTGGATGGGTTAGCAAGAGTCTTACTCGGTGCTACCAATGATCTGAAAGTTGGAGGGTTGGATCTGAATATTGAAGGCTTTGGCCGTTGCACTGTTCAGCTTGAAGAATAAAGTAGTTTGTAGTTCAAAAACTCGAGGTAGTGTTTATCTGTACCTTTTCGAATAAGGAGTGACAATGTCGCGTATAAATCAGCGTATTGATGCCTCGCTTTATAAACCCAATAAAGCCACCGGCAAAACTAAAAAACGCAAAGAGCCATCGATGCCGCCAAAAGATAAGAAGGAAGCCAATCTTATCTTGGACAGGCTTTATGAGCGTAGTCCAACACTGGCACTTTGCTGCCAAATGTCTGCATTAACTGGCCTTCGTTATAGCGATGCATCTTGGTTAACTTACGATGATTTCTACGATGAACACGACAACTTCAAGCCATTTTTCACACTTTGTCAGCAAAAAACGTTTCGCATGCGAGTAGGAAGAAAAGAGAACCCAATGAGTGATTCTGAAGCCTATCGCAAGAGCTCTGTGACCATTTATACCAACAAAGAAATCAAAAATATTGTCGAAGAGACACGTTTATTTTCAACTGGGGGAGGGTTTCTGTTCTCCAATCCTAGAAGCCGAAAAAAGCTAGAAGATGGGACGTATATTGAACGACCAATGTCTGTCGTTTCTGCAGATTGGCATCACCAACAAGTCAAAAATGACATGCGGCTTAGCTATACGTTAGGCACACACTCTTGGCGTAAGTTTTTTGCTCTACTGCTTGTTCAGAACGGTGCAACAGTAGAGAAAATCCGTGATTTGCTTGGCCAATCTAGCTTGATTAGCACCAATGCGTACCTGCATTCATTTACAGGAGACTTGCAGGCACACATTAATGATTTGTCTCTTAGTTGACACGAAACACCTATGATTTGTTCGAAATTAGTTTTGTTGAGGTCACTGGCACCGGAAAGTAGTGCATATAACACACCAATGATTTACCGCATTCATGGAAATTTCGATAAAGCGCAGCTTAAAGCAGCCTGCTATATACTTTATACTCGTCATCAGTCACTACATGCGCGTTTTGATGAGAGGGTAAAGAGCAAACTTTTGTCCTTTCTTTCCAAGAAGAGGTTGTTCGCGAGCTAGCGCTGCAACGCCTTTTGACCCTCAATACCAAGATTACTTGGCGAAGAGAAAGTCAAAGGCTAGCTCGCAACTCTTGGAAAAAACCTGTCCAGACTGCATTATAGGTTGCTGGGTATCATACGATGCCTTCGTGAAGGCTTGAGCCTAGTGCAGTGAAAGTTGCACGCTGTGAGTTCTTAGGGAGGTGGCACTTGGCAACAAGTGTCGTCCACCCAACCAAAATCACTTTTCGCAACAAGCCACCGAAAACTGATGTCGGTAATGTTCCATGCTAATACGTCACTTATTGTATGGATAAATTTGCTATAAATAGAGTGTGAAAAAGCTAAGCTCTCTAGGGTGTGAAAGGGTCAGTGGGACAAGTTAAAAGATGCACATAAGATAATCTCATCCAAAAACGAGGGTGAGTTTTCATGTTTAATTATAATAAATTAGTCGCAATTGCGGCGTCACTGGCAGGCTTACTATTTGGCCTTGATATTGGTCTGATATCGGGAGCGCTACCTTTTATAACTCAAGAATGGTCAATTACAATCCATCAGCAAGAATGGTTCGTCAGCACAATGATGCTTGGCGCAACGCTGGGTTCCATCTCTAATAATGGGCTATCCTCTTTGCTAGGGCGCAAACGCGGTTTGTTTTGGGGTGGGGTGATTTTTGCCGTTGGTACTATTGGGTGTGCCATTGCGAATAATATCGACGTGATGCTGTTCTTTCGTGTTGTGCAAGGCTTTGCTATTGGTGTTGCCTCCTTTGCAGCCCCTCTCTATTTATCTGAAATGTCAGAGAAGCACGTACGGGGCAAACGCATTGCTACCTATCAGTTGATGGTAACCGTTGGTATTTTGATGGCATTTCTGTCCGATACTTGGTTTGCACAAACAGGAAACTGGCGCATGATGTTTATCGTGTTGTTGGTACCGACATTCTTCCTTGTTCTATTTGTATACTTTATGCCGAAATCACCAAGGTGGTTAGCGTCTAGAGGACGTACTGATGAAGCAAGAGAAGTGCTGTTATCTTTGCGTAGTGACGAGCGAGAAGCGAATAAAGAATTTCAAGAAATAATGGCAAGTTTGAAACTTAAGCAGTCAGGGTATGCACTGTTTAAAGCAAACAAAAACTTCAGACGCAGCGTCAGTCTTGGACTTGTCCTTCAGTTTATGCAGCAGTTTACAGGCATGAATATTTTGATGTACTACTCGCCAAAAATCTTTCAAATGGCCGGTTTTACCTCACATATAGGGCAAATGTTTAGCACAGTATTCGTGGGTTTAGCATTTGTATTTGCTACATTTATCGCGATCCAGATGGCTGATACATTGGGCAGAAAACCGGCACTTAAAATTGGCTTTGCGGTGATGGGCGTCGGTATGTTCTGCTTAGGCTTATTACTCAACTCAATTCTCTCTGGCGATGTTCCGGTTTATTTCTCATATCTTGCTGTCATTACTTCAATCGTATGTATTTGTGGTTACGCAATGAGCGCCGCTCCTATGGTTTGGATTCTATGTTCAGAGATTCAACCACTAAAAGGAAGAGACTTTGGGATTGCTTGCTCCACCACAATGAACTGGGTATCGAATATGGTGTTGGGGGCTACATTTTTATCCCTTATCAACGGAATTGGCACCGCCAACACTTTCTGGGTGTATGCGTTATTTAATATTGCCTTCATTCTTGTCACCATCTTATTCGTGCCAGAGACGAAGGGCGTATCGCTTGAATCGATAGAATCCAATTTAATGTCAGGGAAAAAGCTCAAAGATATTGGTCTTTCTAATTCTGGCAACGAAAAAGAAACTCAGCTACAAACCAAAACCATTTAAACGTTTTCGATTTACAATGTGTCACCACAACAAACCTTGCCTAAATCGGTAAGGTTTATTTCTTTAAGCCCCACCTTACAGCCTTGTGATTTTGAAGAAACATTACATGACTTGTTCACGATACTGCTTTGGGCTGAGGCCAACTTTGTGCTTAAACACTCTCGAAAAATAAAGAGGATCACAATAGCCTACAAGTCGGCCAATATGGTTGATTGAGTTTTGGCTTGTCACCAGTAATTGTTTTGCTTTGGTGATACGTTGATCATCGCGCCACTGAGTAATGGTAATCCCAGTTTCATCCCGAAATAGGTGCCCAATTCGAGAGGAAGAAAGACAAACGTGGGCAGCAATATCTTCTAGAGAAATATCATTGTTGATATTTTGCGCCATAAAGTTCATCGCTTTCACGACCCTTGTATCGAGAGGTTTCTTTATGACATCCGGTTGGGTGAGTTTACAGCGGATCAGCAGCTGCTCGAGCAGGTTTACTGCAAGATCGTATCGATACAACTCTTCAGATTTTGCACAGGACTCAATATCTACAAACAAGGATTCAATAGCGGATTTTGTGTCATTTCCAAGATCTGCCCCTCGTGTAATATAGACACCTTTTTGCTCACAGTGCCAATCGAGCAGGTTTTGCCAAGAAGCCCTTGAACGAAAGTAAACCCATCGATGGTGCCAGTGATCTGAGCATACTTTTCGCTGGTAAAAATGTTGTGCACTGGGGGGGAATAATAGTAGATCGCCTTGTTTGACATCGAAGCTTTCATCTCCTGAGAAAATTGTTCCTTCTCCTTGGCAAGTGTAATTGATGATGTACCCTTTCATGCCTTTTGGGCGATCAATGGTGAAGTCGAGCTCTCCTCCTTTGTCTATTGGGGTGAGGCCGGCCACCAAGTGAGCATTAAAATTGTAGCCAGGTTTTAACGGGTTGGTTTGCATAATTGAGTCTACTAAATAAGGCGAAGTGGACAGAATCATACACGATGTTAAAAATGGAAAAATTAGCGATAAGTAGTAAATTTGAAGAGAAAGATAAAATTAAAACGAAATGAGGCTTCTCCCCACAGCGCTGATATAGCAGGAATCACTGAGAGGAGAAGATGCAGCACTAATTAACGGAGCTTATAGTATAAGTTATTGGTTTTTAATTCGGATTTAAATTGTCGTAGCTGAGTACTGTTGTCAATGACGACCATCTCTATCCCTGCTATTTCCGCGTAATCAGAAAGCATATCGATGTTGACGGCTTGACTAAAGGTTGAATGGTGAGCTCCTCCCGCATGGATCCAAGCCGCAGCAGCCACATTGAGGTTAGGCTCCGGCTCCCAAAGAGCGTGGGCGACAGGTAAATTAGGCATAGATTGCGGTGGCGTTTGTGTATCTACTGCGTTGACGATCATTCTAAAGCGATTGCCCAGATCTATGAGTGTAACGACAACAGCGGGGCTAGCTGCACCACTAAATATCATCCGTGGAATATCGTTTGTTTTTCCTATCGTATGACGGTGAATTTCTATTCTGGGTTTATTTTCGCTAATAGAAGGGCACACCTCAAGCATATGAGCACCAAGCACTTGACCCTTGCCTCCCAAATGGTACGTGTAATCCTCCATAAAGGATGTACCGCCTTGTTTGCCTTTGCCCATCATTTTCATAATATGGGTCATGGCTGCCGTCTTCCAATCACCTTCACCACCGTAACCGTAACCTTTTTCCATTAAACGTTGAGTCGCTAACCCTGGAAGGTTTGTTAACCCAGTTAAGTTTTCGAACGTGTTGGTGTAGGCATTGGCTCCCACAGAGGTGAGGAAACGTTGCATGCCGAGCTCCAATCGAGCCTCGTTACGAAGTATCTGTTTGCTGTTTTCTTCAATCAACAGATTGTGGTCAATGATATATGCAGAGGCATACTCATCGAGTGTGCAGGCAATATCAGAATCTGAGACTTCACTTAACGCCTCATTAAGCTCACCAAGTCCATAAGCATTCACTTCATAGCCGAATTGAATTTGTGCTGATACCTTATTCCCCTCTGTTACCGCGACTTGACGCATGTTGTCACCAAAGCGAGCAACTTTTAGGGACTTTCCAGCTTCGATACCAATAGCAGCCCTCATCCAATCGTCAACTTGTTTGTGCACTTCTTGATCTTGCCAATGGCCGACGACCACTTTACGTTCAATTTCTAAACGCGCACCAATAAAACCAAATTCGCGGCAACCGTGAGCACTTTGGTTGAGGTTCATGAAGTTCATGTCGATGTCATTCCACGGCAGTCCTTCATTAAACTGTGTGTGAAGGTGTAAGAACGGCTTATTCAGTTCGCTTAGACCCGCGATCCACATTTTTGCCGGTGAAAATGTATGCATCCATAGTATTAGTCCAATACAGTTTGGGGCATTGTTTGCTTCACGACATACTGCCAGTATTTCACTGGGAGACTTGACTGTCCCTTTGTTTTCCAAGGCTACAGAAATATGTTCAGAATCATTAAGGCCCGAGACAATCTGCTCGGAATGTTGTCCTACACTTTCTAAGATTTTTTTACCGTAGAGATTTTGTGATCCTGTGACAAACCAAACTTTCTTATTATCAAAATTCTTTTTCATATTGACCTCATTGACTATCTATTGGATTTTTCTTGCCCGTAATAAGCGTTCGCACCATGTTTGCGTAAATAATGCTTATCGAGCAGAGCTGGATTAACCTGATCAATATTGGCGTTTATTTGTAATGTTTTGAGTGCCATTGACGCTACTTCTTCTAGGACCACTGCATTGTGCAGTGCATTCTCAGGACTGGTTCCCCAGCTAAATGGCCCATGTTCATTGACGATAATTCCGGGGATGCTCATCGGATCAATTTGTCCGCACTTTCCTCGCTGGGACGAGCCTTGATCCTGAATACTCTGGGAAATAGTTTCAATGATCACGCGTCCAGTGTTGAGCTCATAGTCCGCGGCTATTTCTTCATTTGATAAGGGTCTGGTGCATGGTATATCGCCGTAAAAGTAATCCGCGTGGGTTGTGCCCAATGCGGGAATGGATTTGCCCGCTTGAGCCCAAGAAGTTGCATTCGATGAATGCGTATGAACCACACCGCCAATTTGTGGGTAAGCCTTATACAAAGCAATGTGCGTGGCAGTATCTGAAGAAGGGGATAAGTCCCCCTCTATAACCTTGCCTTGCATGTCGACCACAACCATATTGTTTGGCGAGATCTGGGAATATTCGACCCCGCTGGGTTTTATCACTATCAAACCGGATTCTCTGTCTATTCCCGAGGCATTGCCCCACGTAAAGGTGACCAAGTTGTATTTTTCCAGCCCCATATTGGCATGCCAAACTTGATGTTTAAGTTGTGACAGGCGATCGCTGAGTTGGTATGTATCGTCTGTGGTTAGAAGATCAGTCATTCTGACACTCCCGACGTTGTTGTGATTCAGTGAGTTCTTCAACTTTTTGACCTAATTTGCGATAAGAACTGTATCGCTCGCGCTTAAGGTTTGTGTTGTCAAGGTTTGGGCGATAGGTGTGGCAGATTTGACTCGCCATTTTTGCTTGGGCTGTCTGGGTATCTTTATAAATGCCTGCGGCTACCGCCGCGAAGATAGCTGCACCCAATGCACAGCATTGTTCCGACTCTGCAACGGCAATATCTCGACCAATGACATCAGCACATATTTGCATGATAAATGGTGATTTTTTAGGGATACCACCGATTGCAATCAAACGCTCAACATGAACACCTTGGTTCACGAAGCAATCCACAATGGCTTTCGCCCCATGAGCAGTTGCTTCAACAAGAGCAGTAAACATGGCAGGAGCCGTGGTTCCAAGGTCGATCTGAGATATAGCGCCTTTGAGGCGTTGATTCGCGTATGGCGTTCTACGACCATTGAACCAATCCATAGCGATAGCGCTAGACAGCTTAAGATCGTAGGATTGAGCGGCCTGTGTGAGCAATAGCAGCAGAGAACCTTCAATATCGTCGAGTGGTAAATCTAGATCTGGGTTCTCTTGCGCGTAACAGGTGAGTGGCCACATTAGCATGTCTTTATACCATGCAAAGATGTCACCAAATGCAGATTGACCTGCTTCCAATGCGACTAATTCTGGAATGGCGCTGCCTTTAACTTGTCCACATATTCCGTTAATAGTGTTGTCGCCAATCGCATCTTGCTGTGCCATTAAAATATCACAGGTCGAAGTGCCAATGACCTTCACCAAGTCATTGGCGCCAGCGCCTGCTCCTACCGCTCCCATATGACAATCAAATTCACCGATGGTAACGACGATACTTTCATGCAAGCCAAAACGTTCTGCCCACTCCTGACTTAGTGTTCCGGCGGCCTGATCTGACGTAAATGTTTCAGTAAACATTTGATCGCGAATACCATCAAGAGTCGGTGAAATATCACTGAGAAACTCTTGTGAAGGTAATCCATCCCATGATTCATGCCAGAGTGCTTTATGTCCCGCAGCACATATTCCTCGTCTAAGTTTGTCAGGGTGTTGATTGTCAGTAAGTAGTGCAGGGATCCAATCGCATAGCTCAACCCAACTGTAGGCTTTTTCAGCAACACGATCATCTTGCTCAGAAACCCAAGCGGCTTTTGCCCAGAACCATTCAGATGAGTAAAGACCACCGATATAACGCGTGTAGTCGGGGTATTTTCCACTGTGTGCTAATTCGTTAATTCGCTCAGCTTTTTCTACTGATGTGTGGTCTTTCCACAAGATAAACATAGCGTTTGGATTGTTTTGAAACTCAGGTAGAAGTGCAAGTACGTTACCTTCGCTGTCAATCGGAGCAGGTGTTGAGCCTGTAGAGTCAATACCAATCCCAACAATGTTGTCTATAACCGTCTTTTTTCTATCCGCACCTGCTACTTCCGATAGCGCTTTTCTCACCGCGGCAGTCATAGCATCAATATAATCTTGAGGATGCTGGCGGTACTGAGACTGTTCCGCAATGCAGTATTGCCCTTGCTTCCACTTAGAGTAATATTCAATGCCACTGGCAATTTCGTCACCATTGGTGGTGCTTACAATTAGCGCACGAACTGAATCAGAACCAAAATCCAATCCAATCGTAAATTGCTGTTTAGCCTTGTTTTCGCTCATACAAACACACTCCAATATTATTTAGCGATTGAGTGTATTTATATGCCTTAAGTCATGACCCGAACATAACGGTGTTGGCTATATATATGGAGAATTTTGTCACCGCGTTGGTTTTGCCTTGTTGCTTCACATTTCAATTCGGAAAACGAGGCCACAAAGTTCAGTCAACACGTATTGTTTTCCAGTGCGATAGCTCCTTCCTGTAAAAACCAGATTCGGTTAAATATCGATTAATTGTCCCTTCTTTTCTCAGTATTTTGAGCCCTTTTTCTAAAGCAATAAATACCTCCTTACCGTTCACATGTCGGATTCATACCATTGCTTACATTTGATCCAATTACCTTTATCTTCTGATAACTGTAACGGTATGATTTAACTAGAGACTTCCTTAGAGGTAAAATTAGACGAACTCACGAGGTCAAAAAATGCCAAAGAAAATGCTAACCTCAGAATTTAAACGTGAATGTGCAGAGCTAGTTATTATTCACGGTTACAAACACAAAGATGCTGCCGCAGCAATGAGTGTCGGACTTTCATCCATTCAACGATGGGTGAGTCAGTACCGTAAAGAACTCAATGGTGTCACGCCTAAATCCAATGCATTAACGCCAGAGCAGCTCCGTATTCAAGAGCTAGAAAAACAAGTTAAGCAATTGCAAAGCGACAATCAGCTATTAAAAAAAGCTTCAGCCTTATTCGCATTAGAAATGACCAACGGCAACAAAACGCGGTAAGGCTGAATAGGATGGGTCATAGTGTGACCCAAGTGTGTCGTTGTTTATTCATTACTGCTAGTTCATTTTATTATCGAGCTAAACCGAAACCTATTTGCACTGAGCGTTTAAAGCTTGATGCTACATACGACAAAGTGGCTCCGTTGCAAAGTTTAATCATTGAATCACACTAAATAGAAATATCATCAGCAGGAGCCCCTATGTCAGAATTCAAAGGTCGTCATTTCACCGGCGATATCATTCTTTGGGCCGTTCGGTGGTACTGTAAATATGGCATCAGCTATCGAGAATTAGCGGAAATGCTGTTAGAACGTGGTGTCACCGTCAATCACACTACCTTATATCGTTGGGTTCAGAGGTATGCGCCAGAAATAGAAAAGCGACTGCGTTGGCGATGGAAACCGGGTTACAGCTCTAGCTGGCAGGTCGACGAAACGTATGTCAAAGTCAATGGCCAGTGAAGCTATTTGTATCGAGCCATCACCAAAGAAGGGGACCCCGTCGATTTTTATCTTTCGCGTACTCGCAATCAAAAAGCCGCGAAACGCTTTCTAGGTAAGGCTCTGCGTAGCACCAAGCCTTACGATCATCCGAAGACGTTGAACACCGATGGGGATAAATCTTACGCGCCCGCCATCACCGATTTGAAAAAGGACGGAGTCTGTCAACAACGCATCAAGCAACGGCAAGTCAAATACTTAAACAACCGGATAGAGTCCGATCATGGTAAGCTCAAGCGGCTCATCAACCCTGTTCGTGGTTTTCAATCGATGAAGACAGCGTACGCTACCATCAAAGGATTTGAGGTGATGCGGATGTTTCGAAAAGGGCAATTTAACTTCTGGCTGTATGGTCGTGGTCCTTTGGCAGAAGTGCGCCTGATTGAAAGTGAGTTTACATTTTAAACGTTAGAATTGTAGGAAACTCCGCGGTCTGAGAAACTTTGCAACGGAGCCCAAATCTTATGTGTCGCTTTTCGATGATTTGTTGCGCAAAATGATTTAGGGGCAAAACTTCCACAGATACACCCTCTTAGAGTGTATCTGTGGTGATCATATTTCCAATTTTAGTTGTAATATCTAAAATTTAACCATTTGAAAAATAGATGCTATTTATCGATAAATAGCTGTTCTACAGTCTTCATTGGAAGAAACATTCGGATGCGCCCATTGTAAGTACATAAAACGTCAAAACCATATTTGGCATAGAACGTCTGCGCCGAATCTGTCAAACAATCTACGACGATCGCGTATGCTCGCATATGGTGATTGACTTCCCACAGATATTCTAGAGCCTTAATTAAGCTGATTTTGCCTAGACCACTGCCATGAAATTCTTTATGGACTGCCAGTTGAGCAAGTAAAAAAACTGGAACAGGGTAACGAGGCAATTTTTTCGCTAGGCTTTCAGGTAAGGTCTCCCGACAAATGGAACTAGGAGCGACACTGTAGAACGAGCAAATCGGGTACTTTTGATTCATCATAGGTACATCACTTGGAAGAACCATTGTGCGACTGATACCCGCTTGCATGTGTTTTGCTGCCTGAGTTTTTATAAACTGGTTGAGTTCATGTTCACCGCAATCAAATGAATTACGATCGTGCTTGGTTTTACTTAACTCCTCAAATTTTTTACTCCAGCTCACTTAATACCGCTCTCTTTAGTAAACTTAGCCGCAGAAATTAAAGCTTCATTAGGTTCCTTAACTTTATTACAAGCCGCTAGAAACTCATCAAAGACATCATCTTTTACCGTGATACTTTCATACTCAGCGATCACATGACTTGAATCTTCGTCCATAAGGCGGACGACATATTCAGTCAAACTTTTTAACCCTAGCAGAGCAGATGCTTTCTCTGCTTTTGCTTTGATTTCTTCATCAAGCCGAATATCTAAACGTGTAGTGGCCATTTTATTCTCCTCTTGTACGGATAGATTCTGTACATGACCAATATACGTCAAAAGTTCTGCCATTACAAATTGTACAGCATAGTTCCGTACTTTCTAAAAACTTAGTTATGACATTAGGGTACACCCTAATGTCACATTTGAAGTACGGCAAATTACCGTACCTTTATTGACGTGTATGCAATTTTAATTCAAAATAACTACGTACGGTTATTTACCGTACTTTTAATGAGACACAAGTATGTCTCTATTTATCGATATGGAGGTTCATACTGGAAACAGCATGAATGGTTAAATATGGTCGCACTAAAAAAAGAGCGAGTTGAGTTTCGGCTTTCTCCTACTGAAAAAGAGCTCTTGGAAGAAGCTGCGTTGCTATCGAATACCACGGTGAGCAAGTTTGTTTCTGAGTCTGCCACTGATAAGGCTCAGCAAATTATTGAGCAGCATAAAAGGCTTCAGATTGAATCCGATCAGTGGGAAGAAGTGATGGACGCGTTAGAGAATCCGCCTGAACCTACTGAGCTCATGCAAGAAATCATAGATATGTCGATGGAGGACACTTGGACGGTAAAAACCAACAAGTAAGTATTGAGCGCTTCGATCCTGACAACGAATACGATGTCACTGAGTTTGATTGTGGCATGGATGAGTTCAATACTTTTCTCCATAAGAACATGCATAAAGAATTTGAACGTAGAGTATCCATACCCTACTTATGCCTACTCGATGCAGAGGAGCCAAACTCTCCACCTAAAGTCGTCGGTTATTTTACTTTAGCCAGTAGCTCATTTGATAGAAAACACTTACCGAGCAGTGAACGACGTAAAGTGATCTATCGTTCAGTCTCTTGTATCTTACTGAGCAAGATTGCGGTGGATAAATCCATGAGTGGTCAAGGCTTAGGAAAGTGGCTACTCGGTAAAGCGATTAAGCAAGCATTTCTATCGTCTCGAGACGTAGGTGTGTACGCTCTATTTCTTCAGTCTGTAGAGGGAAAAGAAGAGTTTTACATCAAAGCTGGGCTAATTCGGTCAAAAGCAGACCCTAGCATGTTTATCTATCCACTAAAGCAGTACGAACAAGCATTTAAGAAAATTGTTTTAAGTAAAAAACGATAGTGAAAAATAGACGCTCAACATTCTTTTATTGAGCGTCTATAAAACGGTTTTGCCCCATTTCTATTTTCAGATTTAGCTCGGCTGATTTAGTCGAGCTAAGATTTGCATTCAAAAAAGTTATATTACGATTGGTGAATTTCTATTCTGTATGCTTGATCATAACCAGTGTTACATGTTGTGCCATCAGTCGCTACAGTAACAGGCTGCTTATTCGTATATGCATCAAGAGCAATATTATACATTGCTTGGCCGCCCGATGTTGTTAAGTCCCATGTTAGCCAACCTCCGTACTGACAATTATTTTTTGAGGTATAGGAGCCGCATGGTTCTATGTAAGCTAGGCCACCTGAGCTTGCTTCCACACTGCAAAGTGTAAATGAAGTTGTTGTACCGCCTTTTAACAAACTCATTGGGTTCGGGCTTGATTGACTCCCAGCGAATACGTTTGTGCTAATAAATAGTGAAGAGCCAACAGCAGCAAGCACTAGCAAAGATTTTTTCATAGAGTTATTCCAATACAAATCTGAGGTATATTTTTAAAACGTGGCACACTCTAATTGCGTACGCCGTATGGTTCAAGATATGAATGAGATGAAATTTTAATGAAGGGGCTAACGCGATGTTGCCCCATTTCAAGTTAGAAAATCTTCACTAGCACATTAGGGATACTGGTTATCACCTTAAAAAAACTAATTACCGCTCTCTCCGGCTTGTTGGAGACTGTATGTGGTATCAGGAGTGATATCCATGACTAAGCTTTCAACCTGTTTAATTGCATCTAAGGACGTACTGTTTTTGCGGTAGCTCAAATAGATTGGCCGCTTCCATTCCTCAATACCTTCCACTATAAACAGCTGTTCATTGCTGATAAAGGGTTTGACTACGGAGCTTGGCAGATACGCTGTTCCTCCTTTCTCCAATATAAAATCCAATGCGATACGCCCGTTAGATGTGCGCATATAAGGTGCAGATATTGTTGGGTGCCTTTCTGCATGCTCTGACGCAAATCGAGTCCCCCAATCAACGTAGTAATAATTTTGCTCGAAGGCGATATCTTCAGTACAAGGAACGGTTGACACCAATACTAGAACTAAATCTGAAATATGAGTACACGAGAGTTCTTCAGATTTAATTGGATCTAAGGCAAAGGCAATATCTAGCGTTCGTTCCAACAGTTGTCGATTGAGCTTTTCTCGAGAGAGAGTTTCAGCGATAAAACTGTACCCTATGAACACATCCGTTACTTTGCTTAGACAGTTCTGCAAGTACGCATCCCACATGTTCGGAGTGCCACCTATGGTCAATTGCAAAGCTTTGCCTTTTTCGAGGGAGAGCTCAAACTTAGCTTGATCCAAAGAGCTGACCATTATTTCAGCATAATGGATTAATCGCTCGCCAGCAGATGTAAGCTTTATAGCATTTCTATCACGTATGAAAAGGGAAGTATCAAAGAAAGACTCTAGCTGCTTAATTCTTGCACTGACTGCGGCTTGAGTAATGTATAAGTTGCCTGCAGCTCGACCAAAGTGTTTCTCTTTAGCGACTTCAAGAAACGTTCGAAAAACTTTTACGTCCATAACGATTTATCTTTATTTTTTCGACAGGATAACAAGGAAATATTGTCGAAACGACAAAAATAATTTGATTTCCAAATTGACCGTTCCGAACTAACTTCACTTCGATCCAATATACGATTCGTTTTAGAGAAATATTATGGCTGATATCTTAGTACGTATGGGTGAAAAACCTTTTTATGACAATAAAGCTTTTCCTAGAGGTTTTGCTAAATCTGGCAATTTTACTATTGTCGAAGAAGAGTTGCTTATCCACTATGGCCACACTTTGGAAGGACTAGAGTCTGGAAATCTTCAGCCAGAAAATAGCGACGAGCAAAGTTTTTTGTCAGTTCTAACCGCCCCCGAAACGGCGCAGTCGAAATTAGAAAAAGTTTGGTTGAAGTACATTAAGTTGGCTCGAGGCAGAAAAACGTTCCATACGCTTAACACCAAGAAGCCAGTAGCGAGTCAAAGTTTGGTCGAATTATCCGATGATCCGTCGGACTCAGTGTTCGAGGATTAGTGAGTGCATATTTGTTTTTTAATGTATCCATGGGAGCGTGTTGTTCCTGAGTCCGATACGACTTTACGCCTTATTCACGAATGTGCCACTAGAGGCCACACTGTAGCGATTACTACAACAAGCGGACTAACAATACGAGATAGCACTGTCTATGGTTTTTGTCAGGTTCTAAAAAAGAGCAATAAAATTTCTGACAATATACCTAGGTTTTATAACCAAGCGGACTTTCAAAAAGCTCGATTACCGATGGCCGGTTTTGACGTTATTTTTATGCGAGCCAACCCGCCGTTGGACAATTTAGCGCTCAATTTCCTAGATTCTATTAAAAATGACACTTTGATTGTCAATGATCTCGAAGGACTTCGTATCGCGAACAATAAGCTTTATACCGCGAGCATGGAAGGACTCGCGAGTGAGTTCATTCCGGCAACGCATGTGTCTAAAAATCGCGAATACCTGCAGCGGGTTCTAGAGGAAAGTGAAAGCGAGAAAATGATCTTAAAGCCCCTCAATGGCTTTGGCGGTCATGGTGTCATCGTTATCGAAAAAACGGCGCGCCAAAACTTTCGTTCCTTGCTGGACTTTTATATTGGTGAGGGCGAACAAAGCAATTATGTCATCCTTCAAGACTATATCGAAGGCGCTGAAGAAGGAGATAAGCGCATCTTAATGTTAAATGGAGAGCCAATTGGTGCTATGCGGAGAGTACCTGCGCAAGGAGAAATTCGCTCAAATATTCATGCTGGCGGTACAGTCGTCAAACATAACATCACCAAAGAAGAAAAGCGCTTGTGTGCGGCAATTGGTCCAAAGTTAGTACGTGACGGATTATATTTTACAGGGTTAGATGTTATTGGAAATAAGCTTGTTGAAGTCAATGTGCTTAGCCCTGGTGGTATTACACGTATCAATAAGCTAAATCGAACAAGGCTTCAGAGGCAAGTTATAGATTTTGTTGAGAATATAGTTCATTCAAAAGATTTGATTTTGCAGAGAAAAAGCGTATTCCGAAGAGCGGTTGAAGATGCAAATATCGAACACTAGTTATACTCTCGAAGAAATGTGCCAGATGATCGCTCAAGAGCAGCCTTTTAGCGGTCAACTTGCAGGTTCTGGATGCCTAATTAAAATTGAGGAATATTTGCCCGTTGTTTGCACCGCCATTCATGCAGGTAGCGGCTTAAGAGCTGAACTTTTACGACAATGCGAATTGTCGGATGAAGAAAGGTTTTTTGAAGAAGATCCTTTTACTGATGAAATGATTATCTCTCAGCCAATCACTATGATTGGCTTAGACTCTCGATTTGAATATGATCTAAATCGCCCGAAAGCGCTCAGTACATACTACAAATCGGCGTGGGATAAGCGAGTATGGAAAAAAGCGCTACATGCTAGTCAGCGTAAGACCAGTCAGCACAAGCATGAATTGTTTTATCTAGTTTACGAAGCTCTTATTTCCAAACTGGAGTCCAAATTTCATTTCGTTATTGTTTATGATCTTCATTCGTATAACTACAAGCGCATCACAAAACCAACACCTGTATTTAATGTTGGAATATCGCAGATTGACATGGAACGGTGGGGTAAAACTGTCAATCGCTTCAAGTCCGAATTGAAGAAGATAGACATTCCCAATACGGAAACTGAAGCTGAGCTCAACGCTGTATTCGAAGGTCGCGGTTATCTTATCTCACATACTAATGCTCATTTTGATAGGACTCTCGTCCTACCAACGGAAGTAAAAAAAGTGTTTATGGATGAAGATTCTGGCGAAGTTTATCCTTTGGTTTTAGAGTCAATACAAGTGGGGTTAAAGCAGGCATTTAGTGATACCAGCGCCTATTTTCAGCGTCAGATGAATTCCAAGCTACGAGTTCGACGTTCGGACATGCTCAGTTCCAAAATTGAGCCATCGGTTTTGACGATTGATAAAGCGATACACCGTCTATCTAAAAAGATAGAGACATTAAAGTATGTGAACCCAACCAACTTAGTACGAGAAAAATCTCGATTCTTTGCCTCCCCAAGACGGTATAAACCAAATTACAAGTATCGACAGCTACCAGTTAATGCAAATGAGTTTAAACATCAGCTATACAAATTGAATTTAGATAGCATTTCAGACCCTGATTTAAAGGCACTGTATAGTGACATGATCAATAAACTCAGTGAGAAAGTTGATCTTCTTACTTGTGTTGGCCATGAAAGTTTTCTCTATAGCTCATTAAAGTATCACGGTCGACCTGATAGTACTTCGATAAAAAATGCACATTTTTTACTGTACTCAAATGACATACAAGGAGAGTCAGAACAAGAGTTCAGCTCCTCTGAGGCGAAACAAAAATTTATTGATGTCGCCAAATCGTGGAACATGAAATGTAAAGTAACGGAAACGGCAACGATTGCTGCCAAAGCAATGGTGTCTTCAAATCCTCCGACTTTATATATCCAAAGTGGAACTCTTTATAAAGAAAGTGAAATCCAAAGGCTTATCCAACATGAGCTTGGGGTTCATATGGCAACAACATTAAATGCGAGAACACAACCGCTCTCCATTTTTCGCTTAGGTTTACCTGGCTCCACATTTACTCAGGAAGGCTTAGCCATTCTAGCGGAATATAAAGCGGGTTTGATGTCGTTAGAACGCCTTAAAGTCTTAGCAGCTAGAGTATTGGCCGTCGACTCCATGCTCAAAGAACAAGATTTTTATCGTACTTATAGTTATTTAACGGAAGAGCTACAACTAGATCATGAGTTAGCCTTTACTGTAACCACAAGAGCTTATCGTGGTGGCGGGTTTACCAAAGATCATCTTTATCTTTCTGGCTTTGTGGAGCTGTTACAGCTCTCTAAAACAGAAAATTTAGATAACCTTCTCACAGGAAAGTGCAGTGTCAGGTATAGAAGCTTGATCAATGAACTTGTAGAGCGTCAATGGGTCAAGGCGCCTCAATTTCAATTAGATGTTACGGATAGTGAAAACTCGGTGGTACTGGACTATTTGATTGGCTCGCTACGTATGTGATTATTGGGCAGACACCCTAGAAGTTCTACCAACTTTATTTATCTCAATCATCAGGCAATGTAGTCCTGAATTTCAACAAATACCTTTTATCGTCACGGGTAAAATAATTAGTTTTACCGATGGCGATTTCAAGAGCATATTGCGCCTAATTTTTGGTCATTTCATTTGCTTTTGAGGTTTAGAAATTGGATAAGGTTGCCGTCTCAAATCAAGACTCCTGTATTTTAGTTCCAATTACTGCACTTAGCTTATATGCAGTTGCTTCTGGATATTTAATGAGTCTTATACCTTTAGCCTTAACGTCTCATGGGCTGGACAATTCTTTGGCGAGCTGGCTTGCCAGTGCATTTTTTGCTGGTCTACTAGTAGGTGCTTTTATCATCGAACCTTTGATTGGTCGGTTGGGGCATCAGAGAGCATTTATCTGGAGTTTAATTACGCTGCTCATAACTGTAATTGCTTTACCAGCATTGCCATACAGTGCAACTTGGGTGGCTTCCCGACTGGTTGCAGGCATTGCGGTTGCAGGGGTATTTGTTGTCGTAGAGTCATGGTTACTTCACGGTGATGTAAACACACGTGCAAAGCGTCTAGGCATATATATGTCAGCACTGTATGGTGGGACATCGATTGGTCAATTTGGTATCAATCTCTTAGGTGTCAGGGGTTGGTCACCATTTATCGTTATTTCGGTTGTTCTAATACTTGCTGTGTTGGTTCTACTATTACCGCATTCAAAACAGCCTGAGAAACATCAATCTACTGCGTTTTCAATTAAGAAAATCAAGAGCATCAACCAACCTGCTTTAATCGGTTGTTTGGTATCGGGGCTTACATTAGGCGCTGTATATGGATTAATGCCTTTAGCGTTGACCAGCATTGGAATATCACATGACCACGTAGGAAGCCTTATGGCCCTAGTCATAATAGGTGGTATGGCTATTCAACCTTTGATTCCCTATTTATCAAAGTTTCTGGGTCATAATTTGCTAATGGCAGCCCTGAGTTTATTTGGTGGTGCGGCGGTAGTTGTCGCCATTTTCTCTCATGAACATATGATGTTGGGTATAAGTTTGTTTATTTTGGGTATGGCTATATTTGCACTTTATCCAGTCGCTATTAATCTGGGTAGTTCTAAGTTACCCGCAGAACACATCGTATCCGCAACACAAATCATGTTACTTGTTTATAGTATTGGGTCAGTCGTTGGACCGATCATGGTGGAAGCGATGGACAAAAAAGGTCAAGGCTTGTTTAGTTTTTTACTTGCGGCGTTAATGATCACATGCCTCTACATGCTTTTGATGAGTGTTGGACTTCGACAACTTGTTGCTGGGGATTAGAATGAGCGTTCATTGGTCTAAATAGCTTTTTCATTAGTTATTGTTAAGGATACAAACCCATTTAGTGATTAAACCCTAAATGGGTTTTGTCCGTGCGACCTGAAGTCGTATGAAGCGTTGTTCACCGCGATAAGAGTGAACCATCTGTATCACCAGATGACCCTAGGATTCTGAATAAAGCAGCGAATCCGACAATGTAACGAAACTCGGTTTTAAACTGAGTGGGAACAGAATCGTGAGAGAACGTTCCTCCTGATAACCACATTTCGGGTAAGTGCTAGGGTGTCAGTATGATGAACATATGTGAATCCATGTAAGGTGCGTTATGCCATAAGCAGCGGAAGTGGTTAATACGCTGTAGCCAAAACGGCAATGAGAGGTGGAAAGGGGTTGGACAATACTCTTTCGTGATCGATGTACTCTCCGCACTATAGTGGGCATCTAACCTGATATTTTGCGCAACATACGGAACAGGGTAAGCCTGTATCACTCCCTTTGGGAAAGCCGTCGCGGCCGATAGTGGTGCAGGTATAGGAGGTCGGAAAAAGCGAAAGCTGGATTGTAATGATGCAGATACAGGTTGATACCTGATCACGAAAGTGAGCCCACTTCCGACTGGTCTCCCTTTGCGAGAGAATTTGAAGAACTTTATTTAAGGAGAAAAGCAAATGGTGATCTCGAAAGAGATTAGTGCATCTTCTGACGGTGCTCAATGGCAGTCTATAGACTGGAAATCCGTTGAAGCGCACGTATTAAAGCTTCAAATGCGTATCGCAAAAGCAGCCAGAGAAAAGAAATACGGTAAGGTGAATTCCTTACTGTGGATCTTAACTCACTCTCGCTCAGCTAAACTTCTTGCTGTTAGGCGAGTATCTCAAAACAAAGGCAGTAAAACGCCTGGAATAGATGGTGTCATTTGGAACACAGATGCACGCCGTATGAAAGCAGTCAATCAGCTTAGTCGCAAGACTTATAAAGCGAAGCCACTAAAACGTATCTACATTCCCAAAAAGAATGGCAAACTCAGGCCACTAGGCATTCCGTGCATGATTGATAGAGCGCAACAAGCACTTCATCTACTAGCACTAGAGCCAGTATCTGAAACCTGAGGAATCCCCACGAATTTCTCTCTATAGACTGATTGTGTATCGACCTTAGCC
>NZ_JBLNLI010000024.1:0-32546 GCF_059777565.1 Vibrio sp. A37 | reverse complement strand
TTTCTTGGCGAGTTGACGCTGTAGATAGGCCAGCTTTTTAGCGTAGCGTTTAGTGTGGCGAGGATTATCGACTTTCTCACCGCTGTCTGTGATGAATAGGTTATTTAAACCCAAATCAATACCCGCCGTTTTAGCGGTGACAGGCATTGGTTTAGACTCAAATTCACAAAGCATCGACACAAAGTATCTACCCGCGCTATCTCTACTTATCGTGATAGTGGTTGGCTCGCTAGGAAGTTCACGCGACCAACGGATATCTAACGGTTGCTTAGATTTGGCTATGAATAGCTGACCTTCTTTGTATTTAAAAGCCGAATTAGCAAGCGTTATGCTTTGTTTGGCGTGTTTCTTTTTGAATTGAGGATATTTAGCGCGCTTATCCCAAAAGTTTTTAAACGCTGATTGTTGATGCCTTAAGGCTTGTTGTAGTGGAACGCTAGAGACTTCTTTAAGCCACTCAAATTCCTTCTTAAGCTCGGTAAGCTTAGCGCTGGCTTTGTTGTAGCTGATTGATTTACCGTCTTTGTGGTAGGCATCAGTTCGCCAGCGCAAAATAGCATTGTAAACAAAACGCGCACAACCGAACGTCTTTGCTAGAAGTTCGGCTTGTTCATTGTTCGGATAGAACCGCTGTTTTATTGCTATCTTTTTCATGACTTACATTTTACTGTGTGTTTGTGTAAGCCTCAACGTATTTTTAATGCTTGCGCATTAATCGCCTTATATCCTCCACCTAAAGGAAGAGGTTTTACGGCGTTTTCTGATAAAGTTCTCTTTTAACCCTGAGAGATCCCCACGAATTGCATCATAGCCTTTCCATCTGTATTGTCAGCATCGACAGTTGACTCAATGCGTAGATAATAAGGGGCTCGTCTGGACAAGCCTAGATGGCCGTTTTGGTGCCTCTGAGCCCTTCTTCAATCTGCATGCGTTGTGCGTACAGTTTGACGACCTTATGCGCGTTGAATGTCTCGTCTTCCGGTAAATGGTACGCCAGAAGCCAAGGCTCTCTTGCCTTTTGCTCTTGATATTTGCTTGTGCTGCATTGAGACTTTCCACCTCGCATTTTTTGACTATCCGCCCCTTATTTTTGCTCTGATAAATGACCGCTTTGCAAGAGAATTTCTGTGTTTTCCCGTAGTAAACCTTCCCTAGCTTTTTCGCTCTCGAACTCGCTTTTTCAAACCAGACTTTACTGCGACACCACTGCTTCCCATCTCGGGATACATACACAAGCCCTCGTATTCTTCCTACCCAAAACAGCTAGATAGTTTGATAATCATGACTCATTTAGACTAAATAATTAAAGAGAAGCGCCAGTTAGCTTTTGCTAAAGCGCATTACACCTTCTTTCACTGCGCTGGCCACAAGTTCAAAGTAAGTAACGATAATTGGCTCCAATCTGCACGAGAACTTGTAGACATGCTGCCATAGCCATACCTTTCACTCTCATAATCCATACCCAAGCTTAGATAACCGCCAAATGAAAACTTGTCAGAGTCATCATTTGCTATGAAGCTTTGATTACTTTGTACTTTTTGCTCTAGTATTTCTACACGTTCTTCTATAGTTTGCTCAGCAAACGTAAACGGCGCACCAACAATCGTGGCTAGTGCGACCAACCTTTTCCACTGCATATTACCCCTTCTGGTAAACGGCTTAAACTTTGAATAGATTTACAACCACTTGTAGCTGTTCGGAAACCAACTTGACTTGGTTAGTTATATGGTCCATTTCATTGGTATGGTTGGTGACATCAGTCGACACCTTTTCGATATCGTTGATGTTATTCTGGATACTTCTAGAGGCAGCAGTTTGCTCTGCAGTAGAGCTTGCGATCTGCTGATTAATTTCAGATATTTGATTCGCTTTCAATGTTATTTCACCTAGAGAGTCATTTGCCTTTTTTGATTGATTGACACTTTCTTGGGCTTTCTGAGAGCCTCTCGCGATTGCTTCTACTGCTGATTTGGAATACGCTTTTAGCTGTGATAGCACCTCATGAATCTCTTGCGTGGAGGATTGAGTTCGGGAGGCGAGAGTCCTCACTTCGTCTGCGACGACTGCAAACCCACGTCCGTGTTCCCCTGCGCGTGCAGCTTCGATAGCTGCGTTTAATGCAAGTAAGTTGGTTTGTTCAGCAATACTTTCAATCGTTTCTAAAATCGTGCTTACGCTGCTAGAGTGGCTATCAAGGCTTTTTATCGTCTCAGAAGTATTTTCCACTTCATCAGCGAGTTGGTTTACTACCTCAAGTGTTGATTGAACGGTTTTTTGTCCAAATACAGCGGATTCATTAGTTTCACTAGCGATTAGAGAAGCTTGATTGGCGTACTCCGCAATTTGGGACACGCTATGGCTCATTGCTTCGATCGATTCGGAAGATTGATAAACGGACCTTTCTTGATTAGCAATCGACTGCTGTGTACTGGCACTCGTTTTTGTCAGAGATTCAATAACTTCAACTAAACCACTTGTACTGGTGCGAACAGAAGTAATGCTGGTTTGAAGCTTTTCGACAAATAAGTTGAACCAATGCACTAGTTCTTCTATTTCTTGGCTTCCGGAATAATTGATTCGTTCAGTTAAGTCCCCTTCTCCTTCAGCTATTTCTCTCAGTGAAGAGCTGACCCGAACGATCGATTGAACCGATGAGCGGATACTCCATACGCTGACGAGCAGGACACCCAAAATGATGACTCCAGATAGGAGTAAGCCGTACTCCCTAGCTTGCTCTGAGCTAGATAATGAACTTTCTATTATGTGGTTGAAATCGTTGTTTCCATTCGTTTTGAGCGTGCTAACATCTTCTCTTAAACGAGTTCTCAGCATATTTAGATTTGTCGCTAAACTCCCTATCTGCTCTGGCTCAATTGTTTCATTGATAATACCTTCAGATAACGTTTTTCCCTGTGTCATATATTGCTTGGCAATATTCTGAATCGCGATAATGGTATCTTTCTGCTCGGGTAAAATGCGCTCAATTCTATTCAGCTCATTTCGCAATATTTGATATGAATCTTCAGCGGACTTTATGGCTTCCTCTTCCCCCAAGGTAACAGCGGATTCGAAACTTTGTTCAATTTGTTTGATTGTTCCATCAGCAATGGTGGCGGCTTCTAGAGCAGGAAAATAGATATTTTTGATCTCCTTTACCCTCTTTTCGTTGTCGGTCAATATTAGGTTGATGCTCAGTATAAAAACTAAGAAGCCAGCAACTGCGGTGAGTGTAGGGATAGAGACTTTATGACTGAACCTCATGAGTACACCTAAAAATGAGTTGGAAACCGACCATAGTCCTTATGGAGTTATTGGATGCCTTATTTGTAGCAAGTGCGACTACGTCGTTAAATTTCCATGGTTAAATTTTAATCATAACTATACATAAAGTTTACGGTAAAACAAACTAAAAATACTTTTGCGTATCGATTACGAACTATATAATTCTCTAGAGCTTCTTAGCTGGTAAGAGGGTCATGGCTACAACTCGTTGAACCTGTGTTTGTTCCAATATGTGAGGAGTAATCATGGCCGTCATCGAAATTCCTTGCCGCTTTTGTGGATAAACTAAACCTGTAAGAAAACATGGCTTGGGTTCTACCGGATACCAACGTCTTCTCAGTCTTGATTGCGAACGCACGTTCCAACTCGATTATGTCTACGAAGCTTGGAAACCCGGGTTAAAAGAAAAATTGTTGATATGTCGATAAATAGCGCGAGGTTACGCGATACTAACTTTGTTTTGAAAGTTGAGTACAACACCGTTTTGCACACTAAAAAGTTCTAACCGTGACCAGTCACCTCTATTCCATTTGATATGGCAAATATAGAACTTATGTTTGAAGTCGCCGAGCAGCGAACATTTGTGGTAAACAAAAAGAATCAACGCTAGCTTTGGTATGCTTTAACGTTTACTGAAATAGCATGTGGAGGCCTGTTTGCTCATGAGCAGGAGGCGGTAGTGCCGCACATGGGGCTCTGAGAAGGTTCGTTCGAGGTAACTTGACTGTCCTACTCACACTAAACCCCTAAAGGCTCTGAGACACAGGAGGTATAGGATAGGTCGCTTGGAGTATCGCTGCTAACATTGCCATCGTTGAGTCGAACGATATAATAGTTAGAGCCATCAGGTGTCACCGACCAGTAATAGTAGTGGGTTGGCCAACCTCGCGCGTTAAACATGTTGCTAGAAACATCGTATAGTTCCGATTTTAACTCGTCTCTTGTAGCTAAGCGCCAGTTATTTCGTCCACTGATACTCTTAGCGGCGTAGCTCGCGCAGAGGGTGTTTGCGTTGTCCAAATTAAATCTGTAGAAATCACCCGACGGACCGTAAGTTCCAGTTTCTTTATAGGTACCATTATTCGCGCTCCCACCAATACTATCCAAGTAAGCCACAGAGGGTGAGTTAATAAATAACTTTCCGCTACCTGTATCGAAAATATCAATACATGCTTCTGCTAAATCACACACATTGATATTCACTGTATGACTGGTAATGCCATCCTTTGTAGCAGTGAGCTCCGTATCACCTTTAGATTTACCAACTAGTAAACCTGAGATGGATATTTCAGCGATAGTTGGGTCTCCAACTATAGACCAAGTTACTGAATTGCTGTCGTTTTTAAGAGTTCCATCATCGTATTTAACCATCGCGACCAACTGCTGCGTACTACCTTCTAACACAGAAACAGGTGAGGGTGTCACCGTAATTTCTATAATTGTTGCTTCTACAGGTGATTGAGATTCAGAATTGAACGCTCCTTCTGAATTACAACCAGCTAATAGTATTAATACCAAGATATTCGGAGTCATGTTTTTCATAGCGATACTACCTAATTATTTAAACTAAAAAATTAGAGTTAGTAGTTTTCACTCAACGATTTTTAGCTCAGACTTTTTTCGAAAAAATTATAACATAAAATATACGATATAAAATACTAATAATGGAGTTTTTGATATCGTCACGGTGTCTGCGATTAAGGGATAATTTACTAGAAGACCAATTTGTCCGTCAGCGTCGGCTTAGCCCTTGTTTCTTGAATGCAAAGCAAATGCTTCGCTGTTGACGCATGTGCTGTTAGTCGTATTACAGCTCGCTTTAAAGAGGTGTTTCAGTTCGCTGATATCAGGTTATTAGATCATTCCGTTGTTACAGAGAGCGGAATATCTAGCTTTGTAGAGAGAGCAATGATTTAGCATTATCGATCTTTTTACTTCACTAAAAATTGACGCTTTTGCCCTGGAATTACTTAAGTGCCACAATTCTTCCTGCAAATAGAAAACATTCACTTTGAGGAAAGACAACCCAAACATAGTGCGCCGAAAGAGTAGAATATCTCTGCGATTACACGTAAGGCTGCTTTCATTATGCAGCAGACGAACCCCACATCGAACAACACAATCAAATGCAATACCGCTAACCACACTGCCAAAAGCTAGCGTAATTTACCGCTCCATATCTGCATTTATGTTACATAGGGAAAGACTTTGTTATGAACAAGGCCGCGCTCAAACACATCTAAGTAAGAGATATAGGAATCTATCACTTAGACGCCACAGGCACCAAAAAACGGCAATGATATGATATCGACAATATTGGTGTCACAATATATCGATGATTATGGGGATTCTAAATACATCTGTAATGGTATTTTCGAGAGTGTGCTATACAATAATGATGTTGTTTTGAGTTATCGAGTTAAATCAGAGCATGTAATGTAAAACAGAATTCTACAGTAGGCTTAAATATGTCTCAATCCGAGGCTTTTCCGATATTTTATGAAAGATACCGTTTAACTAACCTTTCGATTTCATATGGCATTAAGAGTCACTTAGGGGTTGGTGCTTTCTTTGTTTTGATACTCACTCATCTCAGTAGTTTAGAGTATCAGTTATATTATTGGTACCTTGGCCTTATTTGTACCGTCCTCGCTCGCTATAAATGGCAGAGAACTCAACTAATATGGCTAGCTAAACGAAGACAAGTCGACAAGTATTTCGATTTACGTTTCGCTATGGGGACAACTATAAACGGTATCGCCTGGGGGCTTGGCTATTGTATAGTAGCTTTTACTAACGAGTTTACTCCAGTCTATATCGCAGGCTTAGTAACTGTTTCCGCGGCCTTTCATGGAGTAAATTTTTTAAGTAATAGTCGTGCTTGCTATTTAGGGTATGTGCTTGGTATTTTTACACCAATTATATTTTTCCACTTTTGGATAGGTAACAATTTTCAACTCGCTCTAATTTTTCTTTTAGGGTTGATTTATTTCTTTCGCTCTAATTCCATCAGTTACGAAAATGCTTCACAATCGATATATCGCAACTTTCAACTAAAAGATATATTGGAAAAGCAGGCAAAGTCTCAACAGAAACTTAAATATCTTTCAGAGTTTGATTCCTTGACTGGCTTGAGAAATCGCCACAGCATGGTCGTTCATCTAAGGGCTATTAGCTACTCCGCTAAAATTAGTAACCAAGCAATCCAAGTGGCACTGATTGATATAGACAAATTTAAGTACTGTAATGACACATGGGGTCACTTGATGGGTGACGAAGTATTAAAGTCTATATCGACTATATTGAAGGACTCTCTAGAGCCACAATGCATTTTAGCGCGCTATGGCGGTGAAGAGTTTATGGTGGCTAGCGTAAAACTAACCCAGGTCGACTTTATCGACATACTGGAGCAGACGAGAGAAAAAATCGCCCAGACAGAGGTTAGATATAAAAAGAACAAGCATACTGTGACGATATCTATCGGCTGTGCTTCAGCAACTAATTTTAAAATTATGAAAGACACTATTGCAAAGGCAGACAAGGCGCTTTATCAAGCTAAAAATACTGGTAGAAATAGATTAGTTTATGACGGTGAAACATCTTCCGGTATCTAGGTGCAGATAATCTCCAAATATTGCCTTCCTCCTCCCCATAAACAAGGAGGCTTCTTAGTTCATCATGCCTTCACTCGATTGGATTTCTCCAAACCTAACTACAGTCGTTCCCTAAGCTAACCCCACCAACCCGACGTTTTTTATATTCATTGCTGCGTTAATATCTCAGTCATGATATGTCTTACATTCAGGACACGCCCAATAATGAAGATTCATCGGCATTGGTTCACTCACGAAACCACGGCAGCTACAACGTATAGAGCTTGCGAACCATTGATCAACTTCAGCAATAGTACGTCCCGCCCAATCCGCTTTATAGTGGAATTGGCGAACAAACTTGCCCCAACGTGCTTTGGAAATGTTAGCGTTTAAGCTCGCCACCTTCTGACGTGCCTTGCCGCGGTTCTTACTGCCTTTTTTTCTTGGTTAGTTGACGCTGTAGATAGGCCAGTTTGTTTTCGTAGCGTTTGGTGTGGCGAAGATTATCAACTTTCTCGCCGCTATCTGTGATGAACAGGTTAGTTAAACCTGAATCAATACCCACCGTTTTAGTGTTGACAGGCATAAGCTTAGCAATTTCGCCGTAAATCGTCGCCCGATTAGGGCGGCGATAAGTCACAGTAAGCGTCAGTGCACCAACGTAAGATAGCATTGTTTACCGTTCGTTGAAATATTCTTGTTTATCCAGGCCATCGATAAACTGACGCTCCTCATCGGATAAGCTAACTAAATATGTTTGGCTTCTTTTAGTTATTTTTGATTCCAGTTCAGCTAATTGTTCTTGGGATAAACTTTGAAAACGAATCATAAAATCATTAAATTCTTTATTATTCATGTCATTAGCCTAATTAACGGACCTCACTAAATAGTCTACAAAACGCACCATTTTTTTCTTCTTACAAACACATAAATGCAACCAGGCGCATATTTATATGATAATAAACGTCCTATATTCAACAAAAGCTAAGCCGACGATCACGAAACAATTGGTCTTTTAGTGAATTATCTCCAGATTGCAGGCAGCCATCGCACCCGATCACAGTTCATTGTCTCATGAGCTGATTCGCTACGCAGATATAGCCATGTATCAAGCTAAGCGAAATCAACAAAAAGACGTCTGTTTTTTTGATACTGACTTACTTGAATGAATAATATGTCGAATATTTTTAATTTAATCGACATAAGATGAAAGACAGCGCAAACAGTAGGATAGCCATACTAAGCCCCGAAAAAGCAGGTTAGCTTTGCACTAGACCTTGTTTTAGTCAGACTTACAGAGAAGAATATATCAATTTGCTTGGACGTAAATAACGTGCTGTATAAAAAAGAAAAATATCAGGCCAAGGTCTATCTCAACTTTTAGAGTAAAAAAGCTTTATTATAGGTTTGATATATCGTATAATACACGCAATATGTTTTGATTGAGCACCATTAGTAACTTTATTTATGACTTTTCAGGTATTGTGGTTTTTAAAATGTTTATTAAATATCTTCGAGCCTGACTATTCTAGAATTGGAGAGACAATAGCAATAAATTGCTATTGTTATGGCCTAAGAAAAGAAAAAATAGTGAGGCTTTCTGATGTGATAGATCAAATAGGCAATGACTATAATTATGGGAACGATGAAATTTTAAATGGTTTTTTACACGAGATTCAAAAATATATAGACTCAGGACTTGTATTCGAAATATTTAATGAAAAACATCAGGTTATTTTTGTTCATAGAAATATAATATCTAGGATTAAAAAATATAATAGCAGCATGTGACAGGTTATGATGAAAAAAAATCACACATTTATTTTGTTAATTTTATTGCTCTCCTCCAGCGGAACAAGCAAAAATTACCGTGATGATGTAAATGATCAGTACAGACTTATAGCAGCGTCTTATTCAATAATAGAAATGGGTTTTAAATCATGTATTTCCATGAAAAAGAAAAAGCATGATAGTATCTACTTAAGATATACAAACGAATATTCAAATAAATTATGGGAAATAGAGTTACCTTTAATTTCAGATTTTTGCACAATAGATTACCAAATTAATTATATAAATGAAATCAAGGATAAAATAGAAAAAATCGTAAAATCAAGCTAACCCAATCTCTGGACAGACTTCCCTGTAATAGTATCGCACCATATATCATGTACGAAACCAGAACAGCTACATCGTTATCGTTTTGAGCTTGAGAACCACTCATCGACTTCAGCCATAGGTTTAGATTCAAATTCACAAAGAAAGCATGGAGACAAAATATCGCCCTGCCTTGTCTCAACTTATCGTGATAGTGGTTGGCTCAATTGGTCGTTCGCGTGACCAAAGAATATTTAACAGTGCTTTCTGACGAAAGTTTAGAGTGACTTCTCACCACCCTTTAAAGCGAAGGTTTACGGCGAAATTGCTAAGAAAGTGAACAAGCCAGCAATTAAGTATTTTCCACACAATCTTTAACACAAATTATTCTAACACTTCTTTCTTAAAGTAGGTTTCCTCGGGCATGCCGATATCCTTAGTATTATAACCCTAAAGCGTTGATCAAGATTACTCTGCTGCATGATTGTAATTTTAGAAGGGTCCTTTATCGGGTCACCCATCAAAAAGTCTATACGTAAGGTTCTAAATCAATGCCTAACTAGCTTTAATCGCATCTTCTAACGCTGTTTCAAGTTCATCTTGTGTTGCATCTTGTAATCTAGTTTTACGATAGTCCTGACTATGTTCCAATTCTCGTTCAGCTTTTTCCTTCAACACTGCAAGTACGTTTACAACGATTTCGTTGTCGAATAAATTCCTACCATATTTAACCCCTATTTCCGAGTATTCAGGTAAAAGCACCGCATATCGTTCATCACCTAGAGTAGCAACATCAAGAATTATGAACCCATCCTCTCCAATGATCTGAAGCTTATCATGTTTCCACCAATTATATACAACAAATGATTCCTCTTTTTCGCTATATGGAGAAAATGCTTCTACTACGATCTCCTTACAATCTGTGTCTATTAGAGCTAATTTCACGCTTGTTACTAAACTAATATCGTTCATAAAAACTCCTTTATTTAACTTACGATCATCGATACGAAAATGTTCATTTAGGTTTTATTCAGCCAAGTTAGGTTAAATAAACTCTTCCAACTATCTTATAAAGATGCTGGCTACTATTGATTAATTCTTGGCGCAAGAATTTCTCGTGTACTCACATCAATAAACAGAAAACCACCTTCCAGCTGTTGCAGTTCAACCCCTAGTGTCTTTAATGCAAGCTTAAATTGCTCCTGCGTTAAAACAGTTTCTAAATAATCGTGGTACATTCTGTTTGCTAACTTTAATTTGTCCATATCTCAGAGCTTCTCCAATTATTAACCCCCGCCTTTCTAACCTCTCAAGTTTGGAGCTAAAAAAATGGCAAAAGTGATACTTTCGAAGCAATTCACTTTATTGGGTTTTTTTACCGTATATAAAACCCAATAAATATTTCACAATAATAACTAAATGTCAATGAGTTATTTTGCATGCTTGTAAATAAACACGACTGCGGAGATAAACTTCCTCCTCCTAGTATGGAAACCTATTTCGTGTTTAGAGTTAGGATTTCAATCTTGGCAAGCGTTGCTGTAGCCTGATTTTGCTACTTAACTGAGTTAAGTCTATACATTAATTAAAACTACAAGGATGTACAGATGACACTAAAAAACTTTTTGACGCTAATCATAGGCTTAATGTGCTTTATTATTGTGGCAGCAAGGTCATTCTGTATCTGTATATATTGAAAGCTATTTATCTGACATTGATACTAAACTTAAGCTATTAGAAAGCATTATCATTAGTCAAAAAGGTAAAGTACAATCAAAAAAAGAATTAACTAAACAGTTAGATATCATAAATAAATCGGCGCACGGCCTCGTAACTTATTTTGTTTTGGCAAATGGAGACGGTATTTTAAGCAACGGTGAGAGCCACCAAAATTTAGATGTAAGTGCTCCCTGGTATATGGGACCTAAAGACTCCAAAGCCTTCACTATTAGCCCTCCTTATTTTGACGACACATTGCAGACGCTTGTTTCATCATTTACTCGTCCAGTTATGCTAGATGGTAAGATGATTGGTATAGTTGGTGTTGATGTAACTTCTGATGCTTGGAAAGCAGCTGTCCATAAAAACGTTAGCGATGGAAAAGTATTTTTAGTCGATTCATCTCTAAAAGTACTTTACTCTCAAGACAAAGACTTCTTAGGTGAGAATTTTTATAAGATTAGACCTATGTATAAAAACTTCAGTGGTGATTACATTGAGTATGAAATCGATAATGATCAGTCTTATCTTGCCACAAAACAAACAATAAAGAAATATGGCGTTGATATTTATACCTATGAAAATCAATATGTTATAATGTCTCCAAGCAACGACATGCTACTTAGGTCAACCATAACAGCAATAATATTTATACTTCTGAGCTTAGGTATAATGTATGTTATTATTGTTAAATTAATTTATCAACCAATAGGTGGAGAGCCCAAATACATACAAAAGATAATTGAACGAGTAGCTAATGGTGACCTTACGATTGAAGCCACTTCAACTGAGAATGATAAAGGTATATATGCATCAACAATGATGATGTTGGCAAACTTAAAAGTATTAGTATCAGAACTTAGCTCAGCATCCGTATCTGTAGACCAATCTAGTAAAGAATTAAGTGATATTGCTGACACAACTAAATCTAGCTCTGATACTCAAATTTCTCAGATGGAACTAACAGCTACAGCTATGAACCAAATGGCATCTACCGTGGAAGAAGTATCTCGTAACGCCCAAAGTGCATCAAATTCTGCAGAAGACGCACTCAACCAAGCAAAAGAAGGGGCACATGTTACCAATTTGACTTCAACAACTATTCAAGAGTTAGGCGATGAAATTGATAACGTTTCTCAAACAATGAACCAACTTAAACAAGAAACAATAAGCGTTGCAGACGTCCTCAAAGTAATTAAAGAAATTGCAGAACAAACAAATTTGTTAGCTTTAAATGCCGCAATTGAAGCTGCTAGAGCTGGAGAACAAGGCAAAGGTTTCGCAGTAGTTGCAGATGAAGCCGTTAGTTCAATGTCAAGTAGCCAAAGTAATATGCAAAAAACAATCAAATCTGCAGAAAAAGCTACAGAATCTATATCAGCTATATTAAAGTCTGTAGAGCAAATACAGCTTATGAATCTACAAATAGCGACAGCAACTGAAGAGCAATCTACTGTCGCTCAAGAAATCAATCAGTCAATCATTGAAGTCAACTCTTTAGCTCATGATGTAAATGAAAATGCAGACAATATGAAAACAAAGACTAAAGGTCTTGGGCTCGTAGTACATAAGCTAACAAGTATTACAGATGAATTTAAGATACGTTGATCGACTACGTGGCAAAGTTTCTTGTAAAGGCGGGGTTTTGAGGCAGAGTATCAGTGTACTAGCAATATTATAATGTTCTCTTATGTGTGAGATCCCAAACCTCAACTGACAGCATGTTTTAGGCCCTCATTTTCTCTATAACGCTCTCATAAGGTGTGAACGCTCAACTCTCCCGTTTAAATTGGCACTTGCAGGCTTGATATATACATGTTTTAGACCTAAATCTTCATGTTGCCCATCGAATTTCGACTGAAATTAGTGCCCATTGTATGTATCATTTTGATCTGAAATGGAAACTTGTCGACGATGTAAAAAAAGTCGATGCTACACGCTTGGTTGTGCTTCTCGTAAACATTAAAAGCCCTAATTCGGGTCGCGTTATCAATAGTAGGATATTGGAATCGACGAACCTTTTGCCGCGACTATCTGGAAGGTAAGAAATTTCACATCGACTTGGACAGGGTCGCCAGATACTTGCTTTTCATATAGCTTTATAGATTTTACTTGGCAATTTTCGAAGGTTTTGAGGAAGCCTGGTGAGAATATGTCTGCACAGAACGCTGCAAACGCCAGACATGGAGGCTTTGAGGGCATGTTTACTATTGATTCGACCTACTTCACCATGAAATTTGTAGTCTTTTTTCCAACGATAAAGTGTATCGCTAGAAATACCTCAATATCGACAACTCTCGCTGGCATTCTTGGTTTCTGCAGCATGTGCTAAGATTTTGAGTTTCTTCGAACTTCTTGTCCATCTTTCTCATTCATATTGACCTAATATAACATTATGTAAAATATACATAATTTATCATTCGGGTTCTAAAAGTCACATCGTATGCTAAAAAATATCTTTTATACAAATATAGCTGCCATGTGCTGATCCCATTCTCCTTAGGCTTAGAGAGTAAATATCGGTAGCATACAAAACCTGTTCACATTGAGGTTATTATACCGTATAATAACCGTAAAATTGAATAGTGTCGCTTTCCCACCTAAAAAGCATGCAACGCCCCCCACCGTTAGAGAGAGCTTTCAAACCGTGGCATGTCACCATGACCCATGTTGAACTCACATGCGGTTAATTTTTGATCTGAGCGTTAACACTGTCGGTAGGTGAAAGAATGACAACATAATATAAAGGGAACATTATGTTAAAGAAAATTGGGCTTTATTTAGGACTGTGTATTATTTGTGTGGTCCTAGCCTCAAGCGTCGTGATATACAATATTCAAAAATCACTTTTAAAAGAGGTCATGCAAACGGAAGGCAACGCTCAACTGCAGGGGTTAACGCAACTCTATGAGCAGGCCATTAACGCCAAAAAAGTGAGCTTACAAAATATTTCTACTTCGATAGCCAGTATCGTTGCAAACAAAGAGAGTGACAAGTTAATTAACATTGCAATGGCAATTCAAAAGGCGGATAACTTGCTTGTCGTTGGCGTCGCAGATATTGAGGGTAACGTATATGCATCTTTAGGCAAAAAATTAGATTGGAACGCCAAAGAGCGACGAAGGCCGTGGTTCATTGATGTCACTGAGGGAGGCCGGAGCTTTTATCAATCCAGTATTTACACATCACTAGAAACCGGAATATCGGTTGTGACATTTTCCAGTCCTATCATATGGCAAGGGAAAATCGTCGGGGTGTTGTTGTTCGATGTCAATGGTGATGCACTCATCAATGATAATCGAGAATTTGCGATCACTGACAGCAAGGGAACGGTATTTTCTACTGACAAGGTCAATAAATCTTGGTTGGCACAAAACCTGTTGGATATTCGACCGTCGTTTAATGACATCATGCCAAATAGTGCCTTAATTTACGAGACCCAAAAAGGCGAGTCGTTCTCAGTCAATAAAGCCACATTACGAGATGGGAATGTGCTGTATTCAATCATCCCACTTGCCAGCATGATCAAAAGCAACGACCAAGTACTGTCTATCATCATTACTATTTTTTCGGTAAGTGGTATTGTGCTCATTGCTTTACTCTATTTTCTCATTAAGAAAGAGTTGAAGCATGTGCCTAAAATCCGTCGATGGATCATTGAACTGTCTAATGGGGTGTTAGCTGAGCATAACATCCCTCACTGCAATAATGAATTAGACAGCATCAGTAGCTCATTAAATGTCCTCACGAAAAACTTATCGTCATTTGTAGAGAAATCTCATATCACGGTCAAAGAACTCTCCGTCTCAAAAGAGAATATTTCAGAAAATATTAGCTGTAATTCCAGCAATGCTAAACGTGAGCAGTCTTTAATTGGTCAAGTAGCAACAGCGGCTTCAGAGCTCTCTTCTGCAGCTTCGGAGATATATAATAATGCTCAAAGAGCAGAAGGGGCAGCCTCAAAAGCCATTGACACTATCAACGAAAGTTCAGAAACGCTAAAACGCTCCGATGATATTGCGAGCCAAGTGAATTACGCCATGTCTGAGTCACTGAAAATTGTGGATGAATTGAGAACACATTCTGAAAAAATCAGTACTGTGGTAGAAACCATCAACACGATTTCAGAACAAACCAATTTACTCGCCCTCAATGCCGCAATAGAGGCGGCGAGAGCGGGCAGTTATGGTAGAGGATTTGCCGTCGTCGCAGACGAAGTTCGCTCTCTTGCGTCCAAAACGCAAAAGTCGACCGTTGATATTCAAAATGTCATCTCTCAGCTCCAACAACAATCTCAACAAGCGGACGAATTTATGAAAAGTAATGCTGAGTTGATGGTGGAGGCTCAAGAAATTTCTAATAGCTTGACGCATGCGTTTAGAAACATTTCTGACAAAGTTGGAGACATCTCTGAAACCAACACCCTTGTGTCAACGGCATCCGAAGAGCAGAAGACAGTGACGCTGGATATTTCAACCCAATTGGAGAGTATCAATCACCTAGTTTCGGAAAACGTTGAAGAGTTAAAGCACACCGAGAGTTCAAACAAAGTCATTTCAGAGGTGATAGAGAGTCTCAATCATGAATTTAAATTTTTTAAAATTCAGTCATAAGGTGTGAGATCCCTAACCTCAACTAACAGCACATGCTAGGCCCTCACTTTCTCCATGAGGGCCTCATCAGATGTCTTTCCTTTCCATCAACCATGAGTTATAAAAAGCCTCCCATTAATCCAATTTAGCTTGTAAATCAGCATCTCCTATTCATGCAGTGCTAATAAAACTCTTGGATCGTAACGCCAACCTTTTGAACTACATATAAAACTTACGTACGATGAACGCACCAAAGCCAACGTTGATTTTTCTTGTTTCCCACGAATGACCATTGTTCATCGATTTCACAAATCAGCTCAATATTGGCAGCATCAAACGGGATGGTGGTTATTTGTCTTGGTTGGAATGTTTTAGAGTGCGTAAAACAGCCTTGTACCCCACCTTTATTACACAACCAGTATCGCGTAAACCTGAACTATTTTCTTTTACATCAGGTTTCCACGCTTCATACGCATAATAGAGCTGCAACGTGAGTTTACAGTCTAGACAACGGAAGCGTTGGTATCCGGTAGAACCTGTTCCATGTTTTCTTAGAGGTTTCGTTGGTTCACAAAGACAGCAGGGTACTGTGATAGTGGCCATAACCATTTCTCAAATATTGGATAGTACAGTATATCAATGAGTTAGGGTCATGACCAAAAGTTCACAATTCTTCAGCTCAGAACTCACTTAATTTTATCGACCTGATACTTTCAAACCTTACATTACGTAAAGTATACGAATAAAGTTGCCTAAATAATTTTTATTAGGTAATATATACGTATTATATTCAGAATGGTGTTTAAGACATGATAACTTTAGCCGAATACTCAAATGAACTGATTTACAAATTTGATCAACAAAATAATGATAAACATATTATCAATTTCGTTAATTCTCGATTCCCACACTCTGGAGGGCGAAATCGAAGCGGTTCCGGTCGAAGTAGAGGAGTTAAAAATGGGCCCCGTTTAAAATATTCTTGATCTTAGTCAGGTATCTGGTAACTAAATATTTTTATTGCTAGATTTAGGTCCCGTTACAAAATTTTTTTCTCTTTAAAAGAAAGATCTTTACTACGGTTTAACTATATTCCTTAACTAAACTAAACTAAACTAATCGAACATCTTGTGATGAAACCAAAAAAAATTATATCTTTTATTGTTATTTTCCTGTTCCCTGCATTTAGTGCGAAAGCCGAATTATCTGTTGGGGCTATAGCCTCTTATTCCCCTGAAGTTTATAAAGGGACACCTTCAAATAAGATCGTCTTCCCTCTAGTAGGGTATGAAGGTCCGCATTTATTTTTACGAGGACTTAGTGCTGGGTACCGTGTTTTTCCAGTGACTCGTTTGGGGGGAATCGGTCAAAATATAGTAATTCGGGCTAAGTACGATGGGAGGACTCTTAAACCATCAGACTCGAGTAATACGCAAATACAAGAATTAAACGAGCGCAAACCAACCGCTTACGGAGGTATTGGTTATCAGCTTTATACACCCTTTGGTCTATTTGAATTAAATGGAATGACTGACATTTTAGGCCGAAGCCATGGGTCTTACGCTGAAGCTACATGGCAACTGCCAATATTCTTTAAGCAGTGGGGAATTTCACCAACTTTCGGTTATACATATGAGGATGCAAAGCTAACTGATTATTTATACGGAGTTAGTAAGTCCGAATCCGAAGCTTCTGGACTCAATGAATTCCATGCAGGTGCCGATACATCTTATTTTATTGCAATTAAAAGCTACTATAATGTCACTGATAGAGTTCGTGTTACAGCTAGCGTAACTTACCGAAATTTAGAAGGAGATGTAGAGGGGAGTCCAATTGTTCAAAGTGGAATAAATACAACTACAGCTTTAGGGGTCTCTTATATATTTTAATTCTGAGTTCTCCCCTGCCCTATCGAGCAGGGTCTTATATCGCTATAAAAATAACTTTCTAGCTCATCAGGCGTTCCCAATTACGGCTATTTAGTGGCATTGATACCTTTACCGAACTTTGGCGTAAAACATCGCCCAATGCGGGTGGTTATATAAGCCATTATTGCTATGAAACGAGCCTATAAAGAAAGATTTTATCCAACAGAGCAGCAAGCCGAGCTACTCACAAAGTCGTTTTGTTGTAGTCGCTTTGTTTGGAATAACTCTCTTAAATACCCTACTGACGCTTATTATGAGCGGGGCGAGTCCATCGCTCATTCAGTGATAGAAAAACGGCTAGTCCCGCTAAAACAAGAGTTCGAATGGCTCAAAGAGGTATCAAGCGTTATCTTCCAACAAGCCTTGCGCGATCAGCAGGAGGCGTTCAAAAATTTTTGGGACAAGCGCGCTAAATACCCGAAATTCAAGTGAAAGCACGATTAGCAATCAATCAAGCTAACCAAAGCTGCCTTTAGACACAAATACGGTCAGCTATTTATTGCCAAGTCTAAACAACCGCTTGATATTCGCTGGTCTCGTGAGCGACCAAGTGAACCTAGTTCTATCACTATTTCAAAAGACAAATCAGGTCGATGCTTTGCGAATTTGAGTCTAAACCAAGGCCTGTCACTGCTAAAACGGCCGGTATTGATTTAGGTTTAAATAGCCTGTTTATCACAGATAGCGGTGAGAAAGCCGGTAATCCTCGTCATACTAAACGCTATGAAAACAAATTGGCATACCTACAGCGTCAACTCGCCAAGAAAAAGAAAGGCAGTAAGAACCGCGACAAGGCACGCCAAAAGGTAGCGCGCCTACACGCTAAAATTGCCGATTGCCGACTAGATAACTTGCACAAGTTGTCTCGCAAAATCATTAACGAAAACCAAGTTGTTTGCGTCGAATCGTTAGCTGTGAAGAATATGATCCGAAATCCAAAACTATCAAAGCATATCGCTGATGCGAGTTGGGGCGAGCTCGTCCGTCAACTCAAATACAAAGCGGAATGGGCTGAACGAACTATTGCCGAAGTGGATCAATGGTTCCCTAGCTCTAAACGTTGTAGCTGTTGTGGTTTCGTACATGAATCTCTGCCGTTGAATGTCCGTGATTGGGAGTGTCCTGAATGTAAGGCGCACCATGATCGTGATATTAACGCAGCAATAAATATAAAAACCGTCGGGCTGGCGGGGTTAGTCTAAGGAGCGACTGGATCGGGGGTTGGAGCAATCTAATCTAGTGAAGGCGTGTTGAGCTAGAAATGTGTTTTTGTAGTGATATAAGAACCCTCGCCCGATAGGGCGGGGGGAGGTCAGTTCGGGTTACTCGGTTGCTTAGATGTTATTTTAGCCAAGGATGTGCTGTAAGATGAGTATCTTCAAATTCTTCAATAAGCAATTTGTTCTTAAGAGTTTCGCTTATAGTATCCTTCCCATCGAGTAATGCTTCTTTCCTAAGCGGATCGATGTCAAAGTAGTAGACGTTACCAACCAAAGTTGTGATGGTTTGCTGGAGCAAATCTATCTCGATCTGATGTGATTCTTCACTTGAGATCGTCGAACCCAGTTCGTCTCTCTGCTCAGATGTCAGCGAGATCAATAAAACCCCGTTACGCTGGCAGTTATCAAAGAAGATCCCTGCAAAGCTAGTACCTATGATTGCTCTAATACCTAGTTGCTGAATCCCCCATACAGCGTACTCACGGCTAGAACCACAACCAAAATTATCGCCCACCACTAAAAACTTTGAGTTTTGCCAGTCAGGTTTGTTGAGAATAAAATCGGGGTTTGGCACTCCTGCAGATAAAAATCGCTGATCATAAAGCACTCCCTCCGACAATCCAGCTCGGTCAATACGTTTTAGAAACTGCTTTGGCATAATCACATCCGTATCGACGTTGTGTACTAAATAAGGAGCGGCAATACCCACCTCGCTAATAAACTTGTCCATCATATATCCCTAGTGCATTTCTCGAATATCCACAATTTTTCCTGCGATTGCTGCTGCTGCAACCATTGTTGGTCCCATTAAGTGGGTTCTTGCTCCTGCTCCTTGCCTGCCCTCAAAATTACGATTAGTGCTGGATGCGCAGCGATCTCCTGGCTTTAGAACATCGTTGTTCATTGCTAAACACATTGAACATCCTGATTGGCGCCACTCAAACCCTGCATCGATCAATGCCTGGTCGATTCCTTCTTGCTCGGCTTGTTCGCGAACAAGGGTTGAACCTGGAACCACAATCGCGCGAACATGTTCTGCAACCTTTTTACCTTTCACCACCTCAGCCACATTGCGTAGATCTTCAATTCGCGCATTCGTGCAAGAACCAATAAAGGCGTGGGTGATGGAAAGACCACGAATAGGTTGATTTGCCGTAAGTCCCATGTACTCTAAAGAGCGCTGATCAGCTTCGCTTGAAGCTTGAGCCGTTGGGATTAACTTAGAAATAGCAATAGCTTGATCTGGGCTCGTTCCCCAGCTCACCATTGGCTCTAGCGTACTAACATCAATCACTACTTCAGCATCGAAAACAGCATCCGAGTCAGATTTTAAGGTCTTCCAGTATGCCAATGCCATATCCCATAATTTACCTTGTGGCACTCGTGGTTTGCCTTTAAGGTAGTCGTAAACTCTCTGATCTGGGGCCATGTAGGCACCACGTGCTCCAGCTTCTACCGCCATGTTACAGATGGTCATTCGCGCTTCTACACTAAGTTCATCAATGGCTTCCCCCACAAACTCAAGTGCATAACCTGTCGCTCCAGATGCACCAACCTTACGTACTAGTTCCATCACTATATCTTTCGACATTACATGTTCTGCTAGTTTGCCACGAACCGTAACACGCATGGTTTTGAGTTTTTTATAGATTAAGGTTTGAGTGGCAAGAAGGTGTTCAATTTCTGATGTACCAATACCAAAACCAAAGGCACCAAACGCGCCGTAGGTGGTGGTATGGCTATCTCCCGCTGCAATCATCATTCCTGGCAAAATCAGCCCTTGCTCAGGCATCACAACGTGCTCAATCCCTTGGCGCCTATCTAGGATATCAAACAGTTCTATTCCATAGTCTTGACAGTTTTCACGAAAATAGTCGACTTGAGCTTGACCACCCTCGTCGGGTATATACTCATCACGCTCCACTGTAGTTGGGTTCACGTGGTCTACGACACCAAGGTGGGTATTAGGTCTCGCAACTGTTCGCTGACTTTCACGCAGGCCGCTAAATGCCTGCGGGCTGGTGTATTCGTTGAGTACTTGTTTGTCGATATAGAGCAGAACATGCCCCTCATCATCCAGATGACAGACAGTATGAAAATCTACGAGTTTGTCATAGAGTGTCCGGGGTTGAGTCATGATTGTAATTCTCACAATTTATACTGGTAAGCATCAGCTTATTAAATTACATTTGTGAATCAACATGCCGTTTGTACTTCAATAATTCACGAATCGTGAATTAGTCCTGATTGCTCAAAGTAAAGTTGCAGACTTTCAACACATGCGCGCAGCTTAGCTGAGTGTGATAAACGAGTAGGATAAATAGCCCAGATATTGGCGTTTTGAGCATACTGAGGCAAAACCTGAACTAGCTCACCACTTTTGAGATACCTTTCCACATCCCAAAGAGAACGCAGAATGATTCCTCTTCCATCAAGCGCCCATTGCAGTACGATTTCGCCGCTGTTGGAAGATAACCGCGCGGGAATTTTTACGGTTGTTTCACTCACAGCATCACTCAAACTCCATATACCAAATGGTATATTTCGTTCTTTGATAACTAAACAGTTATGCTCTTCTAAGTCAGTCAAGGTTGTTGGTTCACCAAACTGCGATAGGTACTCAGGACTTGCACACAGAATCCTCTGGTTATCGACTAGCGGCTTACAGATGTGTTGTTGGGGAAGATCATTACCTACACGGATCTCTAAGTCGAATCCTTCCTGGATCAACTCCACTGCTCGATCAAACACTTCTAAGCGAATCTCTAACTCTGGGAATTGCTCGGCTAACTGGGAGATAGCTTTTGAGATATGATTTCGACCAAAACCAAAGCTACAGCAGATGTTTAGAGTACCACGCGCAGTTTGGCTCACCTTTGATAAGTCATCAATGAAGTTATCCATATCTTCAATGATCCGTGTGGCCCATTTTTGAGCATGGATTCCATCTTCAGTTAAAGCCACTTTTCGCGCAGAGCGGTGAAACAGTTTTGTACCGAGAGTTTTTTCGAGAATATTAATTCGCTTGCTTATATAGGCTGGTGACTGACCGAGATTTTCTGCGGCAGCGACAAAGCTTTCTTTACGAATTATAGTTAAAAATACCCTTAGATCTTCAGGTAGAGGAAATTGTTTACGATTCGTGTTTGATAAAACCATAATTTACCTATTTATCCATAAATTGGGTATGCCTATAGTAGACTTAATGTGCAATTAAATGGCAATTAAAACAGACCTAACGCCTAAGCACAAACTAATGTGAAACAATTTGTTAGGAGTATACGGTTATGTTTTCCAGATACAAAGAGTCGACACTTTTTGTTAATGGGGTTAACATAAAGTATCGCATTGGCGGGCAAGGGCCTGCATTGCTCTTACTACATGGACACCCTCAAACCCACTATATTTGGCATAAGATTGCAGACCAACTTGCCAAGCGCTTCACCGTTATTGCTGCTGACTTGCGCGGTTATGGTGACAGTGACAAGCCAGAGTCAGATTCAGCGCATTATACCTACTCAAAGCGTATGATGGCGTTAGATATGGTTGAACTCATGGAGCAACTGGACTTTAAACAGTTCTCAATTATTGCCCATGATCGCGGTGCACGTGTAGCTCACCGCCTGGCACTTGACCACTCAGAGCGTGTTGAACGCATGATGCTACTCGACATTGCTCCCACGCTCTCTATGTACCAGCAAACCAACGAACAGTTCGCTCGAGCATACTGGCATTGGTTTTTCCTAATTCGCCCAGCCCCGCTACCCGAAAGTTTGATTGAGTCAGACCCTCATCTTTACCTCAAAAGCGTTATTGGTGCTCGTAGCTCTGGTATGGGACCTTTCACCAAAGAAGCAGTTACTGAATACGCACGTTGCTTAAAACTCGAGGGGGCTGCACGAGGGATTTGTGAAGATTATCGCGCTGCCGCAACCATCGACTTAGAGCATGACCAACGAGATATTGAGTCTGGCAACAAGATCACCTGCCCACTATGCGTTTTCTGGGGTGTGACTGGCACGGTAGGTAAAGTATTTGATGTGATTGAAGAGTGGAAACTCGTCGCAACTAATGTGGTTGGCAACCCACTACCGTCGGGACACTACATTCCTGAAGATGTACCAGAGCTATTAATGGTTGAAATTGAGCACTTCTTTGTGGAGGAGCACACATGATTTATATGCATTTACTCTTACTCGTTTCCACTGTGGTTCTGGCTGCGAGACTCGGCGGTATCGGTGTCGGCCTTGCAGGTGGTGTGGGTATGTCCATTGCGGTATTTGGCTTTGGTCTTGAACCGGGGAAAATGCCCATCTCCGTGCTCTTGATCATTCTTTCGGTGATCTTGGCCCTTGCAGTGATGCAACGAGCTGGAGGGCTTGACTACATGGTTAAAGTTGCTGAGCGCCTACTGCGCAATAACCCTAAATATATCAATGTACTTGCTCCACTGACTACGTTTACTTTAACTGTTTTGTCTGGCACGCAATACACAACACTTTCTATTCTTAATGTTATCCAACAAGTGGCGAAGTCGACCAATGTTAGGCCGAGCCAGCCACTCACAGCATCTGTAGTAGCTTGCCAAGTCGCAATTACTGCTTCCCCAATTTCAGCAGCAACAGCAGCGATGTGGGTGGTGGTTGAGCAGATGGGTGTTAGCTTTGGCTCAGTCCTCGCCGTAATCATTCCAGCAGGCTTGGTCGCAGCATGCGTGGCAACATTTGTTGCGGTTCGACAGGGGTGCGACTTACTAGATGATCCTATCTACAAAGCACGCATAGAAAGAGGTCAGATAGAGAAAGTTCAATTGAGTGATGACAAGGCTCCAGATGTACCAGAAGCAAAACGTTCAGTACTTATCTTCTTAGCGTCGGTAGCCTTTATAGTTTTAATGCTGATGTTCAAGAAAGTGATCGGTCATGGTTTAGGCTCTCGTGACCTAATCGTGATCACCATGTTTGTCTCTGCACTAATCACTGCCTTTACTTGTAAGGTCAACTTGAAAACTATAAAAAAAGCCAGTGTACTTGCTGACGGCGCTGAGTCACTCATCGTCATCTTAGGTATTGCGTGGTTAAGTGGAACCATTATTGGTGCGCATATCCCAGAAATTAAAGCGCAAGCAGGTATTTGGCTGGAAGCTTATCCTATGCTACTGGCGTTTATCTTCTGGATCACCAGTGCGGCGTTGTTTAGTCACGGCGCAACTAGTGCTCTGCTCATTCCAATTGCTGGCAGTATGGGGATTGCACCTGAGTTTATCGTCGGTAGTTTCGTTGCTATGAGTGCTATGTACATTACCAACATCTACCCCACATCGGCATTCGCCATCTCTACTGATGACACAGGGTCATACGAGAGTAAGCGCTGGAACGGCTCTAAGTTCTTTAACCACCCATTCATTTTGCCGGGCATCTTAGGAATCGTTGCCGCCGTTCCATTTGGCTTTATGTTGGCAAATGTGTTTATTGCTAATTAGTATTTAAGCTCTTGCATTGTTAACTCAATAGCGGTGGCGGTCATAAGGGGGTATCTGCCTCCTATCCACTTAATCCACCGCTAGTCTTCGTCGGCGATGCCTTGTATCAAAGTAAACGTGCTGCTTGGGTCGACATATACACGATCGCCCATGCCTTCTCGCCCCAACAACATGGAATAGCTCATCTCTTGTCTATTGGTTAAGGTGATCTCTATAGGCCATTGGTGTCCACCAAGCTCGAATAGTGTGCGTATAACGCACCGCTGCTCGGAGTCACCATTGGAGGATTTGATGCGACGTAAGTCCACCACAAGCGCTTCACATTTCACCGTCTCATCTAATTGATAAATGTCGGGATGCAAATCAAACGATACGTATAACTGTCCTTGCTTCTTCACTTTTTGAATATTGTCGACGTGCAAAGAAGATGTTTTCGCCCCGGTATCAATACGGACTTCTAAATCGTGAATACCAAATTCGGGTAGGTGGCATAGCTCCAAATTGCCAATGATCATTCTATCCATTGCCATGGCTGATTTCCCTTGATTGTTCTAACTCTGATTGTAAGGATTCCTGCATCAGTTCAATGTGCTCGACGACGTCGTCTTTGTCTTTCCCAAAATACGCAACATGAAACATGGCATCACCTTCTTGAACGAGCGGGATATTCTGTTTTCCAATGATGATGCCAGAGCGAGTAGACTTAATTTGTTGAATCAGTTTACCCAACGGCGAATTGATGTCTGCCAGTGTTTGCCCTCGCTCGACTTGGTCGCCTAACTTGACGTATTCACGCACAAATCCACTGCCCATGGCGCGTATCCACTCACTTTTATTGGCAATAAAGGGCTCAATATTCAATTTTTTTCGGCGCTGTTTACGAATCACACCTAAACTCATGAGTACGTTTTTAATGCCCGTCATTCCCGCGCGAATCGATATCTCATCAAAACGCAGAGCTTCTCCTGATTCGTACAGCAGTATTTTAGTGCCATGTGCCGTCGCCGCTTCTCTCAGTGAGCCATCTCTGAGCACTGAATTCAACAAGACCGGGACCCCGAACACCCTTGCCATGGCTAACGTATCCTCATCACTCAAGTTTGCTCGAATTTGGGGAAAGTTAGAGCGATGAATGGCGCCAGTATGCAAATCAATCCCGTAGTCACATTGCCGGACAATGTTCACCATGAAGGTATGTGCGAGCCGTGCGGCCAAAGAGCCTTTGGCGGACCCTGGAAAACTGCGATTCAAGTCACGTCTATCCGGAAGATAACGGCTTTGATTCAGTACACCATATACATTTACCATAGGCACCAAAATTAATGTCCCACGAATGATGTTCAATTGGACATCGATTAAACGACGGATGATTTCAATACCGTTCAGTTCATCACCATGAATGGCGGCGCTCACGAAAACAATCGGTCCGGGCTTTTTGGCTCGTTGCACATGGACAGGAATAGACAGCTCAGTATCTGTGTACAATTTCGCCACCGGCATATCAATTTGCCGCTGCTCTCCTAGCAAAATATCGATATCGGCAATCGTCAGCATATCTCTCATCAGCCTTTTCCTTTTGTCTTTTTGACAATCGCCTCGGCGGCCATGTCTATTGCGGGGATGGGAGACTGTGAAAGCGTGACGAGTACATGCTCGGTCATCCATATTCGTAAAGAGATAAATTCCATCGTGTTTTCTGAAAAGCTGGACATGGCCCTTAGGGTCAACACCATCTCTTCTTCGGAGTGAAGAAGCAATCTTGATCTCGTGAATTCTTCGCACAGGGCACTCAATGTGACGTGGTCTAAGGTTAAATGCTCACTCAACCAATCGTGAGAAACAGCCATGTCTCCTTCTAAGTGGACCCATATTCGCTCAAGAGGCTCCTTGAACGTGATTGATTCAAAGTTATCCTGGCGAACTGCGTGTCCTGATTACAATGTGATAGCGAACACAACCCTCTCCATTTTTTGTCTACAAAAAACTTAGCGGGAAATTCCCTCAATACAACCTTCCTTTTCTGCTCATTAAATCAAGCATAAAAACTCAGTGGAAAAAATATGGGTTTGTGCTTTATTTTTAGTTGCCTCATTTACTATCCGCTCGCTTCTTACTGATAGCCAATCCGAGTACATCACAACTTCGTAGTGACAAGGCGATAGAGCAACTATCCAAAAGTGACAGTAACGGTACACGCCGTATTTATTCGGCTCTTCTCCGCTTAAGTGAGCTTGATTTTTGGATAAAACATTGTGTGCGTTTCTATCACTGATATTTGCCTTATTATCTTTAACTTGAAGTATTCTGTGTCCCTGATTCCTCTTGCTCACTTTCTTAACAAGCCCATTGACACATTACCGGCTTCGATTGGCACTGGTCAGCCCGTATTTCGCATAGTTGCAGATGCCTTCTCTATGTGCTTGGGGCGGTACAGGAAAGTCACGAAGTACAAAAAGCTTCGAACGCCTAGTGAGGGAAGCGACTGAGACAGCACGTGTTTCTCGATGCTCTTGGCCGTTTCCCCAACGAATACCAAGGTGTCGGGAAATCGCTTGAATAGTGGTATGCCGGCACAGAACACTTATCATCTGGCAGAATCGGTAAGTGTATAGGCCACCTTTAGAGACAAAATAGAAATGCTCTAGTCAACGAACCGTATCAGAAGTCCGGATTTGTGCGAGTTCGATATCGATACAGCCAAGGTGGCCAGAGATAGGAAGACCTCGCATACGCCTTGTACAACCTAATTGGAGACTGATATGCAAGTTACGCCTTTAGGATCTTGAGCTAAGTTGGTATTGGTATTGCTACCCCACAGATATACGTTGTAAAAGCTACCTGAGCTTAAGTAAGAGGTACTTGACCAATAAGGCCTATCGACTGGCCAACCATGTGACACATAAAGGTCTCCGCCATTATCAATTCTAAAACCTTCTAATTCGTTTTTTGACGGTAATCGCCAATCTGTTTTACCAGCAAAACTTAATGTAGATAGATCATCACACCACCTGTCTGCCTGTCCACCAACTGCGCTTGGCCAGCTATGGCCAATCAGATTAAATTCATAGAATGTACCATTCGGCCCAGTAACCCCACTCCCTGTATAAGCTTGGGCATAAGTTTTGCCAGTAGGGTCATTAACGTTTAGTGTGTATCCAAGTAAGTCAACAACTGCTTTACTTGGAGTTGAAGTAAACCAGTCACCGGCACTATTGGTTGCCACTTTCAAACATGAACCAACGGCATTTGAAGTATCGGTATCATCTACCCCTATACCACACATACTAAATGGAGCCACGGCTAATATGGTGACAGTAATTGATCCACTTGGGACTCCATTTAGTGAGGCTTGTATCGTTGTAGAGCCCGTTGCGATAGCCTCAACAAGACCAGCATTAGAAATTGTCACGATACTCGTATCGTTGCTAAACCAAGCGACTGAGCTAGTGAGATCTTGGATGCTTGCATCACTAAAGGTCCCTGACGCAGTCATTTGTTGGCTGCTACCGACAGTAATGCTTGGTGATACTGGTGTTAAATCTATGCTAGTGAGTATGGCCGAAGTCACCGTCAAACTTGCTGTATTGCTACTAACTCCATCTCTATAGGCAGTTATTGATGTTTCTCCCACCGCTATACCTCCAGCCAAGCCATTGCTCGTCACTGCCGCTATACTGGTATCCGAGCTCTTCCACGTGACTGAACCACTGATATCAACGTTTGTCGCATCGCTGTATGTCCCTATTGCACTAAACTGTTGTTCGTAACCAATTGCTATGCTTTCGGATGATGGCGTCACTTGAATACTAGATAATGTCGCTGACGTGACAGTAATCGAGGAACTATTGCTCGTTACCCCATCGAAATAAGCGGTAATATTTGTGCTGCCAGCTGAAATACCTTCTACAACACCTAATATAGTCACTGTAGCAACACTAGTATCATTACTTACCCATGCCACGCTACCAGAAATATCTACCTCTGTTGAGTCACTGTAAGAGCCAATCGCCGTCATCTGTTGAGTGTTTCCTGACGCCAAGCTAGCACTGGTAGGTGTGACCAGAATCGAGCTTAACGTTGCCGATGTCACCGTCAAATTAGTGGTATTGCTAGTAACACCATCCAAGTAAGCGGTTATGGATGCACTTCCTGCAGACACACTTTCAACGAGTCCCAATGTGGTGATTGTCGCCACACTTGTATCACTGATAATCCAAGCAACGTCACTACTAATATCCAAGCTCGTTGAATCAGTGTATGTTCCAATTGCTGTAAACTGTTGTTCATTACCCAATGCAATGCTTGGTACTGCAGGAGTAATTTGTATCCTAGATAATGTAGCCGATGACACTGTCATAGTAATGCTATTGCTTGTAATAAAATCGAGAGATGCGGTGATGGTCGTACTACCTACTGCAGCACTTTCTACTAAGCCTTCACTATCTACTGTGACAATATCGGTGTCGTTACTGACCCATGCGACAAGACTGGTAATATCCGCACTCGTTGAGTCGCTGTAAGTTCCTATAGCTGTTAGATTTTTACTGCCACCTAAGGCCACACTTAGGGTAACTGGGGTAACCTGAATACTCACTAGAGTTGCGCTGGATACAGTCACACTAACAGTATTGCTAGTGACACTATCCAGTGTAGCAGTTACCGTAGCATTACCGTTAGATACTCCATTTACTAAACCTGAAGATGACACTGTCGAAACGCTAGTACTACTACTTTGCCAGTTTACACTATTCGTTATATCTACATTAGTTAAGTCACTATAGGTCCCAATAGCAGTAAGCTGTTCGGTACCTCCAGCAGCAATATTCACCATAGCAGACGTTACTTGAATTGAGGACAACGTAGCTGACGTAACCTCCATTGTAATGGTGTTACTTGTTACACTATTTAATGAGGCACTAATAGTTGTGCTTCCGATCGACTTACTTTCTGCTAACCCGTCACTATCTATGGAAACAATCCCCGTGTCACCACTGGCCCAAGCTACGCTATTTGAAATATTAAGTGTAGAGTTGTCACTAAAAATCCCAATTGCGGTTAATTGTTTGTCTATTCCCAAAGGCACACTTGGAGCTGGAGGGGTAATCTGAATACTACTCAGAGTTGCTGAAGTAATACTGACCTTCGCAGATTGACTTTCAATTCCACCGAGTGTGGCTTTCATCGTTGTGCTACCAACCCCATTCGCTGATAGAAGTCCTGATGAACTTACTGTCGCGATACTGGTATTTGCACTTTCCCATGTAACACTACTTGATATATTTTCTACCGTGAAATCGGTATAAATTCCTGTAGCAACCAATTGCAAGGTATATCCGTTTGCTAGGGAGCTGATAGGGGGAGTGACTTGTATATGAACTAACTCAGCTGCGGTTATCTCAAATTCCATTTCATTACTTGTTACTCCATCATATTGAGCAGAAATAACTGTCGAACCAAGACCTAGTGCTTTTATTTCACCTTTTGACACCGACAGAAACTCTGGCGACGAGTTATTCCAAGCTACGCTATCGGTAATATCGTCGTTAGAGCCATCAGCATAATATGCGGTAGCCGTTAATTGGTACGAGTTACCTTTTGGTATCGTGTAATCAGTTCGACCTCTAGCGGTCACCTGATTTGTTGTCAACACAATAGATCTAATTCCACTATTAGAGCTTGAGTCATCTTCGAATGCACCTTCTGAATTGCACCCTAACAGGAATAGCGGAAGTAAAAATGTCGTAATACACCATGATAACTTTTTCATTGAAACCTCAATATCAACTATCGCGCACTATCTCTTTTGCTGTTCCTTAGCTGCTTCACTAATTGTTATTCGAGAAATCTCAACTCCTTTGAATACAATAAGGTGAGTCGTTTATAAATAGAATTAGATATAATTTTAAGTATTATTTACCGTAATTTACACCTATTATATTTATAATATAGATTAAAAGTCAACATGTCAGGCGTCATATGTGACTTCTCATCGCTCTTATCGGGTAATGCCTCTTATTCCATTAGCCGTTGTTCAATAGTATCGAGACTTACGCAGATTCCATGAGCGGAGACGACTATCCAACCGCCTTTAATTCCAGAATACTTTTATCACGAATATTGAGGACGGCATTTAAGTCGCGGTCTATATCTGTGGTGCCGCAAGATGGGCAATCCCATTTGCGAACCGACAAGGGCATGTCTTCCATTTTGTGACCGCAACAATGGCAAGTTTTAGAGCTGGCGTACCACTGGTCGAGCATAACTAGATGCTTGCTTTGCTCTTTCAGCTTGTATTCCAACTTAACAACAAAGCTATGCCATGAAGCATCTGCTATGTGTAAGGGCGCGACAACATAACCACGCCGACTTGATTACATCGAGAATTTCTGGCTCGCCGGGTAAGCATGGGACTGTCGCCAGCCCCAGCTCCCCTAAGAACCATGCATGCGAGTTTCCCAGCACATGGCTCAAGCCTTTCCAAGGCCAAAGTTGACCCGGTAGTAAAACGCAATTCTTGATATATTAAAATGTAGAGTAACCATCCAAGTTCATCATGCTACGAGCCTGTCTCTCCTTTTGTAACCTTTCACGGTTAAGGAAGTACTGATAGTAGCTAGGGTCATAAGGATTGGCATCTCCTCTAATTTTAATGTGTCGTTGGATTTTTACCTTGGATGCTTCAGCAAGATCATAGTCAATCACGTAGCCAGCCTTATTAAAGGTCTTCACAGAAAAGACCCAGTTTCTCAGTCCGCAACAGCGGTAATACTTTTGTTTGCGCCACTGAGCACTTTTGTTTGGATGCCTGCGCTTTACCCACTGCCAAAGCATGCGGAAAATACGATTGTCTACATAGGTGAAAGTACGTTTCGACACCACATGCCTGTAGTAATTCGACCATCCTCTTATTTTGGGGTTGAGCTGTCGGATAAGCTCTGCGGTCGTTGAACAGCCACTGTCATCGATAGTACTTTTTAGCTTGGCTAAAAAGGCTTTGATATTCTCTTTGGCTGGTTTGATAAGCAGCTTGTTTTTGTACTTACGTACGTTAAAACCGAGAAAATCAAATCCATCGGTGATGTGAGTAATGTGTGTCTTTTCCTCAGAGAGTGTTAACCCTCTTTGTTCTAAGAAGGCGATTATCGCTGGCTTTATCTTCGTTTCGAGCACTTCCTTTGAAACACCCGTGACGATAAAGTCGTCGGCATACACAACAACATTGACCTTATCTCGGGTAGTGGCTGCGGCTTTTACCGCTTGTTCTAAGCCGGTTAAAGTATGGATGAGTAATGTCGGCGAAATAATCCCGCCTTGCGGTGTGCCTTCTTGAGTGGAGTGGAACTCTGCTTTCTCTATGTATCCGGCTTCTAACCATTTCCTGAGAACTGTTTTGTCCATTGGAACATGTTCGAGAAGCCATGAGTGCGAGATTTTATCAAAGCAAGACTTTATATCTCCTTCTAGGACCCATTTTGCCGCACTCTTTTGGCTTAAACTATTGAAACATTGTTGAATAGAGTCAGCACATGAACGTTTGGGCCGGAAGCCGTAAGAGTTTTTATCGGCTAGAGTTTCCGTAATGGGTTCTAAGGTGAGCAAGTACAGAGCTTGCTGTGCCCTATCAGTCATTGTCGGGATTGAGAGCGGGCGGAGTTTCCCGTTCTTTTTAGGGATATAAATACGTCTTAATGGAAGAGGCTGATATCCTCTTCGTTTGATACTTCTCGCAGCGTGTAGTTTCTGCTTTGGTGTTGTCCATACAACATCGTCAATGCCAGCCGTCTTGCTGCCATTGTTTTGCATAACTCGTTTAGTCGCAAGTAGCTTTGCTGAAAACGAGTGTGAAAGAACCCATTGCAACGCCTTAGCTTTGCCCTGTTTCCCTTCACTTACTGCCTTTGCAATACGCACTTGAAGCCGTCGTACTTGATTCTCGACTTTCGTCCAATCGATGGTGTTCCAGTCCAGTTGGCAAGTAGAGGATGCACCGTTCAATGTATTACTCTTCATTGTCGTCATTTGCTTTTCCTCTTAATGATGGTTCTTCGAGTTCTCTTGCAAGAAAAGACCAGTCGAACGTGGGCTCACTTTCGTGCCGGATAACCTTAAAACCCGTATCCAAACGATTACGGTTTGGCATTCGCTTCTTTCGACCTCCTGTTCCCACACCACCATAGGTTAACTTTGCAGTTAACTGTCTCGTACTACCGAGAGTGATAAGGGGTTTCCACGTTCCCCTATAGAAGTCTGTCGGGTTAGGCTCTTGCTGTCGACCGGGTAACATTGTTGATTGCGAAGCCGCATAAAGTAGACGACTTACCAGTTACCGTTGCCTTTTGGCTCATGCGCTATAACCACTTCCGCATGTCTATCATTACGGCCTTTAACGCAAGCAGAGAAACACGGCTTTGTTCCTCCAATCGTTGCCAGCAAATGGCTTGTGCCTATCGTTCTAACAGGCTGGGCGACCTCTATTGCGTTCTGGGTTGCCGCCCTGTGTTTAATAATCAAACATTAAGGGCTGAGGGATCCCCACGAATTTCATCATAGCCCCTCCATCTGTATTGTTAGCATCGATAGTTGACTCAATGCGTAGATAATAAGGGGCTCGTCTGGACAATATCGTGCATCAT
>NZ_JBLNLI010000023.1:0-34286 GCF_059777565.1 Vibrio sp. A37 | reverse complement strand
TTCGGCTTGCTGCTCTGTTGGATAAAATCTTTCTTTATAGGCTCGTTTCATAGCGGCAATTTTTCAGAAATCGTTAAGCCCTGTAAAGTTATTGCTTTGCTATATTGGCTTATATCACCGCCCGCATTGGGCGATGCTTTACGCCAAAGTTCGGTAAGAAAAGCAAAAGGGGCCATGAAGGCCCCCTTTATTGTTTCTTCATTTTTTCAACTTTGTTGTTGGCCCTGTTACGCTTCAACATGGTCTCAACATGCATATCTTGCATGGGTCTACTTGACTCTTACAGTCTGGCTGACCAAGCGCAGCGCGTTCCACTTTTGATAATTTATAGAGCAGGGCGGCTCATACCAGCTCTTGTTTGGTATTGTATCTAACTCAACCAATCCTGTAAAACTTGATCCAATTTCGTTGTCAATTCTTTATGCTTAATTGGATTTTTGCTTTTTAACTTACTTAAGTTGAGCAATTTCCATTTAATTGCTGGCAAGTGCTGAGCATCTGGTACATCAAATAATGACCAGTTTGGATTTGTATTTTTGAATGATAACAAGAACTCTCGATCATCTTCAGAAAAATGAATTTTTAGAGCATCTATCATGGAGTCACGCACAGCTTTCAAGCTATCTAGGCCAACTTCCTCTATTGTCATACCTTTAAATTCATTTTGAAACTTTTCATCTATTGGTTGCCAGTTCGGAGACATCACTTCATTGATTGGCCTAGGGTGTCCTAGCACATACGTTAAAAAGCCGACGAAAATGTCACGTGATATGCCTTCTTCATTGAGTAGTATACGAACATCAAACAAATCTCGTGGATGCTGCCTGTCCATTGCCGCACATAACTTACCGCCATAAAGATCTGGCAAGCTGACTACAGGAACCTCTGCGTAACCAAACTCATCCTCAACACTTTCTTGTACTGACATAGTTTGTGGCTCATATAGTGTCCCTCTAGCGACTGGAGAAACTTCAATTTTTATCGTTGCCGATTTACTTGCAACAACAATTCGCAACTCATCTGTTTTATTGTCCTGAATTACAGCTTTTATATCAGGTTGCTTATTTATCTGTGAAGATATTCTCTGTAGTGCAGATCGAACATTGTTTAACGCTTCACTTCTTGGCTCTAGAGGCAAGTAAGCCAAATCAATATCAACTGATAAACGAGGAAAGTCTCTTACAAATAGGATTTATCGCTGTGCCGCCTTTAAGAGCAAATACTGGCTCTTTGGCTACAATTGGTAACATTCTAATCAGTAGTGAAACTTGTTTATAGTACGCGCCTTCTCTATCCATTGTGCTCTTCTTTCTTTTCACTTAATGATTCTGGTACTGTGATCTGATAACGTTCGTCATATCTTCCTTTGTCAACTATTTGCCGCTTTCCAGAGCCTAACTCCATTGTCTTTTCATCTAACCTGCTAACCCATTGGTGGTTATAGAGGTGACTTAGATATAAGAACACTCTGTTTGTTTGAACAGATCGGCTCCGCTCAAGAATAGACTGCACTTTTCTTGGACTAAGATTCACTAAACCTTGAAAAAGCTCAGCTGCATGTTCAAATGAAATTAGCTTGCCAACAGCATCAGCCACTTCATACGCCGCAAGTTCTGGACAACTAGCTTTAAGCTCTTTTCCCTTAATCATGACCATCTTTAGATCTTTTTCAGGGATAAGCTTTATTTTTTTACTACTGCTATAGAGCCATTCTTGTTGGGAAAACTGACGAAACCATTTTGGCAATGCTTGTTTGTTTTGGACACCGATCCACACTTGCTCTTCACCTAATGACAGGTAGTGACTTAAACCTTGGTGAGTTAAACTTGTAAGCCCAGCAACATGGATAGGAAAACTTAGCTGCACGTCAAGAGCTTGTATAGCATCCGCCCAGTTTGGTTGGGTTGCTTTGTTTCCATCTGGACGGTAATAAGCTCCCGTATCAAACTTTTTCAGCCAACCATTTTTCACATACTTCTGTGTTAACGAATAAGGTATACCATTCTCGATTAGCCACTGTTGTAGGATGACTGAGTTTGGTGCTGTATGTGATACTAACCAGTTTATTTTTGATGACATTTTAACACCATAAGTATTAATATTACGTAAATAATAAACCATGAGTTTACTATTTTTCAATTTTTAATACCCTAGGCATTAAAATTCACTAAAATGTAAACCACCACTTCACCAACCTACAACACGTTTGATGGTTCGGAAACCTGCTCAGTTTTTTCGCTGCCTGTACGGCAGATAACAAAGAAAGGGCCGAGTGTCGTTTGAATTAATTTTTCTTAGCTGCCTGTGCGGCAGATAACCAATTAAGCCTTGGTAGAAAACATTGTCTTTATTTCTTAGCTGCCTGTACGGCAGATAACTCATGGATGCCGATTATTTTAATAATGTATTCTTTCTTAGCTGCCTGTACGGCAGATAACCTAGACCGTTCTCCAACATTTCAAACCATCCTTTTCTTAGCTGCCTGTACGGCAGATAACACCTACAAATGATTATCGCTGAGGGAAATGGTTTTCTTAGCTGCCTGTACGGCAGATAACCAATTAAAAGCAAATCAAAACTGGAATGTTCCTTTCTTAGCTGCCTGTACGGCAGATAACATTCATTCTGATGTATGGAACTTCGGCTTGCATTTCTTAGCTGCCTGTACGGCAGATAACTTCTTTGAATGGAGTCTTAGCTGGCTTGGTTATTTCTTAGCTGCCTGTACGGCAGATAACATTTGATAGACGATGATTCATATCACCCGACTTTTTCTTAGCTGCCTGTACGGCAGATAACCGAACCGTCGAGTCGCACATTTCTGCTGCTAATTTCTTAGCTGCCTGTACGGCAGATAACGTAAGCTGGTACATTTTGCAGTGAGCCATCTGTTTCTTAGCTGCCTGTACGGCAGATAACTGATTGTTGAGTTGGTGCACTTGGCTTTAATATTTCTTAGCTGCCTGTACGGCAGATAACATATAGAGGTAATCATTTGATTACAACATACATTTCTTAGCTGCCTGTACGGCAGATAACTCTGAATGCATGCCTGTTCCATTGTCGGCTCTTTTCTTAGCTGCCTGTACGGCAGATAACTTTAATAGATGATGATTCTTATCATCCTACGTTTTCTTAGCTGCCTGTACGGCAGATAACAAGTTATGGATTTGTTCGCTCGAATATCTACGTTTCTTAGCTGCCTGTACGGCAGATAACGCTGGAACATTCGGAACCTCGGCGTATGTTTGTTTCTTAGCTGCCTGTACGGCAGATAACGAGGGCGTAAGGAGTGGGTTATGACATCTTTATTTCTTAGCTGCCTGTACGGCAGATAACGCATTGTATTCACTCGCATCGATGAGATAGAATTTCTTAGCTGCCTGTACGGCAGATAACTTCGTGGGCGATGGCGCTTTGCTTACTTTTTTTTTCTTAGCTGCCTGTACGGCAGATAACAAAGATACGAGCCATCTTTCACTAGAAGAAGATTTCTTAGCTGCCTGTACGGCAGATAACGTTAGGGATTCAAATTGAAGCTGGTGGGCTTTTTTCTTAGCTGCCTGTACGGCAGATAACACTCAGCCGATACAATCAAAGTCTTATCTTCTTTTCTTAGCTGCCTGTACGGCAGATAACTTCTGGTTCTTGGTTCTTGGTTATTGGTTTATTTTCTTAGCTGCCTGTACGGCAGATAACAGTTGTTCCAGTCGGTGTTATTGTTCCCCATTTTTCTTAGCTGCCTGTACGGCAGATAACAAAGAGAACCATCATCTAGAGCGATAGGTTTATTTCTTAGCTGCCTGTACGGCAGATAACTGGTAAACCTGAACGTAACATCATACAAAGCTTTTCTTAGCTGCCTGTACGGCAGATAACTTTATCGCAATGAGTTTGGTTCATTTCCAGTCTTTCTTAGCTGCCTGTACGGCAGATAACTGGAGAGTTTAACCTCGAAAGCTTTATTGTAAAAGAGCTAAGCGCAAAATGAGCTCGAAAACCCTTTTTTTGAGCTTATATATTTCGTCATATAAAATCAATGAGTTATAACATGGTCAAAAATTAGGGTCTAGCTGGCCAGATAGAAAGAGATAAAACCTGCTTACGCTAGTTTTGAATTTCCAAAATCAGGTAGATTTAAAGCTACTATAGATAAATTTTGTATGGAAAATGATCGCTAGAGGAAAAAACTTTTGGTGATTGAGCGAAAGGAATTAGGTAATTAAGAACAACCATGACGGTTGCCCTTATTAAGCAACAGACTTTGCTTTTTCAATAACAGCTATTTGAGATTCAGTAGCGGCCTGAATAACTTTTTTATAAATTTTCTTTTTATCAGCTGAGTTAGTGTGCCTAACAAACTCTGATAAAGGCGTTGAATTAGCTTTCTTTTCATTAAGACCGAACATAACACCTCCTACTTAGTGGTCAAGCCCAACAATTTTTTTTACGTCTTCCACAGTATAAATCGGTTTAAGATAAGGTTTCAAGCTCGCCACGTTACTATGGTAAGTTTTAGTACCGTTGTCATTATCTTTAATCACTAGATCCACCGCGATTTCTCCACCAAATTTTTTCTTTAGTTCTTCGACCACGTTTTGCGAACCATAAAACTGCTCGACGAAATGCTCAGGCAATATTCTACGCCCTTCAACCTTCTCCCTCGCTTCAACGAACTCCCAAGCTAGCTCAGGTCGTTGATACACAAATATTATCAGCACATCTCTTTTTCTCTTCAAAGATCTTTCAATGTTTTTTTCGGCAACAGGATAACTAGATAGCGTTCCATCAAGAATAAAGCTTTGATTATTTTTGAAAATAAAATCCAATGCCCTTTCAACCAAAATTACTACTGGCGTTTGAAACAGATAAGAATTGCTTCCATCGTAGTCTTCAAATTCACACCTCAGTTCATCCGGGTCTAGACGTAAGATGGGGGAGCTCTCATCACCAACACTTGCAATCAGCTCTTTTGATGATTCAGTCTTCCCTGCACCTGGAGACCCGCTCATAAAGACAGACACTGGATTCTCTTCAGGCAGAAAAATAGCTCTATCGGTTATTCGCCTACAAATTTTGGTTTTATTGCTTTTGGCAAACTTTACAGCTCGCGCGACAATCAACTTTTCAGTATCGTTTAGCATCCGAGTTTACCTTCCATGGAATTGGTTTAATCATAAGCCTCTACACGCTTAATCTAAAGAGGCTCATCATTGCAATTAAGTACAGCTGTCCAGTAGCTATTTCCCCTATATCTATGTAGCGTTATTTGTGTAATAAATTCAGTGTAGTATTAAGCTGCCTGTACGGCAGGTAACCTCATATCTATATTCCTTTTATAGTCTGTTAATTTCTTAGCTGCCTGTACGGCAGATAACGATTGTCGCCAAATTCTATTTATCAGCTGTTTTTTCTTAGCTGCCTGTTCAGCAGACACTTCAACAGAATACCGCATGTTTCAGATTTCCAAAATCCAGCCAGCTTAGAATACTGGCTGGATTGCACTATTCTGTACCCTAGTTAGTTGTAGCGACAACTTTCTTGGTAGCAGCATTATCTGGCTTGATAAACTCATATTTTTTGCCTTGAGTGTAAATAGCTGGGACAACAAAATTAGTTTGAGTGTAAATCTTACCGTAAGCTCGATAGTGAGGGAAAGATGGTACATATAAGTAGAAACCCTCTGGCAATTGTTTAGTAATATCCTCAAAGATATTATTCATATCTAAGTTAATTCCTTTAATGTCAACATCAGCGATAGTAGTTACTGGTGGGCCAATAAATGTTAATAACTCATTCGAGAAACCCAATAGATATGAAGGAGAAAGCTCACCACCAAAATGGTAATCAAAGTCACCTTCTATTACTCCTCTCAATTTATTTGAACTTTCATTAAAACCAACACCAACTGTGGCAGATTTATTATCTTTCTCTATTTGTAAATACGTTGCTGTATGCTTAGAATTCCATTCTTTTGAAACTTTTCCATATTTTGAAAAAGTTCTTATTGATGCTTCTCTTATTTTATTTTGAGCATATATATATGCATCATTCTCACTTTTGAAGTCACTTTTAGGAATAGCAACAAACCAGCGAGATTTACTGGCCATATGGTCGCTATTAGCAATGTTCGCTGCTGTGCCACCCGCAATATCAATAACGCCAGTTAAGTTTCCAGTTAAAATGGATATAGTACCAAATAAAAGCGAAGCATTACCTCCATTTGACTTTTCCATTGAGGTCTTAGCTTTCTTAATGTCTTCATGAGTAAAATCTTTTAATGGACTTCTGTTTTTTGTTAGTGCTGTTTGGTTAGCAATGTTGTATGCATAGCTGTGGGTGGCATCGTATGGCTGCGGAGTTATTTGCTCCGGTTTAGAGGCGCAACCTGTTAGCGCACCTGCGAATAGAATAATAAGCGTTTTAATTCCGTTTCTAGTTTTCATGACGTTGTTCCATTTTGTGAGTAATTCAATACTATCACTGGTTTTCTTTTTCCAAAATCACTACTGATACTTATCCCATGCTTCTTCATACGACTCACGTCGCACTTCGTCAGCATCAATATCTTGCATACGTTCTTCATTTTTTTCTAAGACGTTTTGACGTGGATTTTCATCATCATAATTTAACTTAGAGCCAGAACCTGTCAGAGACTCAATATCGATATTTGTCATCTCTGTGTAGTTGTCGGTCTGAATTAAAATTCCCACCCACTCATCGAGATTGACTATATCCCAATTCACATTGTCAATATTTTCCAGATCTAGCCCTGTGCAATTTGGACTCTCTGGCGTTCCCCATGACAGGTTCATTTGATTCTGAGCGTAAATTTGTTCCATGATTATGCGAGAAAGTGGAGAATCAAACACACAATACACATTGCGCTTTTCAATACACAGCCCTAGCTGCTTATCTTTACAATACGAGCCAATGTAGTGCGTTGAAAGCAATTCTTTTTTCATCGCTAGATCTAGCTCTTCATCTTCGCAAGCATAAACAATACCTACAAGCAAATTGAACACAACATACGCAAGATATGCGTAATAGACATACATTAATGCTTGCCCTGCTGCTTGCATTTCTGCTGAAGCTGTAATTACTGTTTCCTGCGCAGAGTTCTCAGATACTGTGAAAAACATTTGCGCCACATCAGCACCAAAACTGTCAGTCAGAAATTGATTCGTATACTGCATCATCGCTTGCGATATCGCTTCAGAAGTCGCAGTTCCCGCCGCTTCTTTTCCAACTTCTTTACCCGCCACATCAGCCCCAGAAGTAAAAGCACCTTGAACAGCATCCCACGTAGAGGCCGCAGCATCCCCAACCGCTTCCGATGCCATATCCCATGCTCCGGTATAACTTTCAAGCCCCATCACTTGCCCTGTTAGCGCATCCATCTGCATCGTGTGCGTCAGCAGCGAAATGTAATCACCAAGACTCACCGCAACTGGACTTTCACAGCAATTCTGCATACCGCCAACTGCTATCTTGCACTCTGCTGCCGTCCCTTTAAAAAGTTCGCATGTCACATTCTCATCACCCGCATTCGCATCATTGTAAGTCGTTGGCGTAGAACTGTAACTTGACGGCATCGAGCTTTGTGAAGCAATTCCAAGCAGTTGCTGCTGTCCTTGTTGAACCATGGCCGTGTTGTATTCCATCGTTTTCGCCATCTCACCAAACTTCCCTGCTACGTACTTCGTCATGCTTTCTTGTGTCGTGACAGATTCTTCAGATTGAGGCAATTCACTGTCTGCTGTGGCAGTCGGAATAAGCGAGCCAAGTATCGCTTCAAACGGTGCTAACGCATACTCAAGCACTTGTTTCGTTTGCGAGGGTGGGATTTGAACATCTGGCTTCTCAAAGTTCGGAACGAACTTGTTGCTGGCAAGTGGCGAGGACGACTTAGACTCGCAGCGACCTTCAAATTCATTCCAGATTGGGTAGGCGCTTGGGCAAGATTGTTCAGCTGGAAGCTCCAAAGGTTTTTTCAAACACTGCGTTTGCTCTGCGTTCAATTCGAACCCAGCAGGACACGTCGGTGTATAGTTATCTACTAACGTTTTATAACACTGGTTATTTAATAACGTATAGCCCGAAGGACAAGTTTGATTGGCATCGTGAGTAGAAGTAATATTGGTGCATATTTCATAGCTTTCCATGTAATAAGTGCTATCTTTATCCCCCGGCCCGGGCGATATATCTGTCCATTTCCTTTTTAAATTGCCTTTCCAATAACTGGAACCGCTGACCCCCTTATAGTTCCACAAATAATACCAATTAGTTGTGCTCCCACGTCTAGAACTTGTGGCTTCGTACCCTCCTTCCCAACGACATTGCGTCGAACTGACTCGGCACTGTGTTCCATTCAAACTGCCACTAGAGCAAGAATACGTTGGGGTTGTCGTTTCTACTTTTTCACACTGTTCACCGTTCAACGAATAACCACTTGGACACACTTTCTCAATGTCATATACCTGACTGACACACTTGTCATCAAGAGAACTGAACTCATCTTCCCCTTCAACTAAATCATACCCACTAAGACATTCTACAACCGGCGGGATTTCACAATACCCCGTTTTCGGATTCAAGCGATGAGCAGAATCTGGACAATCGTTTGGCGTCGGCTGTGTCACGAGGTTGGTACACACTTCATAATGCGTGTCTGTCGCGAGCTTTTTCATCGCGTCACCACAGGTGTACGTGACGCCATTTTGTGTGATTGGCACACAGGTTGGAATCGAACTGTCATTGGCTAAGACTACATCATTTGAGACAATTTGAATCCCGTCTCTTGGGCTGGCGGCATAAAAATCATTCGCGCTGTAGGTACATGCCAGCTCTTGCAGACATTGGTCAGTATTGGTTTCGTAGTAATAGCCAGTGGGACAAGACGACACTGGTACATATTGGTCTGGCGGACTGTCGGCGTTATAAGGGCTGTCTGGAATGCCTTCGCACGTCATGTCATTACAGGCGTACTTAAGCAGCTCCATATAAGCATTCACTTTAGCAAAATCGTCGTTGGGAGCATCCCTCTCTGGGCTATAACAAGACTCTCCGACACACTGCAACGCCCCATCACAGCGCAAGACGGTTTCTTCCACTTCTTCGCCAGTATTAGCTGTAAAGCCGCAATCAAAAGTATCTTCTTGGACGTAACAAATCCCGCTGTCACCCTGCGCCCCGCTGACACACTCTGTTTTGACATACGAACACGTTGGGTCTTCTTCGTATTTTTTGCAGGTATTTCTATCGGTGGTGGTGTTATCAAAACACGTTTCATTGCCATCTAAGTCTTCCCAACACAACTCCCCGTCATTGAAGCCGCAGTTCGAGCTGACTTCGACTTTTCTGCAGAATGGGCTAATGCCTAACCCAGCAATCGGATTCTCAGCAAAGTTGTCTTCGCACACCTTAATCCCATTAATGGTGGTACAGCCATTCGCATCAAGAGTGGGCATATCGGTACATCGAATTGAGCCAGTACAAAAGCCATCATCAATTTGCTTTTTCACTTGAAGAGCTTTGTCGATGTTCTCTTGTGTCTGCCACACATCGTTGTAAATCATCTTGGTGGCATCGTAGTAAACCAGTAAGGACGAAAACCCTTCTCCATTCCCTGCAACCGATGTACGTGTCTTTAGGGCCATCTCCCCTTTTGGCTCCACACTGGTAAAGAAACTGGTGACATTGATGTTCGGGTAGACATCCCAGCTCGTACTGAGCTCACATTGAGAACCCTGCTCGGGCGGAAAGTTGCCATTTGGACCGTTATAGACTTTCGTTCCATTGAGGTAAACCTGATGATAGTCATCGTATTTTGAGCGCTCTAGTTTTGCGTAGGTGATGGCATCCGGTTGAATGACTTCAATCGACATCGACTCTTCATAAATCGTGCACCAACCACCCCAATAGTTATCCCCCACCGTCCCTATCCACATGCGAAGGCAACCCGTTCCACACGATTGCAAGTTCACTGGACCAGAAAGGTGTTTAATCACCCCCACCTCATAGTCATGGCCAACGGTGAAGTTGTCTTCAACGGCTGGTAGACGCTCGCAGGTCTCATACTTAGGGACATGATACGACTTACCTGTGCTCACTAGCTCTTTGCTAAACTCGCAGCTGGCAAACTCTTCCGCAATGTCGGTTAAATTCTCCAACACATTGTCAGTGTTCTCCCACATCGGATCATTGGTTAAATCTGGTTTCTGGGTAGAGAACGATTGTTTAACGATGTGATAAGCTCGCTCACCACTACTGGTCGCGGTGTCTAACGTCTTTTCATCGTACTTGGCTTGAGCTGCTTGGCCCTGAATAAGCGTTTGAGTATCACTGCCGTAAGTGTCTGTCCCTGCCGGTAGGTAATCATCATCTTTTTGGCCAGTGAGCTCTTTCGTCGTCATCAGCACTTCGCCATTTTGCATCAGATCTCCGCTAGAGTTGAGAGCCGGCACCGTTCGCTTCTCCAATAAGCCTTTGGAATATTCGTTGGCTTGAGCAACCGCCGCTGCCATATCGTTGTCAGCAAACGTTTTTTGAATCGTCAGCGCTTGTGTGGTGACAATCAGTAGGAGCGATAAAAACCGGCCTATTACTCCATGGAGGCGGTCTTGAAGAAACATAACAGTTCCCTGTTTATATCTGGCGATACCACTAGTCTTCCATAGAGGTTAACATTTCCTAAATTTTGGGTTCGATGTGAATTGGACGCTTGTTAGTGATCCAGTAATACTCCTTAGGAGCCATACATTACCTTATTTTCTGAACACAAAGATGAACCATTGTTGTGATCGGTAGGCCGAAAGATTAAAAAGAAGATTGGTTCACTGAATAAAACAACAGCGAACGCTTCCCTCTTAAAAGAAATTATCAAATTACTCACAGCCGGCTTTTATTTATGATTCATTAAATTAACCCTTCCTAACCCGAATACTTAATTGCTTCACCACTGTCAACTTATACCTAGATGTATAAACTGACATTTAAATAAAAAAATAAATAATATTAAAAATATCACTACAGTGGTTTTGGTAATTATAAATTAGAAGTTAGCTCACTGTTATAGTAGTAAATCCATGACAAACACTTATAGTCATCATACATAAAGATATGCATTACAATCATGTTAACAAATTTATCAATGATATTTTCGTCACAGAAATGTGGTTAATATTATTGTTTTATACCTTCTCGCTCATCCTAGCGATGAAATCTCATTTATTTATCTTTCATAATATAATCTGGAATCAAGGACTGATATGAAAAGCAATAATGCTGTACTCATTCTTTTGTCTATAATAGGTATAACCTATTCTCATTTAGCTTTTTCCGTATCCGATCCCATGCAAGGTCGATACACACAAGTACCAAAAGATGATGTTTACTTATCATTGTCTTACGTAAAAGGCCAAACGTTACGCTCTCCCATCACAGGGATATTTAATACAAAAGGTAGTGATGCCGATGACTTTTCCTTAGACGATAGGCTAAAATATATTCAACCTGATACAAAGTTTTCGGATAGTATTGACGTCAAAAACATTTCAGGGCCAACATTTACCCCTGTAAGATTTTTCAATACTAAGCGTGATTCGTTTTTACATATAATAAACGATAAAGATAGAGTTTCGGCGTTCTTAAATTATTATAAAGATAATAATGATAGCAGTCGTTCAAGCTTTTGGATTGAACTGTTTGATAGTTTTTTGCCTGCACAGGTCGTCGTTGCGTCGGACTTTTACCATGCTGGAGCCGAGCAATTACTGGTTATAGGATACGAAAACACTCTGGACAAGGTATCCAATCAAGCAACCATAAAGGTAGTAAAGGCCAATAATCCTGACAAACCTGAAGAGTATTTGTCTATTATTAATATAACACCTCCTAATAGCGCCCCCATTCGATATGGCAAACCTGCGGTTGCCGATATTACGGGTGATGGAAATAAAGAAATTGCCTATTTGACTCGCACAGGACTACAAATCTGGACAATTTGCTCTGGCGATATAACCGATACTGTTTGTGAAGGAAAAAAACCCTTCGATATTATCTCTTACCCGGAATTTAAATTCGACTTGATTGAAGATTTTGACTCCAGTAGCAATTATAATAACCAGTCTTCAGGGCAAGTGTTAATAGGCAACTTCAGAGGAGCGGGGCAAGAAATAGCAGTCATAGGGTCTGGCTATAATACTTCCAATAAATGGGATACTTCACTCAAGATTATTAATACTAACTTCGACGGTGCAACAGTAGAAAATCCTAAAATGGCTATTTCTACGACACTGAACTCTGAATTTGATAGTAGCTATCAATTTGATACAAGAGGCTCATATAGTTTTGCAGACAAATATCAAGATACGCCCTGGGCAGATCAAGATAAGATTTTAGTCTCGCAGCAACGAAAATGGAAAAAAGGAGCTGACCACAGCGTAAGATACTTTCAGTCGATTACCATTCCATCACTCGATAGCGCCATTAATTTATATGGCTCATGGAATATGAACGAACAAAATGAAAATATTTTAATCAATAACTATAAGGAAAGAATAAAAGACTCCCATAAAATGCTGATTGGTATGGCGGCAGGTAACTTTGTTAATTTATCAAAAGAGGCAGATGTTACAGATGAAGATTACGCGCCTGTTCTTTTTACTCTAGATTTGTCCAATAAAAATGGTAGTGAGGCATTTTTGACGACATGGTCAATTGATCAAACCAATGGAGGCATTGAAAAAATAAGTCGCGAGTCGCTTTCATTTAACAAGACAGACTATGATGATATAAAATCAGGGAGCGTTTCAATAGTTAGCGCACCTTTTAGAATGCGAGCAGAGCTACAAGCCGGTGAAGAGCCAGCGATGAAACTGTTTAAAAATCCAATCAACAAACTAGCGCTTGGTGACAATCAAGGGTTATCCCAAAAACTAGGTTCCCCACTCTACTATAATACGGGCTCGATGGAAGACCCTGACATGATAATTGGCTCGCCACCCTCTCATATTGATTATCTTCAAACGAACCAACTTGAGGGCCCAACGATATTAAATATGAGTGCGAGTACAGACGGAAACTATCTTGCCACTATAAGCCAAAGTTCAAGTGTAGAAAAAGGAAGGATAGATCAAGATGTCACGAACATGTCAAACTCAATATCAAATAAAACGACCATTTCTGGACAAAACTCAACTGCATTAACAACAGTGAGTTATGAGTTGACGGCTTATGCCAGTTACACAAACGAAAAAACGACAAGTAATATGGATAAGTCCATTAACTCTGTCACCGAGAACTTGAGTGAATCAACTGGCACTCAAGACAAGCTAGGTTTACGATTTGCGAATACTGATATTTACTTATACCCAGTTATAGGAGAGTTTGTATGCCCAGAGTCAGATAATTGCCCTAACAGTGAAAAAGTTCAATTGTATAAAAGATTAACCATTCCTCATACCGAACAGACCGTTTATGTTGATGGCGTAAATGTGCCTTGGTACCAACCGGTACACGAAGTCAATAATGCGTTGTCTTACCCTCATTCTAAAGAACAACTCGAAAACGAATATGGGATTTCAATAAACCAAGTGAGTAGCCCAAGCAGTTTTGTCACTGGCTCTGGAAGTGGAAATTGGAGCGTAACGTGGAACAATTCTGAAGAAAGCTCGGACGAAACAACTCGAGTTGACGCAGGCACTTGGGGTGTTGGGTTAAAAATGAGTGTTGGCTCTAGTAAAAAATTTACAGAAGCCTCTGGCCAAGGATGGAATGTGACCAACGAAACAAATTATGACGCTTCATATAGCGATAAAAATGTTATTACCCGAACAAACAAATACGTTGCTGGCACTACCGTTAGTATTTCCAGACCGAGTACTTTCGCTAACCCCAGTTTGTACGGATACCAAGTGTCTCCCATCATTTACGGGGAAAACTTAGACAGTGAAATGAGTATGTCTGATACCGTGGAAACCATAGTCCAAAATACTAAATCTAGTGATATTCTAGGTGGGGCTTTGACCATTAGTTACTTGGTGAACCTCCAAAGTAACTTAACCGGAGGGTGGTGGAAAAGTAGCCCTGAATATACCAATAACATTGATATTTCACTGAATAACCCAACACGATGGAATGATGAATTGGTGAGACAAAGCATTAACTCTAAGTACACAAATTGTCTCGGCATTACGAGTTGCTATCAACCATTTCAACCGACTGATCAAGTGACTCCAAATAGGCAGCATGTCGATAACTTCTATAATATGAGAGGCTTGTTTATTTCACCTAAAGGCAGCACGGAAACAAGGTATGAAGCCGAAGATGGCGAACTGATGGTTCTAAGTGCTCGTATCTATAACTATAGTTTTAGAGACATGCCCTCCGGCAGCCATGTCAAAGTTCAGTTCTATAGACAAGAGCGGAATGATGAGACTACTGACTTGATCCCTAACTCTGCCGTTTTGATCGGAGAAACATCTATCGCACCGATCAGTGGGAATAGTTCAAATACAACAAACTGGTCTACAGCGAGTGTGGAATGGGATACAGCTGGACTCGCAAGTCATAAGTTTTTCATTTGGGTTTTGGCTTGGGCAGAAGACAGTAATGGTGATGTCATTCGCGAACAAACAGGGAAAGGTTTAGGGGCAAGCTTTGATGGCCAAGTCTATACCGATATAGCCGATGTACCTTTGGAATATGTCACGGTCAACACAGAGTCTTTGAATGAGTCCACTACGGACTATACGTTTACCAACAATGTAGGTATGTATCCACAAGTCTTTACTGTTGTACCAAAAGGAGGTTACGTTGCCGGAGAAGGCATCATGAAAATGGCTGTGATCAACGCTCCAAATGACAGCTTAGTGATTGATGAACTCACAAATTCTGACACGCAACCAAGCATGCATCAACCGATTGACTTAGATCTTCACTTTCGAACACTGGCCTCTTCTAGAGGCACAAAATTGTTTTGGATAGAGAATGAATCGGAGGATAAAGAGAACATCCTTGCGATACAACAGATCCCAAGCTTTGCCGCGTTTGAGGATCAAGCCAGCACACTGCGTTACTACCCAAAGAAATGCGGAAATAATAGGATTACCGTTTACGCAGGTGGATTGGGCTATAAAGCGAAAGCCTCAGTATCCAAAGACATTTACGTTCAGTGTAACTAAATGACCAATCATATTTTGAAAGACATTTTAAGAACTCTCAGTATTTAAAAATAGTCAGCACACTTTCCTCTAACCTCATGGTTAGAGGAAATCTCTGTGCGTTTCCTAGTTGTCGGCAATTTTTTCCATGCCAACAGCACACGGCAAAATTACCGAGTGAATTAAATGACATACCCAATATTTACACTCATCACAAGACAAGGAATAGAAATGAAGTTATCAACGTTAGTCACAGCAATGGCATTGCTTACCCCTTTATCAGCAATGGCCGACAATACGGTAGTTGTCGACGCAGGCAGTTCGGGTTCACGTCTTTATGACTACCAATATACTCTCTCAGAGCAAGGCTTACCCACTGATTTAACGAGCACTGATACAAAAGTAAGTGGTGGTATTCAGGATGTATCAAGTGAGGATTTAAACACTTACCTCTCTGAACTGTTCGCGAACGTAAGTCCAGATAATGCTCCAGAAGTCATTAACTTTTACTCCACAGCTGGAATGCGATTAACTCCCGCTCCTGAGCGTGATGAGATTAATAATGCAGTAGAAGATTGGATTGCCAACCAATACCCAAACTCAGCGGTTAATGTGAAAACGATAAGTGGTCAAACTGAAGGAGCATATGCTTGGCTAGCAGGCAACTACCTCAATGGTTCCTTATCCGACGGCTCAGAATCAACCGGTATATTAGACTTAGGTGGCGCTTCAACACAAATTACGTTTGAGTCAACTTCATCAGAATCAATCCCAGTAATCGCAGGAGGCACAACTTATCACCTAAACTCAAGTAGTTTCCTAGGGTTGGGGCAAGATCAAGCACTTAGCCAGTATTTTAACCAACCTGCCTGTTTTCCTGTCGGTTATTCTCTTCCCAATGGAAAAGTGGGAACCGGTAACTTCCGTCAATGTTCAGATGATGTTAAGCCACTTATCAATCAAGTCCAAAAAGTCCGTAAGACAATTTCAGGTGCGGCAAGTCAAAATAAGTTTTATGCGATTTCAGGATTTTACTACACCGCTGGGGAGCTCGGTTTAACCGAAGACTACTCCCTAAAAAAACTGGCTGAAGCGGGGAAAAATTTCTGTTCAAGTCACTGGAGTGATTTAGAAAGTGGGGCTTCAGGCTACGACGTCAATGATTACCTTTATAGTTACTGTTTCAACGCAGCATATCAATACACCTTAATGTCCAATGGATACCAATTATCCGATCACAACACCACTCTATCTGCTATCAAAAAAGTAGATGACACCAGTATAAGCTGGGCACTGGGCGCAATAATTTCACCTAGCCTATAACTTCTTCAATAATTAGTACAACGAGCCCTAGTGCCTGAATAGGCACTAGGGTATTTTTTTGTTGGTACTGCCAAACGCAGGGTGTAACCAAAACAAATTAATCCAAAATGTTGTCTTTCCCTGAACTGCACCCTATTGGGTTGTTGTGTAGATAATGGCTCTACTTCTAACATCACAATCCATCCCCAACAAGTGGCGATATTTACACTGAACTTAAGGATAATCTCATCGATGAAGTACTGAACTATTTGGATAGAGTCAGCTTTTGCTGACTTAGTACTTATAATTTATAAAACTAATGATTGCCGTACTTTCTCTCTGTAATGACAACGTTGCTCAATTTTTATTGTCAATTTCTCAATATAGGTAATAGGAATATACCTTTAAAATCATCAACTATTAAAATTAGTATCTTGGCCGAGAGCTTTATAGAGGATTATTTTCTACCCTACCATATTGCTCTATGAAAGTTAAAAATTACATACATATTAGCTACTTAAACGAATAATATATTTTCTTCTTTATATACTCCATGCTGACCAATATAACTTGCAATAGTTCGTTAAGAATTGAATCATCAAGAGTCGAAACTGAATCCAATCAATGGAATGATTATTTTAGTAACTAATTTTTCAATAAAAATAATCAAATAAAAATTAATCATTCCAAGTTAATGTAAAATTATTCCTTATGATAAATTTTATATCATGAAAAACTCATATAGATGAATGAATCACCTTTGGTTACTTACACAAGTATTATTATTACAAAGTTATTTTTAAAAATATAGAAAAGGAATTAACTGATGCCAAGAATATCTAATATAATAGATGAAATTTATCTCAAAGGATTGTCACAAGAAATACAACAAGACAAAGATATAGATATCATTATAGCAGCCCCACATAGTGATATTAACTGCACTGGGTACTTGGTGTCATATCTATTAATGAAGAAAATTAGCTCCATTGGTTACAATTTAAACAAAAAAAATAAAGAAATAATTAATAAAATTATATACTTCGATGAAAACCCCAATAATAGTCCTAGCCAACCGTTAAAAAATAATGAACTAGAAAATCTCCTCACCCGTGAACATGAAATGGGTAAAGTAGATAAAATATTTTACAATATAATTAACAATTGGATGAGGAAATGTAACGTTCAAAAAGATAATTTTCTACACCAACTAATGAAAAGCTTTTATGCAAATTCACCTGTTGACGATGAAATAGAGAAAATCTTTTATCAAGATTTATTGGAAAGTGCTGATTATAATTATAGCTTAGGTGAGGAATATATTAGAATAAACAATCCTAATACTTACAGAGAAAATAGAAAAAAATCACTAGAGTTTATTTTGCCCAAAGCAATGAGTAATTTCTGTAAGAATTTAGGTGTTCCACATGTAAATATTGAGCATATAGGGCCATATACCTATGGTGATATGGAAGACGTCAAGAAAAGAGACAATAAGAACTATAATAATTATGTTAAATCTATTAAGGATTATGTAACTAATTATAAAAAGGATTTCCTAGATTTGGCCAAAAATGCATATTGGAATATTGGCTCAATCATTGACGCGTCTAAGTATGGGAGCAAAGATCACTCATCAGACCTTCTAAGAGACTTAATATCAAATCACGTTATTGCCAGAAATATGATAATGAGTAAAATGAGAAATCATAAATCAAGAATTACAATACTCAATATTGGTGCTGCTCATACGAAAGGTGAACGTTATGAAAAAGTACTAAATACCTATATATCAAGGAAAAAGGTTGTAAACAACTATAGCATTTCAAATCTTTTTCATGGTAAAACGAAAAGTACAGTGAACGTCTCTGAAAAGGTTTCTGACAAGATGTCCATTTATGTACCCTCCATTTTAGACTGGTATTACTATTTGACGAAGAAAGATAAAAGGAAATCAGCTCTATTCTATATTGAAAGTGAGACGTTGTATGGAAGTGAAAGCAATAGAATTTCGATGCATCATAAGCAAATTGAGAGACTGGAATATAAAGCAAGCAAGAATACCACATCTTATACTGGTGATAGTGGGCGTTTTTTCTTCAGAGAGTTCGATGAGCCACTACCATTTAAGGTTAAATATCCAAACTCAAATACTAACACACCTTACTCTGGCATATCTAAATTATATACAAAACCTACTATAAGATTTCGAGAGCAAACAAGTAAATATATCTCATTTTATGGGTATAGAGTTAGATTAAATCGAGATACATTATTACCACAGAATGTTTTAATATCCGATGAAAAATATAATAAAATATCTAACCCTCGACATTTGTATACAAAATATACAAACAAGCATAATATTGATTTTGTTTATTACTTTTGTTATCCATTTATGTATTCAGTAAACAACTTGATTATAAAAAACAATTTCAAGGGAAAAAATTACAATAGCCTAAATCACAGTATTCATACGAACATAAACAATAAGTTGCTATTGGTAAGGGATTATGTGAATGAGAACTTTAATAATGAAGATAAATTATTCTCAATGTACATTCAGTTTCTTAAAACCAATCATGAAATACCTAATTCATTAAGAAAAATATTCAATATTAATTCTATATCCATATCTAAAATATCATCATTAAAAGATATGATAAACAATTACCAAAATTTATATAAATCTATCAAGGAATTATTTGACGTTTATTTCTTTTTGATTTTTAGAATCTAGTTGGAGATGGTTAGTGATATGGGGGTTTTCTTTTACAACCCACATATCAATCAACCTGAAGTGTTGTAACACAGTTACGTGGATGTCAGCAGATATGACAGTCCACTACGACTCATGCCTTAAAAGCAGAATCACTTGCGAAGGTGCTATCTGACTTCCCTGTATTTCATTGTCGCTCTACCAAGGTTTGCTCCTTAACATAGGCTAGGTTTGGGATAAACTTTATGAATCTCGTCACTAACAATAGCTATATTATTATCAGTAAATACGTTTTAGTTTATTAAAACTGGAGTCGTTATGAATAAAGAGGAGCGATGAAAACCGACTTATCACTCCTTGGGCTGTCTAGAAGAGCCATAACGGTTCCCAGTTTGTATCCAGAGATACAATTCGCCTTTCATAGGGCTTAACATTTCCTAAATTTAGGCTGGGAAGAAAATTTAATCAGCAATCAACGTTTGGCCAACTCAGAGCGAAGCGTTTATTGATTCTGTTAGCTTTACTGACATAGATCTCTCACTATTTCACAACGTGTCAATATAAGTAATATATTTAATATTATATCTATTTAACTCGTATTTAGACTTTAGTGCATATGATATCGGCTCACTTCTTAATCTATCTATAACCTTAGAGCAATTACTTATTCCAACCATACCAATGACTTATTATTAGGGAGATCATTGTTGCATATGGTATGCGCTATTACGAATTAACACGTAATACCGATAATAATAAGTCGTAAGGTAAAATCGATTATGCCAAGACAATATAGAAAATCTCGCTCAGGCAAAGCATAGCCGATTCTATGAAGACATCATCATTGAATGGAGCACATCAGACAATACTGATCATCTGCTTCCACAATTGCTGCCTTCTCACCCTAGGGTTCCGAGAACGCTTTGTGATATCGATAGATCAAGCTTTAATATACTGAGTAAAGCGAATGACGATACCTCTTTTGTTGGGCTTTATCATTTACAAAAAAACGAAAATGTACCTGAGCCCTTTAATGCCCAATCAAGACTATGGAAATGTCGCGATACAGAAAACTTATACATAGACCCATATGCGCGGCGTTGGCGACTTGGCGGGAGATTTACCAATATCCCTTAAACATACCAATAGAAATCAACAAACTGCTGTGCAAACTTCAGGGCACTGGAAGTTAGCAGAATATCATCGTTTCCGCAGACAAGATTGCATAGGCTTTAGTCTAACCAAAGTCTTTAATCAGATGTTTTATACCTTTTCTTATACTTCGAGAACTTTGAACTCCGACATTTTCCAAATGAGAAATTCCGACCGTAGTAGTGCGCTTCCACTGCCTCCTCAATTTGCCAACAGATTAGTAGAAGGAAATGGGCGAATGCCGTATGAGTGGATCGATTATCTAGTCGACTCATTATTAGTGTGTATTTCCAACAAAAGTTGCAATATGAGCAGTATGAGATCCGCAAGAGGCAGCTACGAAACCTATTAATCAATCGAGTTTGGCTCAGTCACATCGTAGATGTGAGCCAAACTGATCTTGATCATTTTTAGGTAACCCCTTTAAGGTTCCATAAGGCTTAAATTTTGGCTTCGTGACGAGTATATTAACAAAATACTTGGAAAATCAACGTGCGGTTAACGGTCAAGGTAGTTTTGAAGCTCTTCTGCAGTAATACCTTGAGCGATAATCTGCTTTGCAAGCTCCTCTATTTGTTCAGCCTTACGCGCTTCAATAGAGCATTGAAACTGAAATACGATGTCACGGAGTACACTTACAGGGATCTGTTTCGCCGCACTTTGAATGCGTTCAGCACTTTGTTGACCAAGCTCGCTCAATAGCTTGCCAAACATCATTTTTTCAGGCGACTCTTCTAATTGCTCAAGAGTTCGCGCCATTTGATAGGTCGTCATTGTCATTATTTTTCCTAGGACTTAATTTCACTTTTATTATTTATTCATTAGAGAAAGAGAGCTCAGGCGAAGCATTATATGCTGGTTTTAAAAGTATAAATACTTAATGTGGATAGCCACCTATTTCTTCTTTCTGGCTACCACGCATATATAATGCGCCAAACTTAAGAGAAAGCGCTTAAATTAATTGGGGCTCACTATTGAATACTCAACCTCCAGAATCGGTTGGTCAATCACTGGTAAGAGAAGACAAAGAACAAAGAACAAAGAAGCTAGGCGATTGCACAATGCCAATAAGTACGGCTCCCCTAGGGATAGGTTCGCTACGGCGTAACCGCACCCAATTCTTAAGAGACAATGCCATATTGTTGGATTACTTACAACCTCTGAGGTTTATTCATTTTCGGAGTCAGTTACTTGTATATTCTACACCGGAATTTTTGTTATCTTGTTATTTTTATATTGCAAAATATGGCCTATTTAATGGCCATGTAATATTTCTTTAAATCAATATGGTACCGCAATGATTATCTCATCTCCTACAGACTATAGAATTGCTGCAAAATCCAAACTGCCCCCTTTTTTATTCCATTACGCGGATGGCGGATCGTATGACGAGCATACTTTGAGAAGAAATACCGAAGATTTAAAGGCAATCGGTCTTCGTCAACGCGTTCTTAAAAACATGTCAGAACTTAGCCTTGAAACCGAGTTATTTGGAGAGCAGCTATCGATGCCAATGGCTCTCGCGCCTGTTGGATTAACTGGAATGTATGCTCGGCGCGGCGAAGTACAAGCCGCCCAAGCGGCGGAGAATAAAGGCATTCCATTTACTATGTCATCGCTATCGGTGTGTAACATTGAAGAGGTAGCACCCACAATATCTCGACCCATATGGTTTCAACTGTATGCGCTTAAAGATCGCGGCTTTATGCGCAATGTTTTAGAACGCGCTCAGCAAGCAAACGTGAAGAACTTAGTCTTTACTGTGGACATGCCAGTTGCCGGGGCGCGCTATCGAGACCGACATTCTGGAATGAGTGGACCGCAAGCGGGACTTCGCCGTATGTGGCAAGCCCTTACACATCCTAAGTGGGCACTTGATGTGGGACTGTTAGGTCGACCACATGAACTTGGCAATATATCAACTTACCTCGGCAAACCCACCACTCTCACTGATTATATGGGGTGGATAGGAGACAACTTTGAACCTTCAATTAGCTGGAAAGATTTAGAGTGGGTCCGAGAGTTTTGGCAAGGTAACATTATTATTAAAGGGATCTTAGATTCTGAAGATGCCAAAAATGCGGCGCGTTTTGGGGCAGATGGTATCGTTGTCTCCAATCATGGTGGACGTCAGCTTGATGGCGTGCCTTCGACGGTGCAAGCGTTGCCCGAAATCGCTGATGCAGTAAAAGGCAAAGTAAAAATTTTGGTCGATTCTGGCATTCGCAGTGGGTTGGATGTTGTAAGAATGCTCGCATCAGGGGCAGATTGCACGTTGATTGGGCGTTCTTTTCTCTATGCACTTGCTGCTGATGGCAAAGAAGGCGTCGAGAACTTATTGGATATATACAACCAAGAAATGAGAGTTGCAATGACACTCACAGGCGCAAAGAGTGTAGCTGAACTTTCAACGGAATCGTTAGTTAGGCCTAATTATCAGAGGTAAGCTCTCTCAACTAAAAAGTAGGCGATAATACGAATCATGCTCCTATTTATGATGATAGTTCGATGTTATCTCTTCTTGTAACAACGTAATTATATGTTCTCAATTGGCAGCTGAAATGGGGGAAAGATAAGTGGGTATCAACTTGAAATATTGAGTTAAAAAATTCAGGATTGCTGCCACCAACAGTACGAAGGAGTTGTTGTGCTGTTTGGGTATGTTCGCCCCACCTAAGTCTCTAGCCCCCAACATTTAAATACTGATCAATATCTAACGCGATTTTGCCCCAAACCTTCTTAGCTTTTGAATTTGATAAATCTATCTCAAGTAAATTCACCTATATAAAATTTATCTGAATACTTCACTGTCCATTGTAAAAAGTGTCTGAAGTAATTCGAGTCGTAGTGGTGAATACTATCTACATAAGTTGGTGTCTAAAACCATTGGAGAAGCCAACTTAGATGGAGAAGAATACTGGACATCGGCATGCTATGTGGCACAATGCGGCTGCTATCAACAGGTAGCTCATAGTTCTTAGTATTCCCTCACCATACAATTAAAACTGATCTAGTAAGTAACTGATGTTCAAAAAATATCCGAAGCTAATCAAAATCGCCATTCCTTTCGCGTGGGTTATAGCGATAGTCGCGCCTATATATCATGCCTTTTTTCCATGGCCACCGATTCAAGCTGAAATCAACAAATATCCGCACGACATAGCATTTTTTACCAGCTCTCATTCCACGACGACTATCCCAAATAATTATGGAGATGATAGTAAGACTGAAACCACTGAGTCTTACGTGCTAATTACGTTCGAACCATTAACCTCTTCAACTTTAACTCTTACCGAATATCCTGATGGAAATCTAGCTCCCAGCATTGAACCTGGCGGTTTATCTACCATTATTTATTCGTATATTTTCCTGATGGTAATGACTTACGTGTTTTGGTTTCGAAAAAAGAATGAGCTTAAGAGCGATAGGTAGCTGTGATCTGCTCCAGCCAGACTGGAGCGGTTCACAGTGGTGATTTTCGCTTTGACCCGATACTGACGATCGCTGAAAAATCTTTCATTCAACGAGATTGACGCCAAACAGGGGTTTGCTCCCATTTACCCAAAATGTTCCATAGGGAATATGCTAGCACTGACTTTGAGTGTCATTTAACTTATGACATAATGATATGTGCCATATAGGTTATGACATTAGGCATTTTTAGATCTATCTTGCTAGTGATTTATGGGTTTACTCTACTGCCACCATGCAATTTTAATTAAAGATTTTTTTTAAAAACGGAAAGTTAACCATCTTGTCGTTGTTTTCTGTTCCGTTGGGCTTCAAACCCGTATGAGTAATGGAGTTTTGAGATGAGTTTGACTGTTCTAGCTTTGGCGAAATCTTTCTCGAATGAGAGATTAACGGCAAATCAATTTGTAGACGCATATATTGAAGTATGGAAGTTCGAAAGAGACAGTAAAATACTTGTAAATGACCCTCCTGATATTAGTGAGTGCTTATCAAGTATTTGCTGTTTAGCCGATTTGTACAACCCTGAACCAGATAGAGAGGTGTACGAACATGACGAGCAATCTTTAAGAAAAGAAATTTCAGCTCAAATTAATTTGCTAACAGATACAAATAAATAATAAACGTTAGTTATTCTAATGTTAAACAAGCCATTTAGAGTGTGTGCTCTAAATGGCTTTTGTCCATAACCTTCTTAGAAAACGTGGTAATGACAAAACGTGGTAATGACAGCTTCCACATACCTACCCCTCCCATATTTAGCCTCTCGAAGAGAGGCCAAATTCAACCAATTCACGCTGCGCTTTCTTCTAACGCTTCTTTTTCGATGTCGATGCCTTGAGTCGCCTTCACATCCAAAATATCCTTGGACGTTTCACTATCGACACCAAGCTCTTTGATGGACTCTTTCACCACCGCATCTTTGCCTTCATTTTTCGCAATGTTCATTGCTTGACGGCTGGCATTAATCACTTGTCTAGAGACATTACGTAAATGACGACCAAGCTTAAGTACCTGCTTGTTACGCTCTGACGAGCTGATTTCTGCGTTGAGCCATAGGCGATCAATCAGGTTGGTGTTCAATTCAAACTTTTTTATAAGCTTGAGGTACGTGGCACACAGTGGCGAGTAAATCATGTACTCTTCAGCTCGCTGCTGTGTGTACTCAATCTCTTCAATTTCGCTGTCATTGACTCGCGTTTGCAGCTTGTCAATTTCTGCATCAAACACTTTGAGTTTTTGCTCAAACAACTCCGCGATTTTCGTATTGGCTTGCTTAGCCACCTCTTCACTGCCGATGTAATACAAAATCACATCCAATGCATAGATGGCAGACATTGTCGGTTTGACATACGACTCCACCGCATCCAGTGACGCTTCGGAGTTCACTACCAACATTTTCTTAAGTGCGGGACGAGAATATTTACGTTGATTCTTCTTTGGATTAGCCATGTTTTCTCTCCATAGACTGACTGTTTAATTGATTTATGATGAAGTTACTTGGCTGGCCACATTGCAGAGTCTTAGCGCACCCTGTAAGCCCCAACACGATAAAGGCGATAACGTAACATCGAGTCATCACTGTAACTTCTCCATATTCTTCTTAACCAAAGCGATATATCGCTCTCTTGCTGCTTCTCTTTGTTTTGAATATCCAGCGTTGTAAGCGCCAACGGCAAGCCACCCTTCACCAGAAATTTCAAAATTTTTCGCTAGTATCCACGCGGAGACTCGCGTATTTAAACAGGCGTCATGACGCAATTCGTCTGTATCGATGCCGTACTGTTCAAGTGTTGGAAACCACCAAGAGTTCACTTGACAAAGCCCCACATCCACCGTTCCCCCACGATTGTTCTCGTTGATAGCATGAGGATTTAAACTGGACTCCGTAAAACAAATAGCCTCAAGCAGCTTAGGGTTCACATCGAACTCTCTTCCAGCTTCGTCGAAACAGAAAGACTGAGCCTGAAAACTCATTGTTAGCATGCCTAACACCATCCACCTCACAACGCCCCTCCTATGTCCTAGTAGTACGTGACGCAGCAGTCGTTGTAACGCCACAGCATATACACCGCATCTTCTTTTGACGGGATATTTCGCCACTCGCCCCACTTCAGCGCAGCCTCACCAATTTCATGGGCTCGCCCACTTTCTGCGACCGGATACATCATGTTCATCTTGTATTGGCTTTTCGGAATCGTTGGAAAAAGCGGGGCAGTACAAAGCGCATCGTCACCGACGGTTTGACGGGCCATCAGCCTGCGATGCAGCGCCGCTACTGAACGAGTGGCCAACAAGCTGGTTTTGGATGCGATGGAGCTTTTATTTGAAACATACCCTGAAATGGGATAGAGCCCACCCCAGTTACCAGCACACCAAAATAAGCTATCTATGGGTTTGCCGACTGCGGCGGCTCCGGCGTCGGCGATACAGGCAGCAAGTGAAATGGGGTTAGCAAAGATTGCCGATTCAGGGTTGGCAAAAAAAGCCAGCTCTGAGTCGTCCCATGTTGGGTCTAACTCACTGACATACAATAAATCCATGGACAGATATCCGTCACCGCAGCGGTTGGCAGTGGTCATTTCAAGCATCAACAGCAATGGATAAGAAAAGTAGTGATAGTGCCAAAAGGCGGGTTTCGCGCCTTCACCGGCTTCTTGGTTGTTTTCACCGATGTTGCCGCGCATCCGCCCATTCGTCATGCCCATTTCTGCGCCGCCGAGCGTCATCATGCAATCTGGCTCGCGAACCAATTCAATCAGTCTTGCTGGTTCATACATACTTTGAGTAAAACCGGGGACATAGACACCTAAGTCGTCTTGACACGCACAAATGCTTTTCTTAGTCGCATTACTGGGCGCGCCACTGCCACTGTCTCCTAACGTCACGCCTGCAAGCTTGATGGGATACATGGCATTCCATGGCACGTCAGAAAACATAGAGCTGCTAAGAATTCGGGCGTCATCGCATTGTCCCAACTTGGCGTCTTCTGTCTCATCAGCTAACACGGTAACTGCTGACGATAACAGGCAAAGTGCCACTAACCAACGCGTCACTATTGTCCCCTCTCAATGGGTAGCGCAATTTCATCAATCAGAAACACGTGACGGCCATTATCTGCAGTGACAATCGACGGTACGACTTCTAAATCAAAGGCATTAATCACATCCGCGTTCAGCTGATAAACAGGTGCTCCCAGTTCCGTTTCAATCTTCTTGACGGCATCCCATTTCAACTTCCTATCAAAGCGTGTCGTGATGTATTTTGTACGCAGAGGGCTTCTAGGCAGGTGTTTGACGTATTCGAGTTGCCCATCATCAGTGGCATCAAATATGACCAGTCGCTGTGTAAATGGAAGGTGCTCGAGAGAGTTGTATTGCTGACCAGCATACGCAATGACCATCCCATCAGAACTGATAATATCCTCGCGCACTGTCAAAATCGGATAAAACTCCCTGGTTTGCGTCCGCGCAGCTTTTGGTAGACCGTAGAAACTCACGTTTTCCCAATAACGGGCCGTTGCGTCCTTTTTCATTGCCGTTGTATCGAGATTGTTCATACGCGCTTTCAATACCTCCATAATATCCGTTTCAGATATCTTATAAGTGGTCCCAAAATTTCCTAAATCTCCCTGATTGCCTTGCGCTAATTGCTCTTGCAGGTAGGCTGGATTGGCAAGGCCCGCCGCCGACGCAATGAGTTTCTCTCCTTGATAAGCCAAGATTTGAGGGACTATTTCTGCATTGACGGCCTGAAACGGCCTCGGATCGAGCACCACATTTGGCACCTCACTAAACCCTTTGATTAGATTAATAATGCGCAGCCCAGCTTGATTGATGGTTTTCTCGTTGGGAAGCAGTCCTCGTATGGCGAAGGAGACATCTTTACGATGTGCTAATGAACGAAAAAGAGATTGGAGATTCTCATCCCCCATCGAGCTTGAGATCAAAATAGTGTAATGAAGTGCCCGGCGAGAATTCTCTTGAGAGTCCAAAGAGCCTTCGTACCCCTGCCGTTGTAAGCCTTGCGCATGCCCTGTTAAGTTGGACAAAAAACCCTGATTGAGGGCCGCTTGTCCCCGCTTGAGCGCCACTGAGGTATTCTCAGTTACCTCACTCACAGCATCGGCATGACATACAAACCCAATAATCAGACAAAACGCAGATATCACCATCCGTATTACCATAGAGGGGTCACCTCCCCTATCACTTGACTGCGATTGGCCACTCCCCAATAACGACTATCAAAACTGCGCTCATCGGTTCCAGCAAAATAGATGTCATCTTTTTTGAGGGTGTAAGTTTTATAGAATTGCTTCGGTGGAACTTTAAGCTTGTCAGAGGCTGGATACCCTGACGCGATGTTACTGCCGTTAATGAAGACGCCGCGTTCATTTTGAACCACGGTGTCCCCTTCTAAAGCCACTGCGTATTTTCCTATTCGCGTACCATCGGAATACAATGGCCCCATCCCTTTTGCGTGAAAGGCGTATATTTTCCCCTTCTCTATCGTGTCAAATCCCTTTTTCAACAGATAAACGCGATATTGAGGGATGCATCGCTTATCCTGTGGGTCAATGACTATCTGGTAGCGTGAAGTAAACGCGGTCACTCCCCATTGAAACACCCCCATCGTGACAATAGCGACCCAGATCATTTTAATGGGAAAAGATAAGGGGTGAGGCCGTTTGATTGATTGCTCCATGTCCCCACCTAATCGTTGACAACTTTCAGATGAAGCTTGCTATCGCTCTCGAGGTCAATGTCCCCTCGGTTGGCGTTGGGCAGCTCTAAAAGCTCCGCCAACACCGTCGATTCAAACTCTGCCCGCTGCTCATTGAGAAAATTTGGCTTTGTCATGTCAAAACGTTCCATGCGGTTGTCCTTCACGACTTGCTTCATCGCCTCTGAGAGCGGCAGACCCTGCTGTGTATACGCGTCAATTTGGGCGTTGTCTTGAGCGCGAGTGGTATACATGAGTACGCGCATGGGATCCACAATGAGACGACCAATTCCCATCCCCTTATTCGTATTAAAAAAGATTTCAGAGTAATGCCCCGCTTCGGTGGTCACTTTTCTTAACAAACGGTAAGCGGTGTTTGGCAATGCCATAAGATCTTCTTTTTCTGCGTGGTTAATGGTGGACGACTTTTGTTGCAAAATAAGCGAATTGGCTGCGTTCTCTGCAATGGCTTTCCCTGCTGAGGATTTTTGCAAATCCATGATGCTTTGCGTGACAATAATGCCTGCGCCATTGTACTTACGAAATCGTCTAAAGCCTTTTTCCATAAATTGCTCAACCGCCTTTGAATTACCGAGTAAATCCCACGCTTCATCGATGATGACCAATCGTTTCACGTCGCGATCGTCTTTGTATTCTCGGTACATCGAATTCGATATTTGAATCATCAGCATGAAAAGCACCACAGCTTGCAGTCGCGGTGTATCTCCGAGGCCATCCAGCTCTAATACATTAAAATTGCCATTAAACTCGACGTTATGGGGTTTATCGAAATAGCAGCCAAACTGCCCTTTGGTAGTAAACGCGGTAAGCTGCTTACCAATATCTCTGACGCGTTGATCGTCTTCTTGCAAGCAACGGGCTTTGATATCGTCAATCAAGGTGGCTTGCCCTTTGTCATGCCAGCATTCAATGAGGATACGCTCGATTTCTGCCGCCTGTAAATCAGTCGGGGATTCTTTGGTAAAAGCCATGGCTAGGATGCACCCCGCCAGCATTTCGAGCGCATCAATGAACGCTTGATCATCCCCCTCGGGGATCATGGTAAAAGGGTTAAACGACAGCTGAGCTTCATTATTTACGCTGGTAAACGCCCCTTTTAAGCTTGAGCTGAGTTTCTTATACGATTCCCCTGCGTCAATCGCCCACACTTTGTTACCTGTAGAGAGGTACGAGCGGATGATTTCATTCGTCAGAAACGACTTCCCTGAGCCTGATTCTGCGTAAATTAAGGTGTTGAAATTGGTTTTCGAGTCAAACAAATCAAAGTTCATCAATTGCCCTGTTCTCGAGACAAACTGAAGCGTTGGCGTTTGGGTGCCTTTCCATTCTGCAAATAACGGTAAGATGGGCAATACATGTTTGGAGGACAACGTGTAATAACGACGGGAGTATTTCACCGCCTTTTGGCACGCGCCAAAAGGCAGAAGCTGAATGAAGGACGGGATAGAAAATGAATCTTCATTGACCATGGTGACACCGGTTTGTTTCATAAAGCTTTGCAACGCTGTCAGACCATCATCCGCTTCTTGCTCGCTTTGCCCAAACACCGCGGCCGTCAGACTCAGTTGAACGGCCTTGCCGTCTTTGTTCAACGAGTCGGTAATGTCATCAAACTCTTCCTTCATTTCTTTAATTTTCGGAGCAAAGTGCGTTAACGCCGAGAACGCTTGCTTGATGTAGTGGTTTTTCTTGTTCTCTAACGTAGACTTAAAAGAGGCATGATTGGGAAAGTGCAAGTTCACGGTGATGAGAAAGTTCTGATTCACACTGCCAAGACCATCAAACGGATCGGCGAACCAGCGAAAAGCGTCCCCGACCCGTGCTTTATTTGGGAAACGCTTCACAGTCAACATACGCGCAAACGTGGGCTTGTCGGTTGTGCCCAAAACAATACCATGACGCTGCTTGTACACATTGGTATCGTATTGAAGAAACTGCTCATTAAGTGCTTGCGAGTCCACCACCGGCACCAATAAAGAGTTGCGCCAATCAGCGCTGTCTTGCCAATGCAACATCGCGTTCATGATGTTAACCAACATCGTGTTGTTCATTCTAACGGGCGATAAGTACGCTTTACTGAGTCTTTGCTCCATCACGCGCTGCAAAGCCATCGCTTTATCTCGTTCATCGATGCTGATGCTCATAGAATCAATGGGTAATTTCAATGTGACGATAAGCTGGATATTTCGCACTTTGGTGTGTTGTACCGCCTCAATAGGCTGCTTGATTCCTGCCCATAAAAAGCCTAACGACGTATCATGCGCATCTCGCATTAAGGCGTCTTTACAGCTCATTCTTAACTTATCTGCTTGAGATAAAAAGTCGCGAATATCTGGACTGGCCCACAGTGAAAAGGACATCATTGCACCCACTGGGTAACTGTCTTGAGAAAGCATCAAATCCACCGTGGACATCATTTTGCTGTCCCAGCCTGCAGCCGGCTGACACACAAAACTGAACGCCACCGTTTGATCATCACACAAAAACAAATCGCTGTCTTTATCGAACGCTAAAGGACGAAACAACCGACTGGATTCATTTTCATTAAACTTATATTCGAACATGTTCGTTATCCTTTGTTCTCTGAAAGCCAGTGCATCAACTTGGCGGGCATGCCTTCGCTGTATACGTCATTGGGGGCGATCAGCGTGGGCGACTGGGATATGTGTAAAAATTGACTGAGCCCATAGCTGTTCATCATATTTTGCGACAGGCATTGGGTCGTTGGCGCAGAAAAATCTTGCGTTTGCAGTTGGCTCAGTAAACGCTCGGTACTGCCGTTAGATAGGGCGCAGCTAAATCCGTGGAGTTTTTCAATGCTGGATGGGCTCATCGCAGTAAAAATAAAGCGCAGTCGATACTCGTTCGCGTACTTGGTTAAAATAGACATAACCGAGGGAGTGTTGCTGGCAAACGGATCAAGAAACACGGTCAGCGTTTTCGACTTATCCTGCCCAATCACCAAGTCCAACACGTCTGTGGTATTCACGTTCAGAGAAGACAAAGGGATCGTCTTTTCAGCCATCTTCAATTGAGACACCGAATGCACTTCTTTGTTTTGCCACATATCAAACAGCGTCCCTTTCACTACCCATCTTGGATTATCCGTCAATACAACCGATTCTCCAGAGCGGGCAAAAATCACCATAGAGCGCGCTTTGGGCAGTGGTTGGACTTTACTGGCAATAGCCATAGAAGCCTTAATCTGCTCATGCGGCGTTGGTGAGGCAGACAGGCTAAAACTGGCGCTTATGGCTACAACATATCCAAGGGCTCTGAGCATACTCATAAGCGCCTCCCCCGTTAAAACATCGCGGTAAACATGTTATTAATAACACTTGGGGTATAATTCAGCCCAAGCGCCGCTCCGACGCCGACGGCAAATGACATCAAGCTTTGTCGAGTGATCCCCATGATGATTCCCACGACAATAAAGGCGATGGATACCCCTTTCCCCAACGATCCGGTGAGCCAATTCGTCATTTCATCCACCCAGTCTTGAAACGTGTCATCAGATCCACCTGCATGAGCCATCAAAGCCATGACTGACGCCAAAACCAAAAGAGAGACAAAAAATAATAGTCTCATTTTCATATCTTCACTGACGTTGAATCGTAAGTTGTTCATTATTAATTCCTTCTAAATTAAGGTGATGGTTAACATAGTTATTTTCTGGCGCGGCCAGTTTTCTCTGACGTCGAGGAGGATGAAGTGTCCTCGTTGATTTTCTTATCCTGAGTTGCCGGCAAACGCTTTACGATTTTTGTTGTCGGACGGGTTGGCTCTTGCACGGTTCCCACTTCCCACTTACGGTTTTCAATATCGGTATATACCAAGGTCGAGAGGTGCAAATCGTCAGCGCTATCCACCCAAGGCGCTATCCATATTCGCTGCACTTTCACATCCTTACGAAGCACCTCTCCGTCATAACTGAATGAGAAAGGCACGTCTGAATTCAATTGTCTCTTAGGGTTGGCGGTTTCCGAAATTTCCATCGTTTGGCTGACTTGAGGAGTGGGATTTCTAAGTTTTTCGAGCTCTGCCAACGTCGTTTGATGAACTTTTCCGTCCTTGATATACGTAAGATGGGTATTTTCTTTTAGCTCTCCATCCGTTGCTTGATATATGGTGCGAGAGCTGCCACAGAGCGCATTGTCATCGCCAGCCGAGCAGTTAAACTCACTCTGACCGACAGTGCAGCCACCAAGCACACCTAACATAGAGAGTAACCCGAGCGTTGTTTTGATGTTCATAAGTTGGTTCCTTTCGTGACCACCATATCCACAACCCGCCCAGCCCCGATTTCAATGACAGGGTGCATGGCATCGGCTAATTTCATATAGTAATCTGCCAGCTTTTCCATGGCGTTTGACGCCCCTTTCGCAGCCCCGCCTTGCACGGCAGAGCTGTTAAATACCGAGTCATACTGAGCGGTGCCCGTTGAGTCTGTGGCAATGACGGGAACCGGGTTCACGTCGAACATAGAAGAAAGACCCGATGCAAAGCCCGCCATCATGGCATTCGCCAGCACCGACGAGTTGCGCGTAACGAGCGTCCCCTTAAGGCCATTTTTGCCATCCTCACCGACTGCAAACCCACCAAATGAAGCCTCGATGACACCTCCATCATTACGTACGCAAGTGATAGATTCCCCGCGAAGGTTGGCACGCTCGGTACTTAAATCGCCATACCCCGCCATGATGGCAAAACATTCACGTACTTCTTGAAGGACGGCATAGTTCGGCAAGATGGCTTCTTTTTTAATCCTGACAAGCACTGGAATGGGGTTATCACTGGCACTCGATGACGTAGGTGCATCAAGACCCGTAATAAGGACACCAGTTAGGATGGCTCCTCTTGGCAAGTAAATGTCATTGTCGTCTTGAATCGCCTCGGTTTGAGTGGTTTCTATGATGGTAAATAGTTGACTATTACGTCCGGTCGCCTCTGCGCTTTGGGATTGAATAGAAACCGCACGATGACTCGAAACACTATCGGCGGGGGTCGACTTTGCCTGAGGGGCGACAGAGTGATTTCCATAGCTGAACGCCCCATTTTTATGCGGCCTGCGATCAGAATTCGATGACAGTCGAGACGTTTGAGTTGACCGTTTCTTGTCTTCAACAATGGCGCTGGCGGTTTTTTGCTTCATGTCCTTGAGTGCTTCATTAATGCGCTTTTGTGTATGGGTTTCGTTCGCCGCAACCTGCTCTTTTAATGACTGAATAGACCGTATCGCTTTCTCAAGTTCATTTGACAGGGTAGCTGATTGTTTCGCTGACTCTTTGAGCGCCTTGTTTTCTGACATGAGCCGCTCCAGTTTTTTATCCGTTTCCGTCTGCTGCTTCTCCATACTGGAGACTTTGCCACTCACCGCATCCAAGCCAAACTGTCGCCCCTTTTTATCCGTAATGATATTTTCCACCGCAGACCGCTCTTTGCGCGCTTTTTGTTGCGGCTCTAGCGCCTCCATTATCATGATGGCGACAACAAAAATGACGACGACTGCGGCGACCAAATATGCTTTGCCCAGCTGCGACGGAGAAAGATATCGAGATAACCACTGACTCATTGGCGGCCTCCCAACAAGGAGCGGCGAGTTTGATTGGGTTGTACACTGGGCTTGCTGCGATAAAACATCACATACACCTCAGAGATATCGTTAGGCATGATTTTAACGCTGAGGAATCCCCACGAATTTCTCTCTATAGACTGATTGTGTATCGACCTTAGCC
>NZ_JBLNLI010000022.1:0-43484 GCF_059777565.1 Vibrio sp. A37 | reverse complement strand
TATTACCTAAACTAAATGCGGTAACTGTCGTTAGATACTGATTCTACCGCATTTGAGCTCTAGGTTTGGGGCTTATTACCTATTTCAGATGCGATTATTTAGAGGTATTACCTAAACTAAATGCGGTAACTGTCGTTAGATACTGATTCTACCGCATTTGATCTCTAGCTTTGGGTCTTATTACCTATTTCAGATGCGATTATCTAGAGGTATTACCTAAACTAAATGCGGTAACTATCGTTAGATACCAGTTCAATCGCATTTGATCTCTAGCTTTGGGTCTTATTACCTATTTCAGATGCGATTATCTAGAGGTATTACCTAAATCAAATGCGGTAATTGCCGTTAGATACCAGTTCAACCGCACTTGAATTTTAGGTTTGGGACTTAATACCTATTTTAGATGCGATTACTTCGAAGTATTACCTAAGTTAAATGCGGTCACTGTCGCAGGATAGCGATTCAACCGCATTTGAGTTTTAGGTTTGGGACTTAATACCTATTTTAGATGCGATTATTTAGAGGTATTACCTAAACTAAATGCGGTCACTGTCGTTAGATACCAATTCTACCGCATTTGAGTTCTAGGTTTGGGCGTTATTGCCTATTTCAGATGCGATTATTCAGGGTAGTTACCTAAATCAAATGCGGTAATTCTTCAGAAATACTAGCTTAACCGCATTTGAGTTCTAGATTAGCCGTCAAATACTGGGTTTGATAGAGGAAGTGTAATACCTAACCCGTGCAATCGCATTTCAAGCCTTATTTGCCACCCCAGTCTTTAGTCTACGCAGGGTTTTACTGACATTGTGATACCTTACGTATTCGTGCCGTTGATTGGCGTGACTTTAACGGTAAAGAGTGATTAAATCACTTCGCCGTTTTATCTATAACCTTTACAAGCTCTTAGATAGGAATTTTCTATCGGTTCTGTGCCTATGGATACTCTTTCTTATTGTTTGTTTACTGCCGGCAGTCGCTGATATTCTTAATTTTCTATACCTATTTATAATGCGGTCCAATTTCTATTCCTAATCTAAAATGCGATCAAAAGGTTGATCTAGAGCTACATAGCTAATGAGTCCAACTTGAAATGCGGTAAATACGTATCTAGAATGCGGTTAGTACCTATTTGTAATGCGGTACAGAGCGATAAAATTTTGAACAGAGATTGATACATATGGCGAAGCTTCCAAGGCACATCAAAAAGACACATGATCTAGTTTTTTCAGCTCAGGGACTTTCTGCAAGGGAACAAGATCTTTTCGGTTTGATGATGGCTCACATGCAGCCAGATGATTGGGATGACAGTACGCCTAGATATACTTTCTCTTCGAGTGAGTTAAGTGAATGGCTTAATTTGAACAAACGAACTAGTGTGGTATCTCAAATCAAGCCTGTTGCGAAAAGACTCGTTTCCCATGTGATTGGCTTCGAAGCAAAAACTGCCAATACCAATGAAGAATTCGTCTACTACAACTTTTTCAAACGGTGTGAGTACAAAGATAGGAAATTAATACTGGTTCCGAATGACGAATTGAAAAGTCAGTTCATCGAGTACAGCAAAGGTTTTTCACTGATCAATACTCATTCCTTTATCGCGATAAAAAATGAGATGGCTAAAAGGCTTTACGAGTTTTTCTCTCGTTTCAAAGCCACAGGAAAACTTAACCCTATTTCCTTGGATAAATTAAGATATTACTTGGGCGTTATCGATCGGAATGGCAACGTTAATAAAGGCAAGAAATGCCATATGGACTCCAACTACTTCATTAATAACGGGGTACATAAAGCGGTTGAATACCTCAGCTCTCATCCTATAGTCAGTCAAGAAATCCTTTTTGCTAAAAATGAAAAGTTTTTGGGGTTTACCCTCATACGAAAAGGCAGGGTTATCTCCCAAGTCTCTTTTGACTTTCAGTGGATTAATAAAGATAAGCCAATAGAGAGTCTTCTTGAAAAGCCGTTACCGATGTTGGACATGACTGATATTAGTGCTGCACAGGTTAGCCCTCTAGAGCCAATGAAGGGCTCTATCTTAAGTAACAACGAGAACGCTATAAACCACCAAGCCTCCAAAGAGGAGGCGGCGGCCTCCCAACAAGACCAAGAGCTTCAGGAGCTGAATTCGCTAACTGCAATGAAGAAAAGAATATTGGAGATTGAAAGCAGCAGATTGACGAATAAAGAGGCAAAATTATCGGACGACGAAATGAAGGAATTGATTGGTTTGTATAATGGTATTGGTCATGTTGAAAGGGCAGAAAAAATTAGAGTGGCGTTAGACAAACGAATCGACTCAAGAAAGCAGCTGGAGAACTATGATCAGAAACTTTCTGAGCTAGATAAACTGTTGGGCGACATTGACTACTGAGCATTAGAGGCTCTTTGTTGCGATTTCCTACATTGAAAAGAATTGTGGTTGGTAGGAGCCATCAGTATTCGGCCAATTGGTTTAAGCTAAATGCATACTTTATGCATATTTCATACATTTAGAAAAGGAAAGGCAGCCAAGGTAGCTCTCCCGAGCAACTACATTGTTTTGTCCCGATGCGAAACACCAGATTATTTCTAATAAACTTTCTTACTCAGTGTATATGAGGTGAAGGCTTTGTAAAAGGTTTGCTCAGAGCGAGGCTTAGCCTTCAGCATATGTAGTCATGTCGAGTGGCGCGCAGTCGGTAGTCACACAGAATGCATTCAAAGGGGGCGACCTTTTAAAAGCTCTTTATCTTTGGCCATACCGAAGGGGTAGTGTGAGTTCGGTGTTAGACTCCATTCTAAGAACGTCGCGGACTTTGGAAAGGGTTTCGCCGACGACACGATTGGCCAATAAACAAAAGTAGCGGGTCGTACGCAAACCTTTTTTTGGGAAGTGCTGGATGAGTCGTTTGATCAGTTCAAGTTGGGTGATCTGCTCCGTTTCATACTTTCCCGAATGGCGCTGGCTTAACTAGACCTTTGGTTGATTATTATAATTTAAGCCACGAATTGAAAGAAAATTTATTTTTCGTCGACAATAATGCAACCATGATATTAGGAGTACCGACAAAGGATTAGAACGACATGGTCGTGACTCAAATCGGTTGAATCACCAATAGAACTCCCGCTCGATAAACGTCCCTATAACCTTGTCATGCATCTCTTCTGATTTTGAAAAACCGATCGTTTTACGCACGAGTCGTTTCAATCTTGAACGTAATGTCAGATTGGTTCGCTCAATTCGTTGAGTGAACCTTTTACCTACAACGTGCTTTGCCCTTGGTAACTCTTTCGTGTAGACACTGAAGTCATCAGTAAAAAAGAAGCGGATGTCGAACGGCTTTAGTAAAGCGAGTAACGACCTCAACGCATCCGTATTACGTTTACCAAATGCGTGAGCAATGACACGTTTGTAGCGCAGCTCCCATGCATACCAAAGCCAACGACGGTGTTTCTTATTACCTACGAAAGAACATTGCTCATCGACTTCACAGATTAGACTGATGTTTGCTCTATCGAAAGGTATCGAGGTTACTTGCCTTGGCGAGAGTTTTTTAAAGTGCTCAATACAGTGTTGTAGGCCACATTCAAGACTCTGGCTGTTTCCCTAACGCCAGAGCTATTCATTGCCATTTCTACAATTTTTTCTTTACGAGCTTCATAGACATAATCGATTTGAAAGCTCTTTCTACACTCGATACATCTGAAGCGAGGAAAGCCTGAATGTCCCTTTCCATGTTTACGGACGGGTTCAGTTTTATTGCAGAAGCGACATTGAACTTGGATGGTAGCCATGAGTTAAAAGTAAAGAGAAATCAGCAGGCTATGTTAGCACATTTCAACCGTTCTGAGTCATGACCCAATTATGAGAGAGCAAAGCATGGAGATATGGGTACAGCCTATTTTCTTGAGGGAAAAGTTTACAAAATATTTAACCAAAAATATTCAAATCAATTCAAAATGCACTATTTGAACAATAACAATACATTAGCCAATAGATGTGCGACCTACATAAACATACTGCCGTGTAATAAAGAAGCTGAATTTAAGGCTAGAGCGGTAGGAATAATGCCGAAGGGACAGAAGGGACTGATCCTTGAAATGCCTGAGGCAAAGCCTTGTGATAGTGAAACATTCAGAATATTAAACAAAAAAGACTTAATACCGGAACCCTTTGTTATGGGGGATTATAAGCAAGACAATATCGGAATATTCAATAACCGCCCTGTGGTGTTTGATGTGGACTTCGTTGGTACTCAACATCGTAACTCGATTTGTTCTCAGACAGCGATGAGGCTCTCTGGTATACACGACCAAAAATAGGGCGAAGTGTTTATGATATTTTTGCTAAGCGCAAATTTTTAACAAGAAAAAATATAGATACTACAGATAGAATATCAGTTTGATCAGGCCATCTCATGTAACTGTTTAAATTACGATATTCCATTGAGCGGCACAAAACTTAATTTTTCGACGATGTCAGAAACTTTTTTGTTCAGAAAGGGCTAAAATCCGGTATCTACTGCTAATAACTCAGGGTGGTTTGGTCTGTTTCTTTTACTACAAGAGCTCACTACTTTCAGCAGTTCGATTCTTCTTCTGCGCCTTACTGCGAGTGCTTCACTGAGCTATCTCAGTTAGGGGAGATTATTTTCAGCAGCGATAAGGAACTACAATATTCGAAAAAATGATAGCGGAACTAATAAATAGCCATGGTACTAGAGGTAGAATGAGGACACAGGTACATTTTATATCCGAAATATTGATACCTAATATTTATTCATTCAATATTGTAATACTTTAAGTAAATATAAGTCCTATACATTAAAGATATTTTATAAGATTATCTGAGGATTATTCCTATTTTAGAATAAATTTATCACAATTTTTACGTTGACGAGTTTTGAGTAAATTATTAATATTTTTTCACCCAAATAGTCATAACAAGTTAAATTTAGATATCTATAAAATTTATTTGGTTCAATTAAAGTAAGTTAAACTATTTAGTAAGTTAGTAAGTTAGTAAGTTAGTAAGTTAGTAAGTTAGTAAGTGTTGTTTTTTAAAATAATTAAACTATATTTTTTAGAGTGTGCTATGTACAAAGAAGCAAAATACGAAAAATCAACCAATGAAAATGAATTAAAGATTCTAAATCTAGACCAATATCTTGTTGATAATAAAAATCTCCCTTTCTTAACTCAACATAATATTGGCTCAATCATACCTGAAGTGGAAATTGTTAACTTAAGCTTTTCTCGAATAAGTAATAAAAATGGAATTTTTTTTTCATCTCTTAAGCCAGATTTATTATTTGAAACTTATAAAAATGGATTCTTTGAAAGCAAAAAAACACTAAATTTTGACTCAGTAAATCCCTTATATAACTTAACATCTTGTCATAACAACAAAATAAATGATTTTTATAAGAAAAAACTAAAAACAAACTACAATTTATCATGCCTTGCTCTAGATTTTGATCTTGGAAAATACAAGGATACATTTTACTTCTTACTAAAAGAAAAAAAACATTGGGACATAAATTACTATTACAATACTCTACATAGTCTATGTATTTATTTATATAAAATTACTGACCAAGAAGGCATTGAAGTGCGATACAAATCTGATTTAATCATAGGAGAGAAAAAAAACACTAAAAATAATAGCGCATTTTCTCCGTTTGAATTATTGCGTAAAAGATATAAAATAACCCAAAAGCAGTTAGATTATATGAAACTTATCTCTTTAGGAATGGAATCAAAAGTTATATCACAAGTAACAGCTCGATCAATTAGAACCGTCGAGTCTGCTATTTCTGAATTAAAAAGAAAGTTTAACGTTAGCTCTAAATCACAATTAGAAAATTTTCTGAACTTTCACTACTCAGTTGAAGCTAATATATATTTTCAGAAAAATAATAGTTGCAATAAATCTTAAATCTATTTACCAACCATTTCAACGAAATTAAAATCTTTTATCAACCTTTCTTTTAATATTTTTATTATATGTTGTATGTTTTCACTTATTGGTCGACTAGCTAAGTAATATATAGAAAAGTCAAATAAATCCATATCTGAACTCATTCGTTCTAATTTACCTTGCTTGATTTTTTCTTCTACTAGAAAATAGGGAACAAGGGTAGCTGCTTGGCCAGATTCAGCAACTTTTACTCTAACATCATTGCTGTCCACTTGAAAAGCAATATTTCCTTTTTCTTTAACTTTAAAGTAGAAATTTTGAACTAAAGGATGATTTAGTCGCGAGGCAATATGATGAGTATCAAATTGAGGGAATGCCCATTTATAATCTGTAATATCTGATTTATACCCCATCGAAGGATTAAATACACAAGCAGTTTCTATACTTAAAAATGGGATTTTAACTAATAGATCAAGTTCAGGTATATTCGAGCTTAGATTTGAAGGAGAAATGAATAAGTCAATATCACCTTGCAGTAACTTTTTATTTAAGTTAAAAAACGTATCAGAGAAGATATTGATCTTAATATCTTCCTGTTCAGGTTCAATTAAACAAATGGCTTCGCTAATTAAGGGGGACACTACCTTACCAATCCCAATATTGAGCTTTCCAAATCTTCCTTCTTGAATCGTTTTAGTTAAAACCTCTAAAGACAAAAAGTCACTATAAATTTCCTCTAATTTCACATAAAGGCAGTCACCTGCTTGCGTTGGTACCAAGTTTCTCGTATGTCTATCAAATAACGTGACACCTAACTTTGATTCAAGATTTTGTAGTTGTTTGGTGACATTAGATTGACTTAAACCAGATACTTTAGCTGCTTCAGTTATGCTTTTTAGTTCATATACATTCAGAAAGTTCTTAATGATTAAACCATTAATAGTCATTATACTAAGTCTACTCATACTACAAAATAATATATAATAATATTTGGTCATGCACTATACTAAATATAAGTTATATTAGTCAAAAAAATATACGGGATGATATACCTATAGAGCCGACGTACATTCCTGTGGTCCTTACTGTTATAACAGTAAGGTATTACTCAAAATTATTCCGGTTAAAGATAGTAATTTTGGAGCGTTGATTCATCCACGGGGAATCACATGCCGCTCTGTATCAACAGAATAAAATAAAGCCTTATTTAAAAAGTAATAATGCTATTGGGATAGCGAGTGTCAAACTTAAGAAAGTCCGAATAAACCAGACAAGTACAAGTTGACTTATATTTAAAGGTATTTTCGTTGATAAAATGCAAGGTATTGATGCAGAGAAAAAGAGAATAGACGATACACAGACAACACCCGAAACAAATCTTGAAACTATGTCCGTGTCTTTCATCAATAGAGCTGGTAAAAACATTTCAGCTAATCCTGCAGCACTAGAGCGCGCTAACTCCATACTATGTTCTACGCCCCATACCCAAGTTATTGGGTAGAATAAATAGCCTATCCAATCGAAAACTGGGGTGAACTTCGCTGCAAGTAGTCCGATGATTCCGACAGACATGATTGTTGGTAAGATGCTGATAGTCATAATTAAACCATCTTTTAGACTGTCTAATATGTTCACTCTAACCGTAGAAGCCCTCTCAGCAGCTTCAATTCCTCTAGATACTGCGGTTTTTATTCGGCTACCATTTGCAATGACTTCTTCGCTATATTCCGCTTCGTTATTGATTTTGGAAAGAGGAGGTAAACGCGCAGTAATTGCTGTTATTACGAAGGTAATTATGAGTGTGACCCAAAAATATATATTCCAAAACTCCATCAAGTTAAGTGTTTTAGCAACGATTATCATGAACGTCGCTGAGACAGTTGAAAAACCAGTTGCAATGATGGCCGCTTCTCGCGGCGAGTAGTGTCCAGAGAGGTATACCCGATTTGTAATGAGTAAGCCAATAGAGTAACTACCAACAAACGAAGCGACCGCATCTATTGCTGAGCGACCAGGCGTCCGCCAGATGGGTTGCATAAACCTTTGTAGAACAACCCCCACCGTCTCCAAAAGCCCATAACTCACCAAAAATACAAGGAATACAGATCCGATGGGGACAATTAAGCCAACTGATATTACGAGTTTTTTAAATAGAAATGGGAGCATATCCGGGGATTGCAATAGATCTGGGCCAGACTTTGTTATCGCTAGAACTGCAGCAACAACACCAAACCATTTTAAGAAAAGAAATACTTTTTCTGTTCGGTTACTTCGCCAACGTCCCGTAACAATTGGATGCACAGCGCCAGCGATGATCATGAATAATGCATACCATGAAGCGCCTTCTCCCAACCCATGTTTAATCCAACTTACAATGTGATCTAATGGGATACTTTGCTTGTTATTAATCGTTATCGGGATGAAAAAGACAAAAATTCCAACGCTACTTAAACCAAGTAGTCTAAAAAAATTATTGAATAGTGAATTATTAGGTTTTGTATGTTGATTCATGCTACCTTACCGCTATGGGTGGGAGATAAATAAATAAAAAATCATTCGCTTAAGAGAAGGGCGGTACAAAATATGCACACAAATGAATTGTGTCATCTGTATACGGTGATCCTCGATTCAAATCATAATAACAATGCAAGGTCTTCTCTATATTTAGTTGTAGTACAAGCATCCTGTTAACCACTACACATTAAAATTTCATATCATTCATACCTTGAAAAATCCGATGCACACGATTCCTGTTTTCTTTGAATTTCTTGCTAAGTTCTCTTAATCATATTGACCTAGTCTGACAGTTACGTGGCGATATACATTACAGTCAGTCGATATCTAAAGATCAGGTCGTGACTCAAATCGGTTGAATCACCAATAGAACTCCCGCTCGATAAACGTCCCTATAACCTTGTCATGCATCTCTTCTGATTTTGAAAAACCGATCGTTTTACGCACGAGTCGTTTCAATCTTGAACGTAATGTCAGATTGGTTCGCTCAATTCGTTGAGTGAACCTTTTACCTACAACGTGCTTTGCCCTTGGTAACTCTTTCGTGTAGACACTGAAGTCATCAGTAAAAAAGAAGCGGATGTCGAACGGCTTTAGTAAAGCGAGTAACGACCTCAACTCATCCGTATTACGTTTACCAAATGCGTGAGCAATGACACGTTTGTAGCGCGGCTCCCATGCATACCAAAGCCAACGACAGTGTTTCTTATTACCTACGAAAGACCATTGCTCATCGACTTCACAGATTAGACTGATGTTTGCTCTATCGAAAGGTATCGAGGTTACTTGCCTTGGCGAGAGTTTTTTAAAGTGCTCAATACAGTGTTGTAGGCCACATTCAAGACTCTGGCTGTTTCCCTAACGCCAGAGCTATTCATTGCCATTTCTACAATTTTTTCTTTACGAGCTTCATAGACATAATCGATTTGAAAGCTCTTTCTACACTCGATACATCTGAAGCGAGGAAAGCCTGAATGTCCCTTTCCATGTTTACGGACGGGTTCAGTTTTATTGCAGAAGCGACATTGAACTTGGATGGTAGCCATGAGTTAAAAGTAAAGAGAAATCAGCAGGCTATGTTAGCACATTTCAACCGTTCTGAGTCATGACCTTAAAATGAGCCTCATCATAGGTTCAGCAAGGTTATTTTCTTAAAGTTGTCTCGAACATCTTTTTGTAGCAAGAACCGAATTACAATCAATGACAGCGCCATAAAAAAGAAATATTCTTTATTACAATAGGGAAGTATTCTGTTGCTCATTTCTAAATATAAAGCTATCAAACTATAAAAAACAAATACTGAGTACATTAATATTGTTAACCTATACCCCCATTGTTTGTAGTTCCACAGGCCATAAGATGCAACACAAAGTGTTACGTTTAGCCAAAAAAACAAAAGAATTCGACCTATCTCAAGGGTCGATATATGATGATTTACATCATATACACTTGATAATCCGCTAAGTATTATTCCAAGAATACCAGATGTAAACCCAAATATAGTTACCATAATAATTACTAAGTCACTGTTTTTATTTTTCATAGATTTTTCTTAAAGTTTGGTTAAAATAAACACAAAGGCTTTATTTGTTCTCAACCCATTCATATGTATAATAATGCCCCGATGTATAAAAGGGTCCACCGTAACTTGAATTAAGATTAGTAGGGTATTTGTTGTTAGTCGTTAATTTTTTGGAGCATTCTAATGCTTTCCCTGACACTCGTATAATGCTGCCAAGGCTATAGACTTTACCGTAATAATAGCAATACTGACCCGTATCACCTTTATATATAGATTTTGAATAGGATATTGGTGAAATTATATAAATGAAAATAAAAAAAGCAAGTTTTGAGAATTTAATCATATACTTTTTAAATTAAATAAATAATCAATAACCGTTATTTTATACTAAATAAAAATAAAATCTTCCGTTCTGAATACTGATATCTACTTGAGTTCTCATAGCCTAACTATTCGTCTCTGCCAAAATTCTCGGCCATTACATCAACTCTTTGATATAAGTTATCATTCCATATTTGAGAAGCGGACTGACCGCCATCGAAGTGCCAATTTTTTGGTCAAACTAAACCTGTGAGAAAGTATGGAACGAACTCTACCGGACACCAACATTTTCATTGCTTCGGTTGTAAAGCACATTCCAACTCGATTATACCTATAAAGCCTAGAAACCAAGCATAAAAGAAAACCGGTTAATATCGGGCTGATTAGTGCAGAATTACGCGATGCTGGACGTATTTTGAAAGTGGGATACTACACCGTCGTGCGCACTCTAAAAACACCAGCAGAGACAAGTAACCTCATCCGATTCGAAATACCAAATATAGAGCTTGTATGTGAAGTCTATGAGCAGTATCTACTCGTTGGAAACTGACATACTCCTCCCCATAAATGAAGAGGATTCTTAGTTCATCACGCCTTCACTAGACTGAATTTCTCCAATCCTCGATCCAGTCGCTCCTTAAGCTAACCCCGTCAGCCCGACAGTTTTTATATTTATTACTACGTTAATATTTCAGTCATGGTGTGTCTTACATTCAGCACACACCCAATCACGGATATTCGTCGGCATTGATTCACTCACTGAACCACAACAGCTACAACGTTTAGAGCTTGGAAACCGCTGTTCAACTTCAGCAATAGTACGTCCCGCCCATTCTGCTTTATAGTGGAGTTGGCGAACAAACTCGCCCCAACATCGCATCAGAGATGTGCTTTTCTAGTTCTAGATTTCGGATCATGTTCTTCACAGCTAACGATTCGACACAACAACTTGGTTTTCGTTGATGAGTTTGCGAGACAATTTATGGAAGTTATCAAGTCGGCAATCGACAATTTTAGCGTGTAGACGCATTTTAACTCATGCATTCGAGAATACGGAATGCAGAAATCCTCAAAAGCCTACTCTGTTTGTTATCTCCTTCCACCATCAATTTTTTCTGCAAATATGACCTTCGAGTGTACTCATCCCACGTACCTTTTACCAAACATATGTTTGGTAAAAGGTACACTCAGTAAAAACTTAATACTAAGAGCTCTGTAGAAACGACTGGTTCGAGAGATAATAAGCTTTTCAAAATCAGAGTCGATCCAAGACAAAAGTAATTGGAACATTCATTGAGCGAGAGTTCTATAGATTAGCGTCATGATCCTAACTCTAGCTAGTCTATGCATTCCAATATGGAATTCATTTATCAAAATATTAAAATTGATCGAAACTATAGCTTTTGATTAATATATAAATCAAAGTCAGCTGGGATTAAAACTAAATTTAAACAATTAGTAATATCCCATAAAAATATATTTGCACATTTATAATTTAATGCTTTAGGATATTTATAATGCTATCTACAAATAAAAAAACCAAAGTTGGTAGACCTTTTAAAAATAGTATAGATGTTAAATTTGAATTGGCCAATAGTGCAAGAATTCTTCTTTCTACACTCCCTTACGATAAGATATCTATAAGAATGATATCCAACAAAGCCAAAGTAAGCAGTTCGCTGGTTAAGTATTATTTTGGAAGTAAGCAAGGCCTATTTGAATATATCATAACGGATGCTACTGGAAGGCTTTACTATGAGATTTTGCGTATTCACGATCAATTTAACAAAATAGAAACAGAAAAAACCATCACCTCACTTACTATTATGTTAAAAAGAAATTATCATGATATTAAATTTATTTTTCTTGCTACAAAATTGGTAGATAACTCGCTTTGGCGAAAATTCTTGGAAGAAGAATTACAGTTACTTATAAGTGTATATAAGAAAGTCATTACTAATATATCCAAGCACGGGCTATTGCAAGATAATATTGATCCATTTTGGGCGGGATTATCTCTAATAAGTTTGATTCTCTATCCATCTAGTATACCTCCACTCCTACTCAGCTGCTACGGTATAGAGCATAGCGATAATTTCGATGTTCAGATTTTCGAACATAACCTTAAGATACTGAAAAATGGGTTAATGAACTTCTAGGTTCCTCCCATAACCTCCCTTTTAAACGCCTTTTTAGTCTTTAAAGCGACAGTTTTGTGATTTTGGATAGTTCATTCATCCACGGGTAAACCGTGGTTTTCTGTATCAACAGAAAAAATAGTTTGTAAACTAACCTATTCATGCTTTTCAATTAATTAAAACTGTTATGCCACAATCAAAGGAGTTGGGGTGATACGGATCGTTTATAAAAGGGAAATTGAATTTTAGTTGAGAAGCGCCTTATTTTTAATGAGTGGAAACATCGATAAATAAGACATCAATTAAACTATGCAACGAAGCCCCACTTATAGTCACTCTCATACTTCACTTGCGCAACTGGCGGTGCAACATTGAAAGAGGGAAGATATGCTCAAGTCAAAATTGATGATTAAGTAAGCACGTTAACAAAGCCGCATCGCAAAGCGAGTGGCCTACTCTTCAAAAATACATAACATGAGAATATATAAAAATGAATGTTGAAATAAAAAATAGCATTGTATCTTGTAGGAAATATTTAAAATCAGTACATACCTTATATAAACCTATTGTTTTTTCTTTTTCTGATCTCAACCCAATCGTTTTTGACTACAAATCATCTAAATTTAGTTATATCAATGATTTATACACTAATAATCGTCATAGTAAATATTTCAAAGAAGCTATATCAATAGCGAATAAATTCGAACATTATCTAATAAAAAATAAAAGCGATCTATCGATAGATATTTTAGAATTAATATCTAAATCATCTAGTACAACTGTGGGGTTTAGGCGCACTAGGGGAAACGATCTTTACTCAATGACGATGAAAGTTGAAACTTTTGGCACTAGTATGAACCCTTCAGAGTTAGGTAAGAATCAGATAGATGAATTCATAAGAATAATAAACTCTCGTTTCCCAACCAATCTACATGTATACAACAAGGCAACTCCATTTAGATTCTTAAAATTGGAAGAAAAATATAATAATGAAAGAATAGTATTAGAAAGAAAGATAACTTCTTCCTTTGCCATTAAATATGCTTTCAATGAGGAAAATACACTTTATTTCATAGAAAAGCTACATGAAATACATACGTCAATAAATAAATACAATAAATATAATAGTAATAGTAATAGTAATAGTAATAGTAATAGTAACTTTACGTTATCGCCATCTGTTAGCCAAAATTTAGAAGAAATATCAAACCTACTATTACAAATTAGCTTAAAATTATCACAAAGAAACCCATTAATTAGGCCTGAGTATGTTAATTCTAGAATCAAAAGAATAATATCGATTATAAAAACAAACTCAAATAAAACGAAAGATTTTTTTATATTAAAAGAGATCTCAGTTCTAATAGAATCTGTTTTATGCAAAGAAATTGGTTTGCGAAAATTATTTAAAATAAAGGACAAAATATTAGAACTATCAAATGAAACCTTTTTCAATAATGGTCTATCTTCTGTTTTCTCTCACAGAAAAAGTTCAATACCACCCGATGATGATTTGTCACCATATAAAAATTCAGGGCAGTTACACATGGCAATCTCTGGTAATGAATTAAGATCAGCTATAGATTGTATGATTGAATTTCTTAATAAAAAAGGAAGCTACATGAATCTTAATAGATATCGTGTTCCATTAACTGATTTTGAAAGGATAACTTGCTTTATACAATCACTACATACGCTCCATCCATTTCCTGATGGTAATGGTAGGTCTATTGTTTTTGCACTGCAAAATATACTTCTAGCAAAAAATAATTACCCATTCAGTATTCATTATGAGTCTGGAAGAGCTGTAGGCTTGAGTGGATTGATACCTACAAAAAAATCAGAATATGCCTGCGAGGTTGCATATGGATGTATAGTTAGAATGTATTTGGATGCATTACCTAAATTAAATTCTGTACCATTCTTAGAAATTATATCCTTTATTTGGTCCCATTCAGAACCAGGTAACCCTTTTTTCTCTGAAAAGATGTTCAATGATATTGCAAGTCACGGATCACTTTTTAAATTGAAATATTTTAACTGTACTAGTCACATTTGTCATAATTCCAGCATTTCAACGCATGGTTCTTTAAATGGAACGAATGCAATGAATCGTATTAGAGCTAAATACCTTAATTCAAAGACTGACGTTTTAGATTATATTGAAAAAAAAAGGTTTTCTGAGTTTGGAGTAAAAAGTTGTATCGAAGAAATCAATAACCCATCTGAAGATGGTTTAGCTGATCTAAAGGCCTTTTTTATGAACAACCCTGAGTTGGGAATGAGTGACTAACGTTTCTCATGGTCTGAATAAGGTTGAATCAGTGCATCATCAATATTTTGCTTTTTTAGCCATGTAAACAAGAAGTGTCTGAGTTGATGTGGGGATATCGGATGCGTAATTCCCGCTTCTTGAATGTACTTAGCTAATATTTTTCGGACTCCCCTATCGCTATAATGTGGCCTGATCCCTGATTCAAATAGATATTTCGTAAGGTGGTGGCAACCATCACCTTACTTTACCGCCAGCTTATACTTTTAGCCGAAGCTGGTCAGGCTAAGCTTAATTGAATACAGAGTAGATTCCCTCGGGCCATGACTCAGAACGGTTGAAATGTGCTAACATAGCCTGCTGATTTCTCTTTACTTTTAACTCATGGCTACCATCCAAGTTCAATGTCGCTTCTGCAATAAAACTGAACCCGTCCGTAAACATGGAAAGGGACATTCAGGCTTTCCTCGCTTCAGATGTATCGAGTGTAGAAAGAGCTTTCAAATCGATTATGTCTATGAAGCTCGTAAAGAAAAAATTGTAGAAATGGCAATGAATAGCTCTGGCGTTAGGGAAACAGCCAGAGTCTTGAATGTGGCCTACAACACTGTATTGAGCACTTTAAAAAACTCTCGCCAAGGCAAGTAACCTCGATACCTTTCGATAGAGCAAACATCAGTCTAATCTGTGAAGTCGATGAGCAATGTTCTTTCGTAGGTAATAAGAAACACCGTCGTTGGCTTTGGTATGCATGGGAGCCGCGCTACAAACGTGTCATTGCTCACGCATTTGGTAAACGTAATACGGATGCGTTGAGGTCGTTACTCGCTTTACTAAAGCCGTTCGACATCCGCTTCTTTTTTACTGATGACTTCAGTGTCTACACGAAAGAGTTACCAAGGGCAAAGCACGTTGTAGGTAAAAGGTTCACTCAACGAATTGAGCGAACCAATCTGACATTACGTTCAAGATTGAAACGACTCGTGCGTAAAACGATCGGTTTTTCAAAATCAGAAGAGATGCATGACAAGGTTATAGGGACGTTTATCGAGCGGGAGTTCTATTGGTGATTCAACCGATTTGAGTCACGACCGAACGCACTCAGTGGAAAATTACAAGGTTTTTTCAGGAGGTCGGAAGGGCTTTCTTTGTCGGTCTGATGACAGTATTGAACCTACAGTGAATGCACTAGGTGCAAAAACTAATACTGAGTCGATAAGCTGTATATTAAATAATACGTCATGCAAACACCTCACTCTAATGGGGCGAAGGTAGTGGTTGATGAAATATCAAATAAAAGCAGAAGTTGTGAGATTTTTGAAAGTTCACTTGGTAAATATAGGAAGCTTGCAGGTGGTTCTCTTGAGTTGAATAGTGAGAATGGGTTAGGACTGCAACATGATGATTTTAATGATATAATGCGTATGTCCTCTGGTGAATTATACTCAAGACTTAATCGTGGTGTTTCTTGTGGATCCTGGAATTCAGGTTCAGATTGAGTAGTGAAGCAGTTTCTGTTTTGTTTTGGAGGATTCAAATATTGAATTCCCAATTATCGAGAAGCCTATTGAGCGACAATTAGATTGGCCAGTTGATCTGGCCTTCCGTCGCCTGAAACGCAACACCTGTTATAAACTATCTCTTCTAAGGAAAATCGTACAAATGAGCAACATGTTGGCTAATTTTTGTGCTTTTAATCCTATGTTCAACGTCTACGAACGGGGGGATTGTTTATTTTCTGGGGCCCTCGTCCTTGATAAAAAGACATTGAAATTTCTATGCATGGACTCGCGCCAGCATCAGAAACTTTCACTCGGTTTTGCAAGTATAAAAATTGGGAATGTTGAGTTGAGTCTCGTATTTCTTAAAAGAAGTGATATTAAGCAGGATGCAAAAGCATATGCGCTTGTTTACTATCGGCATTCCACTCCTGCATTTCAGCCCTAAATGCTTGCTGGTTGTTAATGATGTCTATTAGGGTAGGGGCCTGTTCTGATTGTAGAAGCATTGATATCGGTGCCACTTGTTCTTTATTTTCAAAACAATGCTCAATATGACCTTCTAGAACATACAATACTTCAGGTTTCACCTTTTTGTCTGGTTCGAACAGCAGGGATGGAAATCCTTTTTCCTCATCTAAATAAACCAATAAGTCATAGAGTTTTTGAACTCCGTCGAATTCGCAGTTTTTGGGCACATTGAGAAGTTCGTACATTCTTTTTTCTATATTCTCGCCTTTTTTCGGCCAATTTAAATCATAACGCTAATGTCTTCTTAACATTTGACCAAATTTTTTGCTTGAGCTTGGGTTTAATGCGGTGAAGGTTATATCTAACGTTTACTCAAAGCGAGGCTTAGCCTCCACTGTATGTTGTTAGATTTGCTTTTACTCAGTTCAAAAGCAGTTGATACGGGTGGTAGACAAAAGTTCAAAAGTTCAAGAGGTCATGGGTAGCTTGGATAGGTTGATTTTACGTATAAATTTATCACTTGCCCAATTTCATCGCCGCATTTTTTAGAGCATATTCGAGATAATGATAATTATTATCTATTTGAAATCTATCGCTTATTCGATTTGTAAATAAAGTTATAGTTTGAAGTTGGTCACGTTATTTCCATAAAATAATTATGTATTTACTGTCAAATGCATTGATTTTATGTGAGGTAAAAATGCCCAGTACCAAACCTATTAGTAGCAAGATGTACAATCAGCTAGCTAACTCTCCGCAGCTGCAAAAAGATGGATACGATCAAATAGATGAAACTAACAACAATCTTACATATGCGTACGAAGCGACTGCTTTTGGTAGTGAAGTATTATACCTGTCGAATCATTACGGTCATGTAGGCCGCATGATTTTAACTCGTTCTTTGACGATGGTTGGTTATTTGAATGGAGGACTAAACGCCGTGGTCGGTTATGGCGGTGTTTATGTCAATCGTAAAAAGCTCCAAGAGCAAAAAAAGCTGACTAATGATTTAAAAGCGTTACAGAAAAAGTTAAAGCAGGCACCAGTTGTATCTATAACTAGTGGACTTTTGAAAGGTGTAGGGACAAGCAAAACCAATACCCAAATTGAGCTTTGGATGGGAGGTGGTATTACTACCTTGCAGACCGCTGTATTTATCGCGACAACTGCGATACTCACTGTTTCTTCTCCAGTGGGTTGGGCTATCACTGCAGGTATAGCTCTTTTTGCCAATGGATATTTGATTTGGAAAGCTTATAAAAGTTATAAGCACAATAAAACTAAAGAATATTTGCTTGATATGATGACTCACCCTGTTCCAAATCTTAAAAAGCAAAAGCTACGTATCAAAGAAAAAATATCAAAATACAAAAAATTAGATATGCAAGCAAGAGGGTCTAATAATCCATATAAAAAGATATACAGAGACAAAATAAAGTCTTATGAGCAACAACTTGCTTCAGTTAACGAACAAATAGAAAATCCTATGATTGCTCAGAAAGAAGCTCATGAGCTGCTCATCTCTACTAGCGCTAAATTTGCAATTTATGCCTTGGTTAATAATTTATATGCCAACGATAAAAAGATTAGATTCGAGTCTGGTAAAATTATACAAACTGTATTTTTGTCAAAAATTAATTCTGGCAAGGATATAAAAGCGCACCTGAAGAATTTCAAAAGTGCCGGTAATGCTCTCGAGCAGTATAAGTCACTTGTAGATTTGATGGGAATCGGACGAGATTTCATGAAAGGCGATCATCATATGACACAATTTCAACAATCGCGACAATATTTAGGTTACGTTGACATTCTCGCTATACCAGATGAAGAGCTCTCCAAACCGATGATGCGAATGATATATGACGAAGTTCTCAAACCAATATGTTTTGCACCTTTAGAGAATTATTTAAGCTAACACCACATAGGCATAAGCGATTGTTTATCAAGCCGGACAATCGTCCGTCTGCTGAGTGCCTAGTTGTATAGAGAGTCGGTGAGGATGGGGTATGGAAACCAGATATATTCGAAATGCATGCACTCTTCGTTTTGACGATGCGGCTTGGCTAACCAATGCTGCATTGTCAAAGTTGTGTCCTAAAATGTTCCATGAGTTATTGAATATTAAATTGGAGTCGTCGAAGCCAATTTGACTACTCCAAGTTTTCAATAGGGGGAAATAAGTAAAGAACTTCGGAGTAGGTATTTTTCGGAACTCGCGCGAACATCAGCAAATTTCGCTCGGTTTTGCACGTATGACAAGTACAAATTTTGGATTGAGCATGGTGTTTCTTAAAAGAAGTGATATTAAGCAGGATGCAAAAGCATATGCGCTTGTTTACTATCGGCATTCCACTCCTGCATTTCAGCCCTAAAAGCTTGCTGGTTGTTAATGATGTCTATTAGGGTAGGGGCCCGCTCTGATTGTAGAAGCATTGATATCGGTGCCACTTGTTCCTTATTTTCAAAACAATGCTCAATATGATCTTCTAGAATATACAATATTTCTGGTTTCACCTTTTTGTCTGGTTCGAACAGCAGGGATGGAAATCCTTTTTCCTCATCTAAATAAACCAATAAGTCATAGAGTTTTTGAACTCCGTCGAATTCGCAGTTTTTGGACACATTGAGAAGTTCGTACATTCTTCTTTCTATATTCCCACCTCTTTTTCGACCAATTTGAATCATCACACGGACGTCTTTTTTAACAATTGACCATGTTTTTTGCTTGAGCTTGGGTTTAAGGTAGCGAATGAGTATTTCATTACGTTTCTCAACAGTTAAAAAGCGCTCTGAGTTAGCGACTTGTACCAGAAGGTGTAAAAGGGAGTTTGTTAAAACACTGCGTAAGCTTTGATAGTACTCGAAATCTTTAATGACCATGTTCTATTTGTAGTTATTAAACACATAGCGAATATGGGGACTATCGCTTACTTTTCAACCTCCTACTATCGAGTCTGGGATATTAAAGTTTGATCACTAACACTAACAGTCAAGAAGTAAGGAGGGATTGGTGTGGATGCACTTGATATAAAAATAATAGAAAAAATCAATATGCAATCATAGACATTATAATGAAAACGTTATAGTCTTGCTCGCGCAGGGGGCTTGGTGAGTTCCGAGCAGTAGATAACAGCACATAACTACAAAAAATTCATTAAAAACTATGTGCAAAAATACGTTCTGGATTGTAATTGAAGAGGCGACAGAGCAAAGAGTAATTGGCTATCTCGTATTACTTTGTGAGTTACTACACGAAGAACTTTCCAAAGCCCCCTCACAAGTTAAATATCTATCTTTCTCCGAACTCTCTTTATTGATTTGCTTAATGCCGCAAATTTTGTCTCTGATGTTTCTCCATGTCAGCGGCTAGCTGCCAGCCTATATCCCATTTTTCTTTTAACGTCGTATTAGTGTGTGGGTTGTTCTCGTATTTTATGCCTTGATAATATGCATTGGCACCATCTTGAATGATATCGCTATGCGGTTCTTTTTCCATTTTGTAACCTGTGGGTTTTGTTTATTTAGTGTGGTTCTATGGGGCTACTTTCTGAGCTAATAAACATTATTATTCGCGTTGCCTAAGTAATCACTATGGGCAAATATTCTATATACTCTCTTTCGGTGGTGTGTAGAGTCTTTCTCCGGATTTATTGTTGTTAGACTCATATACTTTGTTACTCGAATTCAATGGAGAGGCATATCGCACTGACTCAAAAAATGAGGTCATGTATCTTTGGTATGTGCCGCTCTCAGAATGCGCTCAAATAGTGAATATAGAGTTTGGGGAGAGGATGGAATCAACCCCACCTTCAAACCAAATGGACGGAAAACTTTGTTCAAAATATCGGTAGTATAGCTACCTTTATCATTTTCTATATCCGAAACGGTTTTTCTAGATACCTTAACGAGCTTAGCGAAATCGGCTTGTTGTAGGTTAAGTAAGTCAACACGAAGCGCTCTCAGAGTTTGCCCTTGAGTTAATTCACCAAGCAGTAATTGCTCGATGATTTCTTTCATCATAGTACTTCGCTCTTCTGCGCTAATTGCAGAAGAACGCTTCGAAGCGTTCTTTTTAAACTTCATCGAAGCTGTGGGGGTGGCGCTAATGTTTACCGAACCAACCATCCCTGAACTATCCGGTTTTCTGGTCGCCTTTAGGCGAGCGACTGTCTCACTGAGAGACTCCTTTGTGGCGTCTTGTTTCTCACCTTTCATATTAATCCCCACCGTTGTATTTTATCGGCAACAAAATTCAGACCAATAGCTGGCATCTCTAAAATCTGCTCTGGCACGCCTCTACTTGCTAACCGCTTCTTAAGACCAAGGCACTGCTTAGCCACAATACGCAACTCCCCTAACAATACAGTAGGGGCAACTAGATCGGAAAGCGCTTCTGCGATACCGGGAAAATCATACTCGCCACCGGATTCAAATGGGGCACGCCATTTTGTTGATCGCGGAATCGCTTCTGGGTCGGCTTTCATTGGGGCAAAATCGTAAATCGGAGCCAATTTAATAACCCCATCACCTTTTAAAAACGAAGTGTTTCTACCATGGTTGTCACTGTTGCCAAATAGAATGTTCAGCAAATCGCGTTTGACCCATTCAATAACGAAACCTTGTACGTCGAACTGAAATCCTTGCTCTAATACCATATGACTTTGGGAAATTTTGTTTACGAGCGCCCTTATTGTCGATTCGTGCTCCAATTCTGCGCCTGCCCCTCGTCCCAATATTGAATACACAGACTCCATTCCAAGCCTCACAATCTGGCCTTCATTCACTTGAATATCAAATCTTGGCAGCCACAACGATGGGTAATGTGAGCCTTCCTCGAGACGCATATTGTCTACGGCAATTGTCTCATAGCCCATGTCGGTAAGTTCATGATAATAATAATATTCTGATCGAAGAATGTTACAGTCGACATCGAGCCTTGAACCTCTCGGATATTTCACAAGGTAGTGTCGGTCGAGATTAAAGTTATCGTCTTGATATGTGTCGATCCAAATTTTTTTATCGCTCTTACCACATCGAAGCAGTAACTTTGGAGCTTCTCCTCCTGCCCCCGTTGCTCCCCCCGCTGCAGCGCCTCTTTCTTGCGCATAATCGAGAAAGTCACTGGCTCGGTTCTTTACATCATCAGCCGTGAAATAGAGCTCGTGTGCTAAGGGGTTGTAATCCGGCAAAGACTCTCTTATTCTCAAGTTTCCCACCGGAGACATGGTCCCCCCCTTAAGCAACACAAAGTTTTGCTGATCAGGAGGGAGATCTTCAATGTCGAGTTGCTTGACCCAATATCGCCTACTTGCCCCACTTGGCATAATATCATCCAGAAACTTTAGCCACCCACTCGATCCCATATCATCAAAGAACAAAGAAACCGCATGGTTAATGGAAGGCGCATGCCAGTCGTCTTTGCCAAGATGGGCGAGTGCATAATCGTTGCCGTAGTTGAGTTCAGTGACTCGATAACTTCCGATCTCACTGTTAGGAAATGAAATTATCGCAATATCCAGCCACTCGCCTTGTAAAAAGGCTTGTAAAGTTAATTTATCCATCAACAACATCTCCCCGACATTATGTGTAATATTTTACTCATAAAATCGGAATAACTCAATTAATGTGTAAATAATCACTCAATTGTTCTTCCTATATTAATGATTGAGTAAATTATTACACATTTTATGCCTGGCCAAAATCTAGGTCTTAACTCAATGATGAGGGGCACATCATCTGTGGTGGGGAGTATGGCAAAGAAGAGTGTGCACTTAGCTGCTGGGAGCAATGAAGCAAGTTCCGAAAAAGTTTTTGTAATTACGATACTTGAAGAAAGTGATATCAGTATGGGGATGTTTTTCCTTTTTGTAACCTGTGGTTATCATTTGTTTAATGTGGCCCTATAGGAAACACTTTGGACGATAAAAATATGGTATTAGCGGTGGTGAATATATTGATTCCGATTCTAACTCACTCATTCGACAAAGGTTACTACATTTTTTGTGATTTAGATCGTGCATAAAAATGACAATCAGAACGCTTGTTAAGCATATTGACCTCATATTGTTCTTTAATGTGCAACCTTGCTAATCATTATTTTTATATATATCAAAATCTTGGTGTATAAATCTTGATTATTGCATTTGTAATTGTATTCATCTAGTGGGGTATTTTAACCATTGTTTAACGATTAAAAGTTTGAGAGTTTGCTCAAATGTTATTTTATTGTTTTAACTTGTAAATATAGTAAGGAGACAATTTGCGCAATCCAACGATATACCTCACAGCCGTTAGTCTAGCCTACAGTGCCTTCAACTTCGCTCATGCCGCTCCAATGTCGTTAGGTGTCACGCCTCAGTCTATCGCACTCGCACAATATGGCATCAATGGTTATAAACTCACGATTGATAACCAAAGTGGAGTAAGTAGCACCCTCACGCTTTCTTCAGATCAAATAGACCTTGATACACAATACCAAGCGTCCAACAGCTGTGAAGTGAGTAAATCGTCAAACAATCAATACCTGATCTCTTCAAGTGCGACGTCCTGTTCTATTGTGTTTCATGCCAAAAACGGTCTCTACCCCGGCCAACAAATTGCCAAGGCAACAATAACTGATAATGGTGCCAGTGGTGATGCTCAATCAATACACTTTAAAATCGATACGGAGTTCGCGCTGGGTGGGAAACAGTATATTTTGGACCAAGACTTAACCCGCTCTTATATCGCTTCCACCATTACCCAATATAATCATATTATTTCTGCAAATTCGATTGGAGGCTTTAGCGGAAAAATTGATTCTTCTGACGGTGTGACGGCGATCGCCAGCTATACCGACTCTAATCATCTCTCGTCGCTCATCGCGTCTTTGAGTAATGGAGACATTTATCGATGGGATGGCGTGCATTGGACGAAATGGGCGTCGCTAGGTTTTAACATTACGCAAATATTAACGTACACACAGAATGATCAAGATTATGTGTTTGTTGCTGGAGGAGACGAGTTATGGGAGTACGATGGCCAACACTGGAGCCAGATAACCTTGCCAGAGTTAACTGCTATCCGCTCTCTTTTAAACAAAAATGGCACGTTGTATATCGGAAGTGACTGTGGCTATCAACAATCCAGTAATTGCATTGTTACTGCGCCACTTCCTCTCAACTCGAATTCCAAATGGACGACTCTCATGCAGTCGGATTCTTCACTGAACAATTTTGACAGTGCGGCTAAGCTACTCAGCAATGCGAACGATGATTCCCTGTATGTTATCGGTCAATATTCACAATCAAGTATCGACAATGGTAAACAGCAGTTTATATGGGGCTACTCCAATGACCAATGGAGAGCGATGGACGGTCAAACATACCCGATTGGTGCTCAAGCTGGGACATTGTTTACTTCTCAAGACAATGTTCAAGAACTCGCCTTTCCCAATTATCAAGGAAACGGGTTGATGTTGGAAACTGGCCCTGCCAGTGGAAGCAGTTGGACTGTGTCGGCGATGACTCAGATGTATGCCAATATTGGTGCTGGAAATGTGACCGCGATGAATAGCTACAGTGTCGAGGGCACGCCATACATCACCATGTTGTACAACGTCGTCAATCAGGAGCTCCCACAGGGTCAGAAAACAGGCCACTTTGATTACGTACCTCTTAACCAAGAGGGGCAAACCCAATCATTTCTACCGGTCGGGTTAGGCCCAACCAGTATGGGAGGGATGCCGACCAATATGGATGCAGCCTACCTATTTACTCAACTCTCTTTATCTTAAAAAGCGTTGATGTAGAGACCTGCCCAGAATCGATTTGATTGGTTTTGGGCTATTGAATCCTATGGACTGCTCATTGTGTTACCCAGACTAGACACCGCAGGGCGTTTAGTCTGCAATGGTCAGTTCAATGACAAAGCCCTCTTATTTTTCAAGGGCACTTTGGATGATTTCCCAAACCGATGCTATCACCTTTTTAATGACGGGTATGGCTTCGGAAGTAATCTGTGTAAACAATTCATTTAAATCTGCGCCGGTCGCTAAACCGTAAATCACAGCGCATCCGGCAGCAAACGTGACCAACTTGAGTAAATCAAACATTCTATCCTCCCTAACAGTAAGATGAGCAATCTCATTGAATCATAGAGGGGAATATTTCCTAAATTTCGTCTAGCGGTAGTGTTGTTGGTTACAACCTGACGTTTTGCTACGTAAGTTGTTAACCAACAAACCTTATTGAACCTAATGACTTAACTTTATGTACTCGGTGGGTTCAAGTAACGCGATGACATCAGAAGTGGGAGTGTGTTTAGCTGTGTCGTGATAGTTATCCAGTTAACTTTTATTTGAGAGAAACCCATGGCGCATGACATCAATGTTGTGTTGCAGCAACTCAGCAAGAAACTCTTGGTTCGCCTCTTCATCTAGGTTGAAGCCAAGAGTATCTACAGAGTATAAAAAAGGCGATAAGATAAGACCAATCCATGAAACCCTGCATAATTGCGGTGTCATGCCCTCGCGAAACACACCATTCTCCACAAGCCTAGTTAATAATTTATCGTTAACATTAATGTTGAATTGATTAATAATATCGTTTAAATATTCTTTGTTGCTATTGTGTCTGGGAAACTTCAATATTCTTCGTATAAACTCAGGTAACTTAGGATTTTTTTGAAGCTCATTAAATAGAGTGGTTAGGTATTCAATCAAAGATTGATGGTTCGCATCGATAGACAGCTGTAAGTAAGCCTCATGGATTGGCAATAACATGGACTCAATGACTGCTTCAAATAAGCCATCTTTGTTGCCGAAATAGTATCGGATCAAAGAACTACTGACGCCGGCTTTATCTGCTATTAAGCGCGTTGAAACCTTCTCAAAGGGCATCGATAGAAAGAGAGTGCTTGAACAAGAAACGAGTTTTTCTCTAATGTTACTGTCTGTACCTATTGGGCGGCCGAGTTTTTTTTGCAAAATGGTCATAACCCTTATTTTTAAGTAATCTTGAAAAATTTCGCAGAGTATAAGTGAGTTGCCCATTTAAAAAAATGTTTTATATCATATTTTTATCTTTATTGAATATCGTACTGATTAATATTATTAGTAATTTTAATTCCTTATTTCACAGTGAAAAATCACGTAACTTCATGTTAATTTCTGCGAATATTGAAAGCCAGTTAAGCAAAAATTTAAATAATTTAATAGAATCCTCGCTTTTTATCATTTTTCTTTGCAGCCCGTCCGAAACAAAAGGCACAGAAGAGGCATTGTCCCTTATTATCCAAATTTGGCCAAAGGTATAAGAGAATACGTTATATTTTCGGCTGTCTTCTGGTATAAATAGTGGGTCTTTGTAGGTCATTTACAGGAAGTAAAACTTTGCAGACTTTAGACTTGGTTCGACTTGCTCTGGTAACCATTGCCTTTTCGATGGGGATGGGCCTTTCATTTAGTGATTTTTCTCGAATAATCTATCAACCCAAACCGGTGTTTGTGGGTCTAATAGGTCAAGTCATCCTATTGCCTGTTGTTGCTCTGTGCATTGCGCTATTTTTGAACAACACGTACATCGCTCTGGGTGTGTTGTTGATTGGTGTATGTCCTGGTGGGGCATCTTCCAACTATATGACCTATTTAGCCAAAGGGGATGTGGCTCTGTCAATTACACTGACGTCTATTAGTAGTTTACTCTCTATTTTGTCCGTACCCATTATCTTTAATAGCTTATCAATAGTGGTATTTAGTCAAGAGTCCAGCGTTTATCTGCCTGTCTACAAAACGATAGAAAGCGTAGTGATGTATACGGTGATTCCTGTACTAATAGGGATGTTTGCACGGCGAGTATTCCCTGATATAACCAAGAAACTACAGAGGATTGTGGCAAATTCAGCTTTTTTATTGCTTCTTGGTCTGACACCACCGCTCATTTTTAAATATTCCGATCAGTTATTTAGTGCTCCACTCGAACTCACATTGAGTGTGGGTTTACTCATTCCGATTACTATGGCTTCAGGTTATCTGATTAGTCGAACTTTTGGGCTGAATGCCCCCCAATCTAAATCAATCACTATCGAAGTTGGAGTTCAGAACGTAGCATTAGCTATTTATTTATCTCTAAGTTTGCTTAACGATGTTCGTTATACGGCGCCTTCAATTGCTTACCTAATATTAATGTACGTGTTTGTCCCACTTTTTGTTTGGGCTTGCCGTACAAAAAAATATCCTGCCCTAACATTGGGCAGAAATTAACGTCGCGTATTTTAAATCGAATTCCGCCTATTTATCGTCAAGGTTTCAGCGCCCAAAATGCAGTAGATTCTTGAGCTGTCACCTCTTTTTTACCGTTAATGAAAAGGGAATGGTGTTTTTTTAGCTCGCGAACTTCATTCAATCTCTTGTCCAATTCGGACTTTGACTTGGTATTAAGCAGCTGTTCGACATCTTTCGATTTCGGGTTGTTTAGGCGGTGAACAATCCAAGCAGTCATGTAGTCGCTGTAGCTGTTTTCTGAGGTCTGAAAGTGATCGAGACCCTGAGTCGAAAGTAAACACCCAACGCCAAATTCTCGGCCTTCTTTAAGAATTTTTCGTAAGCTTATGAAATCCTGATTCATGAAGTTATCGGCTTCATCGACCAGTACCAGTTTCTTTAATGCGCGCTCATGGCCTTGAGGCTCGGGTTTTGGTGCAAGGTGCATTTGGGTGTAGAACTGGTCGAGAAGAACGGCCACAATCAGGTTCTGCAGATTTGGATCGAGTCCACCTAAGCTCACCACAACCACATTACCTTCTAAGGTGTCATAAAGGTTCTGGCATAGACGGCCATTTTTCTCAAAAATCTCAAAATCGTACAAATCGGATAGCGCTGAGGTTAACGAGTCTTGCGGTATTTTCTTTTGCGAGTTGTAGATGGCAAAGACATCACGTAACGTCGGCGGCGTGTTATTAAAACTGCCCAGATTATCTTTGTCGATGTTTTTGCTTTCATAGGCGGCAATGATGCAGTTCTTGAGCATTTGCTCTTGTTTGACGCCCAGCTTGAACACTTTGCTCAGCGTTGAGATAAAGACCTTTGCAGTGTTCATAGGCGCCAAACGGTGTTGAGAGTGCAGAGCAAACGGATTGATTTTGAGGTTATTTGGCTCCAATACGGTCGCGCCAGTGGCCGAGATGAACTTATCATCTACGTAATCAGATTTGTAATCGAATATCAGCACACCAAGAGACTCATTGCCGGTGTTCAGCTGTTCTTGCTGTTTAAGTTGAGCGAGAATGGATTTGACTGTTTGAGTTTTACCAGTACCCATGGTGCCAACAATGGCAAGGTTTGGGTTCAAGTACTCATTGGTGTCAGTGGGTGTCCATGTCAGAGCAGAATCGTCAGGTTGGCTGTGCCCGACAGCAATGGATATCGCGTTTGATGTGTTTGTCACCGACGTTTTAGGACAAGGCTCAGGCTTGATCTGTGTGAATGTTTGTGTCTCTTTTGATGCTTTCTTTGAGTCATAGTGCGTTTGTTGGGAGCGTGTGTCTGCTTGGTTGACTTGCTGTGCCTGAGCGGTGTGCTGTAGCAACGTAGAGCTGACCAAGGAAGAGGGGCTAGATTGAATGCTTGATTCCAACTCTTGAGCTGCATTGGAGCAAACGGTTTTAATCTTGGGATCCGAGCATGCTTTCACCTTAAGCGGATGCATTCGCTTCGGGAGAAGATTGTCCAACATACGCGGGGCTGGTTTGTGCTTGTTCAATGTGAACGCTAGATTTTCCTGCATTGCCTCAAACAATTTATCCGGTAGGATTAGGGTTCTCTTTGCACGGGTGATGGCCACGTAGAGTAAATTTAAATCCGTTTCGTCCAGCGGTTTTCCGTTGTGAAAGCTCGCGATGGCCGCTTTAAAGTCGTCGGCCAGCATGACAGTATCAAATTCAAGCCCTTTGGATAGGTGGGCGGTAGATAAGTGAACTAGTGCTTTTGTGGGAATTAGGTTTAACGTCCACTTAAGCGCTGCTATCAGCAATCCAACTTTATCAGGCTCATGTGCTATCCAATTTCCTAACGTTTGTGTTTCTAAATCATGCTCAGACAGCAGCAAGGCTTCTAGGGAGGTGTATTTTTTGTGGGCAGGTGAAATGGCTTCGCCAGAATCATGAAGGCTTATCATGCTTTTAAGTTTACTGAGCGTATTGCCCGCCTTGTTCGATGTGAACACAGCCGACACTTTTGCTTGGTAGCAAGAAACCAGCACATCCAGCAAGTGAATATTGGTATGGGCCAAATACAAAAAAGGCTTGCCTCCATGGTATTCTGAGCCTTTAATAATCTGAGTATCATAGCCTCGCCCATGAATCACTATTTTATCATCGCAGTGGTTTAGTATTTTCGTGGCCAAGCTGGCAATGTTGGGCCCAAATCGAAATGAGTGAGACAAAGGGAAGGCAGGGTAAGGAATGATATCCATGGCATTCACTCCACCACGGAATTGATAAATACTTTGATATTTATCCCCAACAAATATTTGTTGGCAAGATTGTTTTAATATCACACTCAAAAGAACAGGATTGGCGTCTTGTGCTTCATCAAACATGATGTAGTCATAATCAATGGATGGGTCATTCAACTGCCAGTATTTTACGTACGCGTCATGAGAGCTAGGGCAAGGGCTATCAGCATCGAGCATGGCTTTTGAAAAAATCTCACAATGATATACCCAATATTGGAGCAACTCTTCTTTCTGTTCTGGCCGTATTTGTTGATGTTTAACGAGCTGCCCAATAATTCGCTCGGCTTTCTCTACAAGGTGAATGTCTGAAAATTGTCGTGATGCGGATGAAATGAATTGATTGGCCGACGAAAGCACGACTCGCCAGTTATTTGGTATGTCGAGTAATTTGAATTCTGCATGGTTTGTGTCGAACTGACTGTACTTGATGACTGACTCACCACAGTGTTTAAATGGATTTTTTTTAGGAAATTCGATTTGGCTTGTTTATCGAAACTGTTTAATGCAAACGAATGAGAAGTCGCAATATGGACGCTATGACCTTTGAACAACTTACGCGCTTCTTTCTCTAGCGACTTGTTATAACACATATACAGGCCGAGCTTTCCCTCGTGATACTTTTCAATCGCTCTCAGTAGCGTGCTTTTCCCAGAGCCTGCATAAGCGTAACTTTTTATGCTATGTCCTGATTGAACCGCGTCGATAATATTGTTCATTTCATCGGTGAGTTCATGCTCTCCGATGCTTCTAATCGTAACGTCCATCTGATATTCCTTAATAAAGCTGTTCTTTGAACTTTCTAATTGAGTAAGGGGAGGGTTCAACTCTTTCTTTTATAGGGGTGCTCTTGAATTTTTTCTTATCTACCTTGGAGACGGCGATGGCTAAATGATGCATTTTCATCAGGTGTTTTACTTTCACACGAATTTTGGCTAATGCATCCTCCATTTGGAGGATGTATTGCAATTCCCAATCTTCGGCATATCGAAATTGCGTTGCCTTATATTTTCCTGAAGCAGGGATGGCGATGGCTTTTCTAATTCGAATGGTTTTATTGCCTCGCTTAATAAACTGAATACGGAACCATCGTAGCGAAAAAGAACAATCGGATAATTCGATTCGAAATTCATAGTTCGTCGATTCGTTTTGTTTGTGGGCGCTATAGGTTCGATTGATTTCTCGATCAGCGACCAGTTTCATCCATGCACGTTGGATATGAACCGCTTCTGCGTACAATTGGTCGATTTTTTGGTAAATTTCGTCTTGTATCTCATCCATGATTGAAGACCATCAAAAACATTTCTTGGTAAAGGTGTTTTCAACAACCTATACCGTAACAAATGTAGTAACGAATTAAGATGATAATTTGTACTACAAAGTAAAGGACGAATTATTGTAGTATTTTGGACTAGATATTTAGATGTAATCATTCGTATTTTGGGACCACGACCTCACATTCGCCGAAATGTAAATAGTGCGACACAGCACTATGTATGATTAGTATCGCCTTCCACTGATTATTGATTTTTCAAATAGTAATTAACGACTTACTCAATGTTATATGTGCAGGTTTTCTATTAATATTTCGAGTAACCCCAACCTGACTGTGTAGAAGATTTTGGACTTTTATGTGCCATGGTAAAATTGGCAATAATTACATTCTTATGGACAAGATAAAAATGAAGCTGTTATTTCTCTATCTCATTTTCTATTCATTTTCGACGTTGGCTGATGTGACTGTCGATAAGGATTCAAAGAAGGATATTGTTCTCAATGTAACGGAAATCTATGTGCTTGGTGACAATGATACATTGACTGATGCTAAAGCGATAAACATAGAGCAGGCAAAGAAGTCTGCTTCTGATTACGCTGGGACATATGTAGAGAGTGAATTAAAATTACTAGATGGAAAAATCACCAAGCAACAAGTTCGTGTTCTTAGTGCAGGGTTTATGGAAGTCCTTTCTCGTATTGATAAAAGAGAAATTAGCCAATCTGGTAGCATTCAATTAGTTACTGATGCAAAAATAAAGCTATCTAAGCAATCAATTAAAGAGGGGATCGCGAAGTTAAAGTCTGATCCAGAACGACAAGAAAAAATAAAATTCCTATCAGATGACAATAAACGACTTAGAAAAAAATTGTTAGAGTTGACCAATACAATCAACACAGGGACGTCTAGGCAAGATTTAATGGCTGCTCGTGAAGGAATACTCAAGGAGTTAAATAATAACCGCTCAACGGCAAAACAAGTTTTTGAAAAGGGTACATTGATTCAATTAGCAGAGCTCGATGACAAGGACTTTGAGCTAGCCAAGCAAGATATTAACCAGAATGTGTTCGGTTATTTTCTTAATGAAACAAAAATAATCCTTGGAAAGCCTCGTTTTATTAATAATGGCAATGGAACCTATGATATTAGAGTGCCAATATCATGGAACGTAAGGCGTTCTCCTGTTGAGAAGACTCTCTCTCAGTATTTTAATGTTACTGACAGGAAAAAAGAATTACCATATACATTGGCCTTATATAAGGAAAAAAATACGAATGAATTACAAAAAAAACCATATACAAGTAGATTGCTAGATTATATTAACTCCAAGTTTTTAGTTATTGAGGTAAGTGCTGTAAATAAAGAATATGTACCGATAGTTGCCAACGCCAAAGATTATAGGACTGGCTCTCGTAGTTTTAGTATGCAGTTTTCAAATGATTCGAAGAAAAATCGTATGTTAATATGGGGCTTCAATAACCCAATAATTATCAAGAATGTAAAGAAATCAGATTTAAGTAAACTGACTAATATAAGTGCCAAAGTCGTTGAGTTAACGAGAGAAGAGTATGCGAAGCACCTAAATGTATCGATATATACTTTTAAGTTAATATAAAGGGCACTAACTGTGCTGTCAGTCAAGGTTCGGGATCACACAGTTAATGCCCTTTATTTTAGATTTATGCTGTTTGTTTATTTTCCATCTTTCTTAAAGTAATTGGTTGCTTTGTCAAGGCTATCTTTTGAGTTAGATATGAGTTGCATACCTTCCTCTTTCACATCTGCGACGAAGCCCAAGGTTTGAGTTATCAAGTTACCTTTGTTGCGGTTACTTTCATCTATCTTAGTATCCGCTTCTTTTTCTAGGTTGGTTTTCTGTTGATTGAAGCCACTTGTAGGAGGCCCATATGGCGAGGCTGTCCCTTCATAAAACACTTGTTCTTGATGAACCATGCTCTCTTTGCCTTTAGCTACGACCGCTTGAACATGCTCTTGAGCTTTTTCGTCATTTAAAATTTCCCCTTGCCTATCTTCTGAAAGGGTGTTTCCTCTAGTTATCTCACTTGGTTTTATTGGATCGGCAATGTTTTTAGTGTCTTTGTCAAAGCTTTCCGGCGCTTCTATTTTTATTTTAGTTTTCTCTCCTGTGTTTGAGTCAGTTTGAGTTTTCGTGTTGTCTTTTGGCGCAAGACTTGAATTGACGAGTTCATCGGTTGTGGATGGCTGATTGCCTTTATATAGAGATAGAGTTTCGAGGGACTGTTGTTCATCTCCCCATATTCTATTTGTGGCGAGATAAGCTGCCAAACGAGCCGATTGACTGTCCATAGCATTACCATCAACGCCTCCCTCATACTGGTTAACTAATGAGACATATTGAGCTTTTTTGTTGTCATCCCAATCAAGGAAGTCACTCGACACTCTGTTCATAACACCGCGATCCTGCGATGTGCTGTGCAGTACGGTACTTAAGTCTGAACTCATAAGAGAAATGGTACTACTCAGTTGCTGGCTCGTTGCATACGATTGTTCAGCAGATTGCACTTCGCTGTAAGCTGCTTCAGACTTTTTAATATTGCTGTCCATAGTACTGTTCTGCGTCGTGTAGTTCTCATTGTTCGACCTTGCTGCTTGTTTTGCTTCTTGGTAACTCGCAGTGAATTGTTTACCTTTCTCACCAGAGGTCATATTATCAAACCGCTTTTGCATCTCTTTATTGACGCTACGTCCATTTGCATCTTCATTGGAGGCAGCCACTGAACCACTGGCACTAGCCTTTCCGAAGACAAATAAACCAGCCTTAATTCCCGCTTCAACACCAAATTGACCACTGGATACAATTTTTTGTTTCCACTCGTTTCTTTCAGATTCGCTAAGATTCAACCCTTTTGATAGTGAGTCAACCTGCTTATCAGCCCAGCTATCGAGGGTTTGACTGCTTCCAAGTAGCGAGGTTGATGCCGATCTCATATCAGAAGCACTATAGCTTGTACCGTCAGTCGATTGATTTATATTTGATCGTGCAGTGCTATAGGCTTGCTGTGCAGTGTCAACACGATCTTTTGCAGCTTGGACATTGTTAGTTGCGCTTAATCCTTTCGCAATTTGTCCAATTTGGTCACGGGTGTTTTCAGTAATACGATTACCATAGGCATCCATATTGGCCGTATTCATCACGCCCAAATTGGTCATTGACCCACCTTGCCCAGCTAAATCAGGCACAGCATCGGTATCTTTTGGCGTCGCAGCTGCACCTTTCATCGCTCCCATCATGGCCATACCGGAACCTGTCACTAGAGCCATAGCCATCGCGGGTACAATGGTGGCAGCTATCATGCCACCTAAACCAATCAACTCTTTTGCTTTATCAAGTAGCCTAAATTCATAGGCCATTGAACCTATTTCATATTTTCTATTCGCAAGCTCAGTTGTATAGGTGATCATGTCCGAAAGAATGATGTTTTGTGCTATTACTTGCAACGCAGGCATTAATTGAATAACTGCAAGCATTTGCAAGTACAAAAGAAATGTTTTGGAACCCAAAGAGCCAGTTAAAACCATGAGACCGATAAACGGCGCCATTGCGTATATAAGGCATTCCATGATTGCCAAGAATTTATCTACGATTTGAACCCACATCTCTCCTTGCAGTGTCCAAGCATAATTTCTTTGTTCTATTGAGCTGTTCAGGTTTTCTGCTAAATCAGAAGCCCCATTTGCATAATAAAACTCAAGTTCTCCATCTTCTGCTGATTTTCTCATAAACATCGTGGCGAGTAGGTTACGAGCCTGTCCCGAGTCTACTCCTATCGCTTTCAATGCATCACCTGTTTTCTCAATACCAGTTTCAGTTGTTGTACCAACCCCATATCCAGAAGTTGTTACATTCACCATATTGTCAAAGGTGGTGCTATCAAATAGCCCCTTAATAATTTCATATGCATCTTTACAAGATTTGGTTACGGCAACCCCAGAGCTTGTTATAATTTCTGTTGCAAACGCTTCTGAATCAAACTTGATAGCATCTAAGAAGTTACCTTCAGACATCGATAGGTAGGCGTTGTCTCGATTGGCTTTTACCATGGCACATTCTGCTATGTAAGACGATAGAGACTGACACAGGTTTATACCATTACCAGTAGAGATTTCTTCACCGGCGGGGCAGCGGTACATGGTTTTATTTCTGTAGGTAGTTAAGAGCTTTAGTGGAGACAAATAGCCAGATGAGGTCACTCTTTCCATATCAGAGCCCGTATTCCCAAAAGCAGTCTCAACGGTTTCTGCCATATACAACCCAACTTGCGAAATTAAGGAGGCAGGAGCAGCAATTGCGACAGGGACATTGTCAACAGTAGTCACGGTTCCATCATAGCGGTTTTCTATCGATACAGTCGAAAATGTATTAAACCCCATCATATAAATGATCAAAGCTGCCAGCAGTTTCGCATAAGGGAGTTCTTGTTTTCCATCAGTTAAACTTTTCATTGAACTGCCAACCACCACCAATAAAATGATTGCGATTGCTGCGGACTTATAACTTCCTTCCGCAAAAATGCTTGCTATAGCATTGAAAGTTAAATTTAGGGCGTTGACGTTACCAAACGCCACTATCTCCCATACCATTATTTCTCTCCTTGCGTTGTTTTCGCTTTGCTCTCCAGTACCACCGTTGATATTTTGTCTTTGACAGTTTTATAGTCGTAGTCTTTGCTCAACAGCTCGTATTCGTCCTTGTAGGCTTTTCGGCTATCTTCAAATATTTTCTTTGCAGCATCTTTAGCTGATTTTTGACTGTCTGAAGAACCCGCGTTGAGTAAAGCTGCCTGAGCTGCATCAATATAAGAATTGATTTGTGCCATTGCTGCATCCAATGCCATTCGGTCTGAGCAGTCAGAGGCTATTTGTGTTGCGAGTGATTGATTTTTTTGGTTGATCATTGCGAGTCGAATTTTTTGCGTGCATAGTCCTCCTATAGACGTTTTAAACTGCAAGAGCTTTTGTTTATCGTCAGACATTTTGGCATCTGTGCCGAAGGTCTCAACTAGACCGCCAGAGCCAGTTAAGGCATCCAAAAACCTAGCTTTAAGCCCTTTATCTGAAATCTCCTTTGTTGGTGCTTCTGACATATTGAGACAACCATTCTCTGTAACTGTGTCACATTTATAAATCTTGAAAGCTGGTCCTGTTTCTGCTCCTTCCAGAAGGGAAACCAATTTGATTCCGTGACCTTTAAATGATTTTGGTGCAGCGGAAGATTCATTGTCTGATGACGTGTTGTTCATTATCACGGTGCCAGTAATGGTCATCACCATTTCCAAGAATTCATCGTCACCACCGTAGAGGTCCTTGAAGCTAGTTTCTTTAAATGCTCGCCAAGCTATATTGCCTGTGATTTCCTTTTTGTATTTATCAGGGTCATTTTTTTCTAGTTCTTTAGTTGGGGATGTACCTGATTTCCAAGCTTTAGTCCAAGCTTCTCCTGCGTCACTAAATGTACCAGTATCGATACCAATCATCTTCGATGATTTGTCGGCATCTTTTACAGCTGCACTCCAACCTGTGGCTTGAACTAATCCTTCGGCGGCTTGGCAGCTATCAATATTGAGAGAGTTGATAGCTTGAGCGGTTTTCTCTAATGAAGTCATAACCTGCTCACAGGTTGGACAAGCTGAGGTCACAGCAAGTTTAACTCCATAACCTAGAGCGTTGGCTCCGATAGCCTGGAAAGTTTCCACCATTTCATCGGCATTAATGAAGCTAAATGAACCACCGTACATATCAATACCGCCGCATCCTGCGGTGATACGTGGAGCGGTAGCGGAGGTCAAACTGACACGCTTTGTAGGCACTTTTATAAACACTTGCCCCCCAGAGATAACACCACGCCTTGCGGTATTGTACGCTGTTGCATCGGTAACATTGACGAGAGCGTTAAATGCATCGTCCATTTGAGAACTAATGGAGCCTGCAAAGCTGATTGGGCTCATGAGGCTAAGGCCAATAAACAACGCGTTTTTCTTTAAGTTGAATGGTTTTGCCTTGATCATTGTTTCGCCTCCAAAGATTGGTAGTACAGATTTTTGAATGTGTTAGGTGAGTTTTCTGGCATTGGGAAATGGCCAATGATGCCGCCACTCACATCGGAATAAAGCCCCGTCGGTATGGTAGTGCTGTATTGGTCGTGTGTGATGAGTTCGGCACGCTCTGCTGCTAACAAGATGCGTTTCTTCAACTGAGGTAAAGCTTGGAGTCCTTGAGCCACCAACTCAATGGCATTGTTGTCTGGGTTAAATAGGTACATGGCAGGCACTTGAGCAACACCCAATTGTTCGGCTTGACCTTGATTGGTTAAATAGCCCTCCCATGGATTGTTGGGTAGGGGTTGGCCATCAAGAGAAATGGGCTTGATTTGAAAACCAAACTCACGCTCTAAACCTCGAATGAGTGGAGCTTGTTGCTTGCAATAAGGGCAATCCGAGCGATAGAAAAAGAATATCCCTGATTTATCACCAAAACTCTTCAACAGCGCATCACGATTGTTGTTAGCCGCTCGGCTCATGGTTTTCATGCCAAAGCTAGCAGTGGGCCTTTTGCTGGATGCATCGAGGAACGGGTCGTTGTAGACCGCTTTTTGTCTTTCATAGCCAAAGGCAACAGCTCTATCACGCATGAATTTTTCAAGGTATAGGTAGGTACGCATGGCATCTTCGTCATACGGGTTATCTATTGCTGCATCCATGTAATTTTGAAAATTGGCGCGAAACCATGCATTCGATAGCGGCTTATCTTCAGTTTTGGCCGGTTGCGAATTTTCCTTCGGTTTTGTTTGGTCGGGGATGACATTTGGCTGCTCTTGAAGGAGCTTTTCGACAAATTTTTGTTGCTCTTCTTTAGGAAGTTGTTCATACCAATACCAACCTCGCTCAGCATCTTGGTAGTAAGAGTCAATGTTCTGCGTTGTGGTATCCTGAGCAAGTGCGATAGTGGGAGTGAGACATGCTGAAAACACCAACACTAATGACGTCCTTTTGAACATGGGTATTCCTTTCTTTATGGGTAGATCATTTGCTGTCCTATTTATTTACTCATGAGGTTTGGAATTTCCTAAATCGGTAAATATAGGTAATGCTTTAACAATGAAAAGAGCGGTGGGCATTTATATAACTTAATGATATATGGGAACTTAAATAGAGTTTGTGGGATATCCTTTTAGGTGTCGATGGTGGGAGCTTGCTAGAGATTAAAAAAGAACTTGGGAGAGCAGAAGTGAGAGGAAGAACCAACTTTGTGAGCTCTGTCCGGGTAATGTGAGGAAAAAAGAAAGCCCTACTGCGAATATTCAATCACAGTAGGGCTTCGTTAAACTTTAGTGGAGCCAACGAATTGCTCTTAGAGTAATGCATCAGCGTCTCAAAAGTTCCAGACTCAGGGAAAGAGCGAGCCAAAAGCTTCAGCTCTTGGTGCATCCCCCCTGAAGTAGGAGGGTTAAATTTCGCAAGGAATTGGCCTTCGAGGCTGACAATCAGTAGCGGTTTATGCTGATTGACCGTCAATACGTCAGGTTCATTCTCACTATTAATATCGGTCGCCTCCTAATGCCAAAGATACAGCGAATGAGCTGGAAAGGCGTGTTCGCCACGAGAGACGAGTACGTCATTCCAATCAAGGCTTTTGCTATCTTCTGGGATATCATCTTCAGGGAGCATTATTGTCACGTTCACCCCTTTAGATTCCATCCTTTCAAACAGTTCCATGCTAGCATCTAACCCAGCTTGTACCACTTTGCCTTTATCCAGTACTTTCTTGCGGTCTTTGTCCACCCAAACAAAAATATCTGTGACATTTTCCGGAGGGTCGAACTTGGCCAGCAACGTACTGCTTACACAAGGCCATACGGCTTCGCCTTTCACTTGCATCACACTGAGCGCGGTTTCAATGCCTTCAGTAACATGCAATGTGTGTTGAGCGATACCCAGTCTGATGGCTCCGCCAGTCAGCGCTTGGTTTTTGCATCGTCCCATCAGTTTTTTCGACTGAACAGGCTCTCCCTCTATCATCAAGTTCAATTTTCGCCCTTGATTGTCGAGGTAAGTGCGATGTAAACACGCAGGCTGGCCGTCGCTATAGCTCACCATGGACACAATCGCAGGGAAATAACCGATGAACTGTTGTTCATGCCATAGTGCAAGTGAAGGATGAAAGCGTAGTGTTTTACTCAAACCTTCTAAGTTCATCATTGCCAGGTTAATTCCTCTATGTGTGAGGTATTGCCGAGCAAGCTGAGCTTTTGCAGAGTGTAAGGCTAACGACTGTTGCCAAGTCTTTCTTAGCGCACATCGCCTTTTATCCAAGGTGGCTTCATCTATTTGGGAGGCGTCCCGATAATCGGAGCTGCGCTTCGCTGCTTTGGGTGTTACATCTTGGGTGTTCCACTTGTTCAGTCCAAGATAGTCAGCCACATCGTTCAAGACCGTTTTAAAATCACAATCGAGAACCCACATGAGTAACTCAAAGCCATTCGGCTTTGCACCGTCTGCATTACTAATTCCCCCACCGGTTTGGTTGGCGTCTTTAAACAGTCTGAATCCATCTTTGCCACCATGCACAGGGCAGGGGACATGATGAGGACAGCGTTTTATTGCATTGTCTAAATCAGGCGCAATAGCACTCAAAATTTCGAGCCATCGACCTTGAGCGGCGTGTTTTACCGCATCGCTTTTGTTTTGGAAGTTCATAGGTACAATCCTCCATGAGTTAATTTGTCTACCAAGTCCAACAGGACATCGGCATCCAGACCCAATGCATGGCAGCAATTCGAGAAAGAAAGTGGGAGAGTGGTATCTTCACTCAGTAGCCAATCTCTCGCTTCTTGCTGCATTTTTTTGGATTTGCGGCCATCACGAACATCGTCTATCGCTGATTTTATCAAGCCGTATTGGAGTTCATTGATGTCGTCGGTTGTCCAATCGTCTAGGAACACACGCTGATGTTTAGGTAAAACAGCGATGTGAGGTGGGTGGGTAGTGACGTTTTGCATGGGTTTTCTCCGTTGTGTTCATTGAGGCTTTGCAAAACCTGCTTAAACACTGGCTTTGAAAAGCCCCAATGGCAGAGAAAACGCTAAACGTGACTAGTCAGAAATGAAGGTCCCATAGTGCTGACAGGCATAGCCAATAACAGTAACAATGAGTACAAACATTAAGATCGTAAAAATAGGCATAATAGCTCCTGAACCGAACCCATGGCGCTACTTCCCAATGGGAAATAGCCCATTGGGTGTCTAAAGGTGGAGGTTAGATATCGTTCACCAGTCGTCGCACGATGCTTCGCAGTGTTTCGATATCAAGTCGGTTATTTCTTGCGCACACTCGGCTGGAAAAAGCATGGTCTTCATTGCTGAAAAGCCAATCCCAAGCTTCTTGACGCATTTTTCTGGAACGCCGATGGTCTTGCAACTCAGTGAGCGCTTGAACAATCATGGCGCGTTGTATAGAGATGATTTCAGTATCCGTCCAATCAAACCAAAACTCCGTTGGGGTTTCTAGCTCTTTTGGAAACAGCAAACACTGAGATGTATTCTCTAACGTCTTAGAGGTTCTAATTCGCATGATGCTCTCCGATTAACGGGCAAACATCATGCTCAAGGGCGTGATGTATGCCCTTGTGGGTAGCGGTTTCTTTTGCTCTAGTCGATCAAGATGTCTTGAGCGATGTTGAACAATTCCTGTTTCAAGTCACGGATATTCGAGATGAACAGCGCATGATTGAAGAAGCGGTAAAAATCCGCTTTATTCGTTGCAATACTGCCAATTGCAATGCCCACAATGAACACTCCGGATTGCTCGCCTCGCAGGACGAGTTGACGAAGTGCCTCTTCTTCGTCGTAGTTTGGGTATCCGTCAGTGATAAACAAAATCACTTTTTTCTCTTTTGAACTTCTCAATACCTTTCTCAAGCAATGCCACATGGCACTTCCTGATGGGGTATGATGGCCTTGGCCTCTTGCGTAAGAGAGACGCGCCGGTAAGTGCTTGACGTGTTCTCCTTCACTGAGCAGTTCCATTACCGTATTCTCTGTTGCGGTCAACGGGTAAGCACTTGCGGTTATTGTCACACCGTGTATACGAGTTAACGCATACGCCAGTGCCACTTGCGCTTCTTTGGCCACTTGAAGTAAATCATTGCTGCCAGAGCCCACCATTGAGCCAGAGTTATCAATCGCAATTTCTACAATCGTATCAATATCCTTTTTCGTGGTTTTTGACTTAAACAATCGGCCATCGCCCACGCTGTAGCGCTGAAGCACTTTCGTGTTGAGCTTTTGCCCTCTAGTCCCCGTTTTCGCTTTCACTCTCATATTCTCTTGCACCAACCCTTGCAGCTTGGCGGTCAGAGTATTTGAGGTCTGCTTGACGGCTTTCACCAACGCATCACCTTGTCCTTTCATATAAGACGTGGCGATCACGGACTTATAATCAGGAATACTAACGGTGGATTGCGCGGTATTCGCATTGGCTAACTTAGTCAGCTTTAAAGCGAAGTCTTCCATTTCGTCGGTAAAGTCTTCATCACAGGCAGAGCAGGCCGAAACAATGGCTTTGGCTATGTCTTCCGATGACGGTTCGACGTATTCAGGTTGAACTTGGCTTTTACTTGGCTCATGACCTTCTGTAATGTCTTCAGATTCAGATTCAGATTCAGATTCAGATTCCTCAGAGCCGTCATTTTTAGACTCTCCTTGCTGAGACTGTTCACTCTCTTGTGTTGCATGAGAACGTTCAGAGGTATCTGCATCAGGTTGCTTCTCAGAATCAGCATCATCACTTTGTTCATCTGAGTTCTCTTCGCTTTGTTGTGGCTCGCTTGAGTGTTCAGGTTCTTCCTGTGAAGATTTGTCTTCCTCTTCAGGGGCATGGTTCTTGATGAGGTCTTCGACCTTTTTTGCAAGAGCCATGGCTTGTTTTGAGGATGACAGACGACCAATTTGCTGGGTTAAGAGCGCTTGTAGCTGACTCAATAATTTCCAACCAAATACCTCGATAAATGCTTCTTCAGCGGCATCTAGATAGTTTTCCAAATGTTGTTGTCCACGATGATGAACACGGCAGGTAAACAACAGGTAGTCACACAGAATAGATGCTGGCGCATCGTCTTTTGTGACCGGCTCTCGCGTTCCTTCTTTTTGACGCTTGATCCAAATTTGGTTCATCCATTTTCTTGTGCCAATCATGGAATCAATCATGGCGGTTTCAATACGACAATCTTCCAAGATATTCCACATATGCTTGCGCAGTGGCACTTGAATATCGTCGTAATCGATACCCCGAAAGGTATGAAACTTAATGTGTGCGGCTTCGTGGCTCATAAAGCCAAGTACCGCATCCTTTTCTTCTTTCGAGGAGATTTGAAAATCAGGAATATTGATGGACTTGCTATCTGTACTGGCCTGATTACCACTGACCGTCACACGCACACCTAACTTGTCGCCAAGTCCTGCAGCAATGAGAGGGAGTGAGTTCTGTAATAACTGAGTTTGTTTGGTCATAGGTTTCTCCAATAAAGGGTAGACCTATGCCCAGACGGGTAAGGTTTACCCGTAGGTTTCAGATAGTGTGTTGCTAGAAGCTATCTTGCAGACACGACAAAGCCGCTCATACCATGACAGTAGAAGCGAAGAGTTCATAAAGGTTGGGTGTACGTTCCAATGGGAAAGTACGACTCCTTGCCCAAAGACAAATAGGGTAGGGAGAGTCATAACTAAGCCGTAGCTTAGGTGTATCGGTAAGCTCAAGAGAGCGAGGTTTGATCGTAAAAGCAGAGTGTGTGGTGTCGCTACTTTCGCTAGTTTTCAGCCTAGACTATGGAGATTCTCTCCCGACATTTACCACCGAAGTGATAACCACATTTCAAGCTCCAAATAGGAGCGTTTAGTGTTCGTCCAAATAGGACAAACGGCTAAAACTGTTTATATGATAAGCATGTTGATTGATATTTGGCAAGGCTAGGTTGCTCAAAATAGACTCGCTGCAAACAATAAGAGTCTAGATGACCGAGTTCTTAAGACATTTACCATATTGCTACGCTCAATTGTTCGAGAGTTCAAAAGTTTTTTGCAACTCATAACACTTGTTATATAGCTTGGCTGAGACTAAAATGACCAATATTAAGACCACTTAAGAGGCCTATTAAATGACCGCTAGAATTTTAGCCGATGTTGCTGCAAGCATTACTGAGTTGAAAGCTAACCCTATGAAAGTCGCAACGAGTGCTTACGGTGAACCTGTTGCTGTATTAAACCGAAATGAACCAGCATTTTATTGCGTGCCTGCCGAAGCGTACGAAATGATGATGGACAAACTCGAAGACCTAGAGCTGCTCACCATTGCTAAAGAGCGTGAATCTGAAGAGAGTATTTCGGTAAATATTGATGACCTATAAGCTCGACTTTAAAAAGAGTGCGCTCAAAGAGTGGAAAAAGCTTGGTTCAACGCTACAAGAGCAGTTTAAGAAAAAACTCATTGAACGCTTAGAAAATCCACATGTTCCCGCTTCAAAGCTTTCTGGGGCTGACAACATGTACAAAATTAAGCTTCGCCAATCGGGTTATCGCCTAGTTTACAAAGTCGAAGATGATGTCATCATTGTGACCGTTTTAGCTGTCGGAAAGCGCGAACGTAGCGATGTTTACAGGAAAGCTATGAAGAGGATAGATGATTGATGCAGGAAGAATACTTTAAGTTGTGAGCTGTATTTCCCCAATCCTTAAATACCCTTTTTCATATTGACGTTCGTGAGCTTTGATAAGCTTATGTATTTTAGAAAACTCCCTCTTTGAAAAGGTTGCAAACTCTTGTCTTCTTAAACTTTTAATCCAATTTTCAAACATAGGCAAAGTTAGGACGTCTGTTTGAGGTTCGTTGACATGTTTTCCTTTAAATATTTTGGCTTTTGGTTGCGTGTATACAACCACTGACTGACCTCTCCCCGCCCTATCGGGCGAGGGTTCTTATATCACTACAAGAACACATTTCTAGCTCAACACGCCTTCACTAGATTAGATTGCTCCAACCCCCGATCCAGT
>NZ_JBLNLI010000021.1:0-43691 GCF_059777565.1 Vibrio sp. A37 | reverse complement strand
AACTGGGCGCTTGGCTTGTTTGAAGCCATCCCGTGTCAGCGAGGGGGCATTATAGGGAGATAGATTAGAAGCGCAAGCTCTTTTTGAAGAAATTTAATAAATAAATTTTAACTGGCGATAGTTCCATCAAAACAGCATACCAACCAACAAAAAGAGCTCGTTTTATAACTAAATGAATGCAAACGCGTCTGCGTACATACGATCACTATTCGCTTGCTTGTTCTGAGTGAACAACTCTCTTGCTGCACCCGCCATTTCAAAGCGACCTGCAATATAGATATCGAATCCGCTTAAAGATTCAAAGTCCTCGTTTATGGCTTGCAGTACATTACCGACTTTACCAGCCCATTCATTGTTTATATCTTCGATGACTGGTATGAAATGAACATTGCTATGATGCGCAGAAATCTCTTTTAACTCTTCTATTGCATAAAGCTGTGTCTGGTTTTTTGCACCCCAATAAAGATATATAGGGTTTTCCTTATTTTGACTGATGCAGTGATCAAGTATCGACCTTACATAACTAAAACCTGTTCCACCGGCAATCAATAGAAGAGGATGCTCACTTTCCTCACGAACCCAAGCTTCGCCGTGTGGCGCATCTATAATGATATCGCTATTGTCTGCCATAGCTTGTTTCATCTTTTCCACCACTTCAATGGCGTAAATGTTGTGCTCGAAAGCACCGATATGCAGCTCCAATTCACCTTGATGGCGACAAGGGCTGCTTGCAATAGAAAATGGTCGCTTATCCTTTTCACTCATTTCCACCATCAAATATTGCCCCGCCTTGAACTCCACCGGAGTTTCTGGGTGCAGCAATATCTGATAAGTATTACAAGCTAATTGTTGGATAGACTTTACTTTGCACTTTATAGACATTTCTTTCCTCGGGCTTACGATCTAGTAAGCAATGGCAAGCGATACATTTTGGCAAGGAACGCCTACCTTTTTACTTCTCTTTCTTAATTATCAATATAAATGAAGACTGTTGAGCTGTCGCATTTATACAATATCTAGCTCCTGCCAGATTTTGTCGACTCGAGCGACTAATTCAGGGTCTTTCTTAATTGGGATACCCCACTCTCTCTGAGTTTCACCCGGCATCTTATTGGTCGCATCTAATCCCATTTTAGAACCTAGACCGATAACTGGCGATGCAAAGTCGAGGGAATCGATCGGAGTATTATCGATCGTGACGGTATCTCGAGCAGGATCCATGCGAGTTGTAATCGCCCAAATAACATCATTCCAATCACGCGCATTGACGTCTTCATCACAGACAATCACAAACTTGGTATACATGAACTGACGCAAGAAAGACCAAACTCCCATCATCACTCTCTTAGCATGACCAGGATATTGCTTTTTCATCGTGACAACGGCCATACGATAAGAGCAACCTTCTGGTGGGAGGTAAAAGTCGACAATTTCTGGAAATTGCTTTTGTAATATCGGAACAAACACTTCATTCAGCGCAACGCCTAATACTGCGGGTTCATCTGGTGGACGCCCTGTATACGTGCTGTGATAAATTGGGTCTTTGCGCATCGTGATGTGAGTGATGGTAAACACATGGTGTCTTTCTTTCTCGTTGTAGTAACCGGTGTGATCACCATAAGGCCCTTCATCGGCGAACTCTTCTGGATCGATATATCCTTCCATCACGATTTCAGCACTTGCAGGTACTTCCAAATCGTTGCTTACCGATTTAACCACTTCTGTTTTACTACCTCGTAGTAAACCTGCAAATGCATATTCCGACAAAGTATCTGGTACTGGTGTTACTGCGCCGAGTATAGTCGCAGGGTCTGCGCCATAAGCGACCGAGACGGGAAACGGTTCTCCAGGGTTAGTTTCCATCCAATCTTTAAGGTCTAAAGCCCCCCCGCGATGTGCGAGCCAACGCATGATCACTTTGTTTTTGCCAAGCTTTTGCTGACGATAAATGCCCAAGTTTTGCCTTTTCTTGTGTGGGCCTTTGGTGATGGTAAGCCCCCAAGTAAGAAGTGGTGCAACATCATCAGCCCAACAGCTCATTACGGGTATCTTGTCCAAATCAACCTCATCCCCCTGCCACACAATATCTTGGCAGGCAGCTTTACGAAGTCTCTTGGCAGGCATATTTAAAACTTGCTTAAATACTGGCAGTTTATCAATTGCGTCTTTAAATCCCTTTGGCGGCTCTGGTTCTTTAAGATATGCGAGTAATTTACCTACCTCTCGAAGATCGAGAACATCGTCTCTTCCCATACCAAGTGCAACCCGCTCAGGAGTACCAAACAAGTTGGTTAGAACAGGGATAGTATAACCAATGGGGTTTTCGAACAGTAAAGCAGGACCTTTCGCTCTTAAAGTGCGATCACTAATTTCCGTCATCTCATAGTGAGGATCGACAGGATGAGTTATACGTTTGAGTTGACCTTGTTTTTCCAACAAGTCGATAAAATCTCGTAAATCCTTAAAACTCATAGGCCTTTCATTCATAGCAAAAACTGAGCGCAGTATAACAAACTCTGCTTGAGCGGCGAGTGTTTTACTGTGACTCACACTGAATAACAAACGTCCAAAAACAAAAAAGCGCTACCTCATAACGAGATAGCGCCCTTAAAATTCTTTCTAACGACTATTGTCTGCGCATTGCATCAAAGAATTCGTCGTTTGTCTTGGTCATTGCCAATTTATCAATTAAGAATTCCATCGCATCGATTTCGCCCATTGGATGGACGATTTTACGAAGTATCCACATTTTCTGTAACTCATCTGGCTTAGTTAGCAGCTCTTCACGACGAGTACCAGAGCGGTTGAAATCAATCGCTGGGAAAACACGTTTTTCAGCAATCTTACGATTTAGGTGCAGTTCCATGTTACCTGTACCTTTAAACTCTTCGTAGATAACTTCATCCATTTTCGAGCCAGTATCAACCAATGCTGTTGCGATGATAGTCAAGCTACCACCTTCTTCTACGTTACGTGCAGCACCGAAGAAACGTTTTGGACGATGCAGTGCATTGGCATCTACACCACCAGTCAATACCTTGCCTGACGAAGGTACTACCGTGTTGTAGGCACGAGCTAAACGAGTAATAGAGTCGAGTAAAATAACCACATCTTTTTTATGCTCAACTAAGCGTTTTGCTTTTTCGATGACCATTTCTGCAACTTGTACGTGACGAGAAGCTGGCTCATCAAATGTAGATGCGACAACTTCGCCTTTAACTAGGCGTTGCATTTCCGTTACTTCTTCTGGACGTTCGTCGATAAGCAATACCATCAACTCACATTCTGGATGATTATGCGCAATGCTTTGTGCAATATTCTGCAGCAACATTGTTTTACCCGCTTTTGGCGGAGCTACAATCAATCCACGCTGACCTTTACCAATTGGCGAAGCCAAATCCAAAACTCGAGCCGTAATATCTTCTGTTGAACCATTACCACGCTCCATCACCATTCTTTCGTTGGCATGCAGCGGAGTTAAGTTTTCAAACAGAATCTTATTACGTGCGTTGTCTGGTTTGTCATCGTTAACTGTATTGACTTTCAATAGCGCGAAGTAACGCTCACCATCTTTAGGTGGGCGAATCTTACCAGCTATAGAATCACCTGTACGTAGGTTAAAGCGGCGAATTTGGCTTGGCGATACATAGATATCATCCGGCCCAGCTAGATAGGAGCTGTCCGCACTACGTAAAAACCCAAAACCATCTTGAAGAATTTCTAAAACACCGTCGCCGAAAATGTCCTCTCCACTTTTCGCATGCGCTTTTAAAATAGAAAAGATAATGTCTTGCTTTCTAAGACGAGCGAGGTTTTCTAGTCCTAGGCTTTCGCCCAGTTTTACAAGATCGGATACAGCTCTGTTTTTCAGTTCTGTTAGATTCATTGTGGTGGATGCTTGTTTAGTCAAAATAAGATCTGTTGGTTAAGTTAAGATGGAATTTGGTCTATGGATTGACCAAGAAGTGAACGCTTGTTTATTTAACGTGCGATAAACTATCACTAATTTACAGACTAGTCTAGGTTTTGTTGTAGTTCAAAAATAAAACCGTGCAATTTGAGCTGCACGGTTTTTTTAAACGACTTAAAGGTTTGCGTCTAAAAACTCTTTTAGCTGAGTTTTAGAAAGTGCACCAACTTTAGTTGCCGCAACTTCGCCATCCTTAAATAGCAATAAAGTAGGAATGCCACGAATGCCATACTTTGGTGGCGTCTCGGCATTTTGATCGATATTTAATTTGCCGATGGTAAGTTTACCTTCATACTCATCAGAAATTTCATCCAGTATTGGTGCAATCATCTTACAAGGGCCACACCACTCTGCCCAAAAGTCAACAAGAACAGGGCCTGCAGCTTTGATGACATCGTCTTCAAAACCCGCATCGGTCAGCTGCAAAATCTTATCGCTCATCTTCGACTCCAATGTATTTTCTTGGTCTAGCTTTAGTATATCAAACGACCTAACGATAGCTATTATGGTAAAAATAACAAGGTTGTTTGGTTTATAAGCAGTAAATAGATGCCCTATTGGAATGTATTTACTTTCGTATTGCAAGCTTAAGCTGATATTCTATAGAGATGAAAAAGACGCATATCACAGAGCAAAAGTTCGCTGATTTGGGATTAAACACCCAAGTTGTTGAAGGATTGGAGAAAAAAGGGTTCGAATTTTGTACCCCGATCCAAGCCTTAGCGTTGCCGGTACTGCTCGCCGGCCAAGACATTGCAGGCCAAGCCCAAACAGGCACAGGTAAAACGCTCGCGTTTCTTACTGCAACCTTCAACCACTTGCTAAATAATACCAAGGAAGAAAGCAACCGTACTCAGCCACGTGCAATCATCATGGCGCCGACACGTGAATTGGCAATTCAGATCCATAAAGACGCGATGCCACTCGTTGAAAGCACTGGAATCAAGACTGCCCTAGCTTATGGCGGCGAAAGTTACGATAAACAGCTCGCAAATTTAGAAAACGGCGTAGACGTTCTTATCGGTACAACAGGCCGCATTATCGACTTTTATAAGCAACGTGTATTTAGCCTTAACCATATTGAAGCCGTTGTATTGGATGAAGCCGATCGTATGTTCGATTTAGGCTTTATCAAAGACATCCGCTTCCTATTTAGACGTATGCCAGAGCCAAAAGAACGCTTGAACATGTTGTTCTCTGCAACTTTGTCTTATCGCGTGCAAGAGCTGGCGTTTGAGCACATGCATAACCCAGAGCACATTGTTGTTGAACCAGAGCAAAAAACTGGTCACCGCATCCAAGAAGAGCTTTTCTATCCTTCCAACCAGCACAAAATGGCGCTACTGCAAACGCTAATCGAGGAAGACTGGCCAGATCGCGCGATTGTTTTTGCCAACACAAAACAGAAATGTGAACTCATTTGGGGTCATTTAGCCGCAGATAAACTGCGTGTTGGACTGCTAACGGGTGATGTGCCCCAGAAAAAACGCGAAAAAATTCTCGATCAGTTTACTCGTGGTGAAGTCGACATCTTAGTGGCCACTGATGTTGCTGCTCGTGGACTACACATTCCACAAGTGACACACGTCTTTAACTACGACCTTCCTGACGATTGTGAAGACTATGTACACCGAATCGGTCGTACTGGGCGTGCAGGCGCAAGCGGTCACTCTATAAGCTTTGCCTGTGAAGAATACGCGATTAACTTGCCGTCAATCGAAGAGTATATTGAGCACGTGATTCCAGTTTCCGACTACGACCCAACAGCATTGATTGAGGATCTACCAGCGCCGATCCGTATGCGCTCACGCAACAATCAATCACGCCGTACCAATACTGGCGGTACGCGCTCTGGAAACAAAAAGTCGAATAACCGTCGACCACGCCAACCAAGACAAAACAAGGATTAGTCGTCTATTTATGAGTAACGTTGTCTCTTCTCCGCTGTATGCTGCAATTGATTTGGGCTCGAACAGCTTTCACATGCTTGTGGTTAGGCATGTGCATGGCAGCATCCAAACCATTGCGAAAATCAAGCGTAAAGTTAGACTCGCCGCTGGCCTCAATGAAGAAAACGAACTTAGTATTGAGGCTATGCAAAGAGGTTGGGATTGCCTGAGCCTGTTCGCCGAGCGTCTACAAGATATTTCAAGTGAAAACATTCGTATTGTAGGTACAGCCACGCTTAGAACGGCAACCAATATTGATATCTTCTTAGACAAAGCCAGCAAAATATTGGGCAAAGACATAGAAGTTATCTCCGGTGAGGAAGAGGCGGAAACCATCTATAAAGGTGTTGCTCATACTTCCGGTGGCCAAGGGCGCAGGCTCGTGGTGGATATTGGGGGTGCAAGTACCGAGCTCATTATCGGTGAAGGTTTTGAAGCCAAGGCATTAACTAGCTTGAAAATGGGCTGTGTAACTTGGCTAGAAAATTTCTTCAAAGATAGACAGCTAAACGCCGCCAACTTTGAAAGCGCCATTAATGCTGCAAAGAAAGCTATTAAACCAATATTAGATAACTACAAAGATATCGGTTGGGATGCTTGTGTTGGTGCAAGTGGCACTGTTCAAGCTATCCAAGAAATCATGCTTGCTCAAGGTATGGATGAACTGATTACGCTGAAAAAGCTTAAACGTCTGCAAAAACAAGCTATGCTTGCCGACCACCTAGAAGAACTTGATATTGAAGGTCTAACCTTTGAGAGAGCGCTGGTTTTTCCAAGTGGATTATCGATACTGATTGCAGTCTTTGAACTTTTTGCTATCGACTCCATGACACTAGCTGGCGGAGCCCTGCGCGAAGGCTTGGTTTATGATATGGCAGACGATCTGCGCTGCAATGATATTAGAGCCCGCACTATCAACAGCATTCAATCTCGCTTTCAGATCGATGCTAAATACGCAAAGCAAGTGGCCAATGTTGCACAGCGCCTATCCGAGCAGTGTGGTGAAAATTGGATATCTGAGCCACAAGGTAGAGCTTTGATGACGGCTGCGGCCAAGCTACATGAGCTTGGTCTATCTATCGATTTCAAAAAAGGTGGTGAACACGGAGCTTATCTGTTGAGAAACCTCGATCTGCCAGGCTTTACTCGAGCACAAAAACGACTTTTAGCTGATATCGTTCAACGCTATCGCGATCAGTTAACACCTATGCCAGAGCAGCATGCAATTTCAACGAATAATGGTATTCGGGCTCTGAGGTTGCTGCGTATAGCCGTATTGTTGACTCACCGCAGAAACCCTACACTGGAACCAGAGTTTCACTTGGAAAACCAACAAGACACTCTTACCCTTTCAATCCCATCTGTGTGGTTGAACAAGAACCCCCTAACAAGTGCAGAGCTGGAAATTGAAGCCAATCGCCAATCTGATTTAGGCTGGCCGCTGATAATCCACGCCGAATAGTACTGCGATAAAAAATAACAATGCCCCAACGTTTTCACATTGGGGCATTTAATTCAGCACTTCGTGGCGTTGATATTTTAGCTTCTTGATGCTCCGACCATTTTAAAGTCAGGGTTAATCGCCGTCAGCTTTCTCACCAGATAATTCAATAACACACCATACATAGGCACGAACAGTCCGAGGCTGATAATCAACTTAAAGCCATAATCCACCATCGCAATTTCTTTCCAATGCTGAGCCATAAACGCATCTGGGCTGTTATAAAAAGCAATGGTGAAAAACGATAGAGTATCTAACGCGTTACCAATAATCGTCGAGCAAGTCGGTGCAACCCACCAGCTTTTTGACTGACGCAGACGGTTAAATACATGCACATCTAAAATCTGCCCGAGCAGATACGCCATGAAGCTAGCAATGGCTATTCTAGCAACAAACAAATTGAATTCAGACAATGGCTGAAGACCTTGGAACTGGCCATGGAAAAATATCACCGACAAGAAATACGATACTGCCAATGCAGGTAACATAACTAAAAAGATGATTTTTCTTGCCAGTGGGGCCCCAAAAATCCGCACAGTTAAGTCTGTTGCCAAAAAAATAAATGGGAAGGTAAAGGCACCCCAAGTGGTGTGCAAACCAAAAATAGTAAAGGGCAATTGGACCAGATAGTTACTGGATGCAATGATAATCAAGTGAAACACAACTAAATAGTTGAGTGCTTTGCGCTGCTGCACAGGAGTAAATTGACTCATGTCGTACCTTTTTACTTGATTTGGGGTGAGGGAACCCAAATAACGCACAAATTCGATGAATGTGGCTTTGATTAAAAATGGCCGTTGATTATACATCAACCAACATATGCCGCAAGCTTATATCCCTCGGCGTAACAAGCGAGCAAGAAACTCTAGCTCTTCTTTACTATCGGAAACCGACAAGGCCTCTAACCAAACCGCTTCACTGTAGTGTTCCGCCTTCAAAAATAACTGACAATCTTCAAAGTCTATCAACCAAGAGTGTACATCAGCGTCAGATTGTTTTTCGACTACAGTTGCGGAAAGTAACGCAACCAAATGCTCGCCCATCTGCGGAAAACTATCATAATCAAAAGAAGGAGTTTGTAGAATAATACGGCTCGACTCCGGTAGATACTCTGCTAAGCCAAACTGATATTTCGAATTATCCATAATGCGTTAAATATTCCTGAATCACGTCTAAAAAAGGATCGGCGTACTTTTCGAGCTTAACTTGCCCAACGCCATTCACTGCCAGCATCTCTCCATAAGAAGTTGGCAGTATCTCCGCCATATCAACCAAAGTTGCATCACTAAACACCACATAAGGGGGCAAACCATCTTCATCAGCGATGGATTTACGCAGTTTGCGCAGCATGGCGAACAGCTTCTTGTCGTAGTTTTTACTCGATAGTTTATCTTGCTTGGTTGCTTTTGTTGCCGTATCGAGTCGAGGCACCGCAAGCTCGATTTCCATTTCTCCACGCAATAAGGGGCGCGCTTCTTCTGTTAATTGCAACGTGGAGTTTCGAGTAATATTTTGATTGAGCAAACCTTTGTGAATCAGCTGCCGGAAAATACTTACCCAGTAATCGTGGCTATGCTCTTTGCCAATACCGTAGGTTGATAGCTGATCGTGCTTGTTTTCTCGGATGCGAATATTTTGCATACCGCGCATCACTTCCACGACATAACCGATACCAAAATTCTGGCCAACACGATACACACATGACAGCGCTTTTTGCGCCTCTACAGTGGCATCAAAACGCTTTGGCGGATCTAAGCAAATATCACAGTTGCCACAGGGTTTTTCTCGGTATTCACCAAAATAATTAAGGAGTACTTGTCTTCGACAAGTTTGCGCTTGGGCAAAGGCATCCATCGCTGTCAGCTTGTTAACCTCTACCCGCTTTTGACCGCTTTCTTCCTTTTCATCCAGCATTCGTCTAAGCCAATTGATGTCAGCGGGGTCAAAGAGCATTAACGCTTCTGCTGGCAAACCATCTCGCCCAGCTCTACCGGTTTCTTGATAATAAGACTCGACATTGCGTGGAATATCAAAATGCACCACAAAACGTACATTGGGCTTATTTATACCCATACCAAAGGCAACTGTTGCGACGACGATTTGAATATCATCTTTTTGAAACGCTTCTTGCACCAGTTTCCGTTCTTCGACTTCCATCCCAGCGTGGTAACCAGCAACTCTTAGGTGATTATTTTTCAGCTTCTCAGTCAGCATCTCAACTTTTTTGCGACTGCCACAATAAATAATCCCACACTGCCCTTTTTGTGTTGCCAAATAGCGGACAACTTGGCTTACTGGCTTATGCTTTTCAACCAAGCTATAACGGATATTGGCTCGGTCAAAGCTACCCAAATGAACAAGCGGCTCATCAAGTTGAAGTCGATGGGTAATATCAGTGCGAGTCGCGTCGTCAGCGGTAGCGGTTAGCGCCATCACAGGCGTACCTTCAAAGTATTTCTTTAGCTGCCCCAAGGCTGCATATTCTGGGCGAAAGTCATGCCCCCATTGAGAAATACAATGCGCCTCATCGACAGCAATTAAGCTCAACGGTAAATGATGTAAACGCTCAATAAAATCTGGCATTAATACACGCTCAGGAGAAACGTAGATGAGTTTAACGTCCCCCGCATGCATTCGAGAGTAAATATCAACTAGCTCTTGCCTACTAAGCGTTGAGTTAATACATTCCGCCTTAACCCCACTTGCCTTAAGCTGGTCAACTTGGTCTTTCATTAAAGAGATCAGTGGCGATATCACCAGTGTTAACCCTTGTAAAACCAGAGCGGGAATCTGATAGCAAAGAGACTTACCACCACCTGTCGGCATAATGACTAAGCTATCTTTGCCCGTGATAGCAGATTCAATCACATCACTTTGCCCATCCCGAAAGGTTTGATAACCAAAAACATCTTCTAATATAGATTGCGGTGTTGGGTAACCATCCGATGGTTGAGAAATAGCTAGTGAGGTCATGAACTCTCTCAATGAATTATTGGAATAGAGAAGATAAATAGAAGGCGTCGGGCACATTGTAGTAGGGATTCACTGGGAATAAAACTGCAAATTGCTAGGTGAATCACGATAGCGCTCGTATACTGCACATCCTGTCCATGCCATCCCCTACAGGAAAATGTGATGAACAACGACAAACAACAACGCGCTAAACAAGGTATATTTTATGCCGTTGCTGGCTATACCATGTGGGGTATTGCTCCCATCTACTTTAAGGCTATCCAGCAAGTTCCTGCTTTGGAAATCTTGTGCCACCGTGTCATTTGGTCTTTTATTATCCTAACTGCACTGGTTCACTTTAGTGGTAAATGGCAGAGTGTAAAAAATGTTCTGACATCAAAGACAGCCTTGTATATTGTTGGCTCATCAGTATTTTTAGCCAGCAACTGGCTGATATTCATTTGGGCGATAAACTCCGATCACATGCTTGATGCAAGTTTAGGTTACTATATAAATCCCTTACTGAATGTCATATTTGGCATGCTCTTTTTAGGCGAAAGACTAAGAAAGCTGCAGTGGTTTGCTGTGCTTCTTGCGACGATAGGGGTATTTATCCAAGTGGTGGCTTTTGGTCGTGTGCCCGTTGTTGCAATTGGTCTTGCTTTTACCTTCGGCTTTTATGCACTGCTGCGTAAGAAAGTCAGCTTAGAAGCACAAACTGGACTTTTCATAGAAATGCTAATGTTACTGCCTTTTGCTGCTATCTACATGCTGGGTTTTGCTCATAGTGCAACTTCCGACATGATGAACAACACTGCAACTTTGAATATTTTATTAGTATCAGCTGGCATCGTCACTACATTACCGTTCTTGTCGTTCAATGCCGCCGCAACCAGACTTAAGCTTTCAACGCTAGGTTTCTTCCAATATATAGGCCCTAGCTTTATGTTTTTACTCGCCGTGTTGGCTTATGGCGAAACTTTCACTCTCGCCAAAGCCGTTACTTTTATCTTTATCTGGAGTGCTCTGGTTATCTTCAGCTTCGACGGAATTCGATTTAGCAAGAAGAAACTCACCACGGCGGCATAAATTTACAAGACAACACTCTGAACAAAAGGTAAGCTTGGCGATAATTCAACCAGCTTACCTTTTTTAATGGCAGATGATATCCACTATCACTCCACCGCATTTGATGCGATCAATCTGATTGAAGCTAGCTATAAACAGTTTTCGTTTCAGCAGCATTATCACTTAGATTTTCATATCGGTCTTATTACTGGTGGCCAGCAAGTTTTCCAACATAATGGCAGTCGTCATCATGTTGGCTCTGGACAACTTGTTATTATGCCTCCCGATGAGATTCATGATGGGCAATCGTGGCTAGACTCAGGTTACGACGTGCAAGTATTTGCTATCAACCCAAGCTGGTTAAGTCAATTGGCTGATATTACCTCTGCCAACAAACTGATTCATTTTCAAGAGCTCATCATTTCAGACTCAAACATCTTCTCCCAACTCACACAGCTGCACCATATTTTAAAGCGACAAGATATTAGCCAATTGGCCATGGATTGTGCACCGTACGAAGGTTTTAGCCAATTGTTCCATCGCTATGGTTGCATTGAAGAGTCGAACGAAATTCTGTTGGGCCGACAATATATCGGAAAGCTCAAAGAGTATCTGATGGAAAATCTTGACCAAGTCATTCGACTGGAAGATTTATCTACCATGTGCCAACTAAGCGAAACCCAATTTCAGCGGCGATTTAAAGCACAGATGGGGCTTACGCCCTATGCTTGGTTAAGTCGACTGCGCCTAGAGAAAAGCTTGCAACTGCTAAAATCAGGCATGAATGGTACGGAAGTCGCTCTGCAAGTTGGTTTCTACGATCAAGCCCATTTTACTAAATCGTTTAAATCTAGCTTTGGTATCACCCCGTCCCAAGTATCTTCGCGACGCTAACGCCTTTCCATTTTTGAGCGCTTAGCCGATAGACTGTCGATAATTTACAATCGCAAGCGCTTCATCCATGGCATTGTGACATTCAATCACAACTTTTAAGGAAAATTTGAATGAATGAAGCAGCCATACTCCTGACGTTAGCTGGCGTCCACTTTGTCGCACTGATGAGCCCGGGGCCAGACTTTGCTCTCGTGGTACAGAATGCCACAAAATACGGCAGACAAACCGGACTTTACATTGCTCTCGGATTGTCGTTTGGCATCTTTATCCAATCACTACTCAGCATCACTGGTGTGAGCTATTTAGTGCATGAACACCCACTAATGTTTTCGATATTACAGTTTGCAGGGGGGAGTTATTTGCTCTACCTAGGGTATGGCGCACTAAAAGCTATCATCACCAATGTTCTGCGCAAGAGCAAAAACCAGTCAGAGACTGCGAAACCTTCTGTTGTGCTGCACAACAAACGACAAGCCTTTTCAAAAGGCTTTGCTACCAATATTCTGAATCCAAAAGCGTTAGTATTTTTTGTTAGCCTTATGTCCACATTGGTACCTGCAAGTATGCCAACGTCTGGCAAAGCCTTTGCTGTACTCATCTTGTGGAGCCTCTCGCTACTATGGTTTTCATTTCTTGCATGGACACTGTCTACTGAACGACTACAAAAGCGTTTGAGCACCATGGGTGTTTATATCGACACCTTGTGCGGTATTATCTTTACCGTTATCGGAGCTTATATTTTACACGCATCTTTGTTACCACTATTTCATTGATTTACAAGATCAAAGTAACATTTTCGTAACTATTTAATGGCTATCAAGACCGCAGCCTGACAACCTTTTGCATCGCTATAAAGCGTCGCATTCACAAGGAGAGTTTTATGCTGCGGTCGATGAAACCTGCCCTCACCCTAGGCCTACTGTTGGCCTCCTCTGTTGCTCACTCACAGCAAGTCACGGATTCTATTGCTCCAGAGCACAGCTCCGGACTGGAACAGAAGCAATTAGTGGATGCTAAAGACTGGATGGTCACAGCCGCCAACCCTTTAGCGACTCAAGCAGGAGCAGATGTGTTAGATCAAGGGGGCAATGCCGTTGACGCCATGGTGGCTGTCCAGCTTATGTTGGGTTTAGTAGAGCCACAATCTTCAGGCATTGGCGGCGGCGCTTTTCTTGTGTATTGGGATGCAAACAAGCAGGCTCTTACCACTTTTGATGGCCGTGAAACGGCCCCAATGAATGCAACTCCTGAGCTATTTCTAGATAGAGATGGTCAACCGCTCTCTTTCTATGACGCAGTAGTCGGTGGCCGCTCTGTTGCAACCCCGGGCACAGTCATGCTGCTTTGGCAAGTTCACCAGCAGTACGGAAAGTTAGATTGGAAAAAATTGATAGAGCCCATTATCTCTCTCGCTGAGAAAGGTTTCGAAATCAGCCCACGGCTTGCTGCGTCCATAGCTCATGACGAAACTCGCCTCAATCGCTACGAAGAAGCCAGAGAATATTTCTTTGATAAAAATGGCAAACCAAAACAGGCTGGCACCTTACTTAAAAATCCAGCCTACGCTGAAACTCTAAAGAAAATTGCCAAACATGGTGCTAACGCTTTTTATCATGGTGATATCGCGGAACAAATTGTAAACACAGTAAACAATGCACCAAGTAATCCCGGTGTATTATCGACAAAAGACCTCAACGACTATCGAATCAAGCAGCGAGAGCCTATCTGTTCTCCATACCAAAGCTATCAAATATGCGGCATGGGACCTCCTAGCTCAGGAGCACTTACCGTTGGCCAAATCCTTTCTATCAGTGAACATTTTGACCTGAAATCTTGGGGGCCAAACAGCGTCAAATCTTGGCAGGTCATTGCCGATGCTTCGCGTTTAGCCTTCGCCGATAGAGGGATGTATATGGCCGACCAAGACTTTGTTCCAATGCCAACTCAGGGCTTGTTAAATCCAGCGTATCTCAAAGACCGCGCCAAGCTGATTAATCTCGATAAAGCTCTTACCACCGTTTCCGCGGGATCCCCACCATGGGACTATGCCTTGAAACAAAGTGAAGACCAAGCCATAGAGCTACCTTCTACCAGTCATTTCAATATTGTTGATAAACAAGGCAACGTCGTATCAATGACGACGACAATTGAAAATGCTTTTGGCTCAAGATTAATGGTTGATGGTTTCTTACTAAACAACGAATTAACTGATTTTTCTTTCCGTACCCATCAAGGTGAGAGACCGATTGCTAATCGGATAGAGCCTGGAAAACGTCCTCGTTCTTCAATGTCTCCAACCATTATCTTGAAAGATAACAAACCATACATGGCAATTGGTTCACCGGGAGGAAGTCGTATTATCGGCTATGTCGCGCAAGCTATTATTGCTCATGTTCAGTGGGGAATGGATATTCAGCAAGCTATCGACCTTCCGCACATCTTAAGCCGTTTTAAAGAAGTGGAGATAGAACAACACACTTCAGCAGAAAGCATGCAAAGCGCGCTAGAGAAGTTAGGCTATCAAACAAAAGTCGCTGATCTTAACTCAGGATTACATGCAATTCGCATTTTGCCCGACCAACTAGAAGGTGCAGCCGACCCTAGGCGAGAAGGCGTCGCTATAGGAAAGTGAAGACAAAACGACGATCTCCCCAACGCCTTGTGCGAGATCTCTTACAAAAAAGTGAGTAATTGCAGTTTTGAACTAGGGAAAGATCAACCAATATTAACTTAACTATTTGATTTGTATTGCAGGTGATGAAAGTTTCTCTTTTTATACAAAAGAAAAATGCTTTCGTTGCATTGATGATAAATTAGATCTCAGTAATATTGAGTCTGTCGGAGGGATGCTGACAAGGAAAAGATTCTAAGGATTTAGAACACTTCGGGATGAAGGATAGATTACTGAGGATTAGTAATCGGAAAGGAATCATTTAGTAGCTAGGACGGTTACTAACTAAGGACAGCAGGACACCTCTGGATGGGGGAAGGATTCGCATCAGGAAGATGCAACGGACATCGCTAAGGATATTGCGACAAAGCTAGCACGGACAAGTTAGCTGACCAAGGCAGGTACACGGACACCGCTAGGAAGGCGATGAAACGGAAAAAACTGAACGGAAATCAGGATAAATTATCAAGGAATAGATGCATGGAGCACCTTTAAGTAGCTGGATTGCTGCACTTTGAGACTTGTGACCCCGATGAGCTTACGCTCTCGGGGTTTTTCTTTATTTCTTCGGGTTACTTCTCGTTGTACATCCGATCAAAGTTTTTCGGATTCCAACCAATCATAATACGATCGCCAATCTTTAGTACTGGCAGCGATCTGGCCCCTATCGCATCCAGCTCTTTTCTTCCTCGCTGCATTTTTGCGTTGGTTAAGCGATACTTGATACCTTTTGAATCTAAGTAACGCTGCGCGTCCTTGCAGTGGGGACACTTATCTTTGATATATAAAACGACTCTTTTCATTGTGGCTCTCGCTACAGTTTTTCTAATCTCGCATAGGCGGTCACCAGCCATTTGATGCCTTCGCCATTAAACGCCACCTGCACTCGACCTTGCGGACCACTGCCTTCAAAATTGATGATGGTCCCTTCACCAAATTTCGGATGATTTACTCGCGAGCCTAAACTAAAGCCCGTTTCATTGAAGCTTTCCTTCACAGTGGTTTGACTAAATCGGCCGCTACTTGCTGGTCTACTCACTTGCGCTTTCATGCGCACTTCATCCAAGCAATTTTCTGGTAACTCTCGAATAAAGCGCGACGGCTTATGATACTTGTCTTGTCCCCATAGACGACGCATCTCCGCGTAGGTGATGTAAAGCTTTTCCATCGCCCGGGTCATTCCTACGTAACAAAGCCTGCGCTCCTCTTCGATTCGCCCAGCTTCTTCTGCGGACATCTGGCTGGGGAACATGCCCTCTTCCACACCGACCATAAAAACTAGGGGAAATTCCAAACCTTTTGCGCTGTGCAAAGTCATTAGCTGAACCGCATCGTCAAACTCATCCGCCTGACCTTCACCAGACTCCAGCGCTGCGTGAGTTAAGAAAGCGGTCAGGATTGGCATATCTTCCACTTCTTCGGGCGCTTCAAACTGACGAGTCGCAGTAACAAGCTCTGCCAAGTTTTCAATTCGAGCTTTCGACTTCTCACCTTTTTCTTGCTCATACATCGCAAACAAGCCAGAGAAGTTAATCACGTGGTCAGTTTGCTTATGTAGAGGCATTTCAGCAGTATCATCTTCCAGTGCATTAATCAGTTCAACGAAACGCCCAAGTGCACCAGCAGCTCTACCAGCTAAAACTTTTTCTTCCAGCATTGCGACGCATGCATCCCACATCGTCGCGCCTCTATCTCGAGCAGCAAAGCGGATAGTTTCTAGCGTCTTTTCACCTAGCCCGCGAGTGGGCGTATTCACCACCCTCTCAAATGCAGCATCATCGTTTCGGTTCGCTATTAATCTTAAATAACTGAGTGCATCTTTGATTTCTTGGCGCTCGAAGAATCGCATACCACCATAAATTCGATATGGCAGAGCTGACTGAATCAAGGCTTCTTCCAATACACGAGATTGCGCATTGCTGCGATATAAAATTGCAGTATCGCTAAGAGAACCGCCTTTATCTTGCCACTCTTTAATTTTGCCAACGGTAAAGCGCGCCTCATCCAATTCGTTGTAGGCAGAATAAACCGATATTGGCTCGCCTTCATTGCCATCGGTCCAAAGCTCTTTACCCATTCGCTCAGTGTTATTGGCAATCAAAGTATTGGAAGCTTGCAGAATGGTTTTCGTTGAACGGTAATTTTGCTCTAGTCTCACTGTGTTAACACTTGGAAACTCTAAAGTGAACTTCTCAATGTTCTCAACTTTGGCACCGCGCCAACCGTAAATCGATTGGTCATCATCTCCAACAATCATCACGTGAGTATCCGGCCCAGCCATTAACCTTAACCAAGCGTATTGGATGTTGTTGGTATCTTGAAACTCATCAACCAAAATATGTTTAAAGCGTGTTTGGTAATGCTCTCGGATATGTTTTTTTTCACGCAGCAACTCTAAGCAACGCAATAAAATTTCCGCAAAATCAACCAAGCCTGCTCGATCGCAAGCTTCTTGATAGGCGCCGTAAATTTGTAGATAAGTCTTGGCAACGGGATCGTGGTAACAATCAATGTGCTTAGGTCTTAACCCTTCATCTTTCTTACCATTTATCCACCAAGCTGCCTGCTTCGCTGGCCACTGCTTTTCATCTAAGTTTTGCGCTTTGATAATGCGGCGTAACAAACGGTATTGGTCGTCAGAATCGAGAATTTGGAACTCTTCACTCAGATTTGCATCCAGATAGTGCGCTCTCAGTATACGATGGCAAATGCCATGGAAAGTACCATTCCACATGCCTGACGCATTGCCCATCATGAGCTCTTCAATCCGCCCTCGCATTTCAGCTGCAGCCTTGTTAGTAAAGGTCACCGACATAACAGAGAAAGGCGATGCCTGTTCAACAGAAAGCAACCAAGCAATCCGATGAACAAGTACTCGTGTTTTACCACTTCCAGCACCAGCAAGAATCAGCAAGTTTTCTAGAGGAGCAGCGACTGCTTCGCGCTGTTTTTCGTTGAGGCCATCAAGCAGTAAAGAGGGATCGATCATGAGCAGGCTACTGGTTATTTATACATAAAGCGTGATTATAGCCTAAACAATTCAGACTCAAAACAACAAAAAGTGAACAAAAGTTATGCAATAAAATCAGAGCATTGATTCATAAATCACATAAAAATCCAATAAATGATAATTTTTATGAAAGTTTTTTAGACGCTTTTCTATCCTTTAGTTTAAGCAAGCCGAAGAATTGGCCTGCGAAATAAAGTCAAGGATCAACTTCTGAGGATATTACAATGAAAAAGTCTAATCTTGCTGTTACTGCTGCGGTTACTGGTCTTGTTGCATTAGGAGGCACACTATTAACAGCGGCTCCTGTTCTAGCTGCTGATAAAGAAAAGTGCTATGGCGTTGCAAAAGCGGGCAAAAATGACTGTGCGACCAAAACAAGTTCTTGTGCAGGTACAGCCAAGACGGATAACCAAAAAGATGCATTTGTCGTGGTACCTAAAGGCCTATGTGGAAAACTTTCTGGCGGCAGCACCTCTTCGTCTTAAATGCTCACTAGACGTTTTGAAGTGCGTTGCTTCCACACCAGCGCACTTCAAAATTCCAACCAAATAAGGATTTTATTGTGGCTCCCACATCTTTTCATGAAAAAGTTGGCGTAGGGCTAAGAACGCCACATCTCGACAACTTCATCTCTCAGGATACACCTGTGCAATGGCTCGAGATACATAGCGAGAACTTCTTTCAACCACACTCAGTTATGCGGAGCTCTCTGCAGCAGTTGTTAGATAAGTATCCGATCAGTTGCCATGGCATCGGCCTTTCACTTGGCAGTGCAGAAAGAGTCAACACCGAACACTTAAAGCAGCTAAAAGCGCTAATTTCTGAAGTAAAACCTCTATTCGTCTCTGATCACTTAAGCTGGAGCCAAACAGGAGGTCATTACTTTAACGACTTATTACCGCTGCCATATACCGAAGAAGCGCTAGACTGCTTTTGTCGCAATGTATTGGAGGTACAAGAAGCGATTCAAAGACCAATGCTGATTGAGAACCCTTCCAGTTATCTCGCGTTTAATCACTCAACAATTCCAGAATGGGAGTTCCTTTCAGAAGTACAAGCTCGTACTGAATGCCGTTTATTGCTCGACTTAAACAATGTTTACGTGTCTGCTTTCAATCATAAATTCGACCCAGAGGTTTATATCGAGTCAGTACCGCATCAAGCAGTCGATGAAATTCACTTAGCTGGATTCACTGTTAAAGAACTTGAGCAAGGTGAGATCTGGATAGATACACACAGTCGCCCTGTTAGCGACGAAGTGTGGCAGCTCTACCAGCAATGGATTTCAAAGCACGGTTCCATACATACCCTTATCGAATGGGACTTAGATATTCCCCATATTTCCGTGCTGATGAATCAAGCACAGCTCGCCAGCGAGAAGCTACATAGCCTAGAACAACTGCAAGATAATTCAGCGAGGCAAGCCTCATGAGCCTTTCATTATCTGAGCTACAAGCTCGCTTTGCGCAAGCACTGCATTACCAAGCGCACGGCAACGATTGCGATATTGTCAGCGACGAGTTTAGCTCGGAAGAACGTATACAAATTTACCGAAATAACTTCGTCATTAGCTTACGTGAAGTGCTGCAAGCGACTTACCCAATGGTATTTGAGTTGGTTGGAGATGAGTGTTTTGCACAACTTGCCAGGCACTATGTACTTAGCCATCCATTAGAGCACGGCGATGTCACATGTTACGGAGAAGGGTTCGCTGAGAGCTTTGAACACTTTCCTAATGTGATTAGTTCAGCTCCCTATTTATCTGACGTTGCGCGATTTGAATGGGCGATGGATGTCTCCAGCCAAGTCGCTGGTATGTCTGAACAGCGCCGCTATTTGATGCCGCTGTCTCAATTGAATGAAATTGAAGAATCCGAGCAAGGCAATATCTTGCTCGTCCCGTATCGCGACGTTACGATTTTTCAATCCAGCTTTGCAGTGTTTTCGCTACAAAACGCAGTCAAGAATGCTGAATTTGAAGGTTTGGATATCAATCAAGCAGAGCATGGCGTAATAAAAATGCTACCCAACGGCTCGGCTTGGTGCAGCCGCACGACGAAAGAGCTGTTAGAACTGTTAGATCAACTACACTATAAAAAAACTTTGGCTGAGATCGAGCCACATTTACTAAACCAACTGCAACCGTTGATTGAGCTAAACCTAGTTGAAGGCTTTGCATTAGTCGCCACTTTGTAAGGAAAGTTGTATGTCTAATTCAGTCAAAAACGCAATCAAGTTTTATGATTGTATTGTCGAGAGAACACAGTACTACTTTGTCCCTGTTTTCCTGCTATTCCTTCGCTTTTGGGTTGCTGAGGTCTTTTTCACTGCGGGGTTAGTAAAAATACAAAACTGGGACAGCACTCTCTACCTGTTTGAACTCGAGTATCAGGTCCCGATACTGCATTGGGAATTGGCTGCCTACTTAGGTACTGCTGCAGAGCTGATTCTACCTGTGTTCATGATATTTGGACTGCTTACTAGACCGATGGCATTAATCCTATTTGTATTTAATTTTATCGCCGTCGTATCTTATCCCGTACTTTGGGAACAAGGCTTTTTCGACCACCAGCTATGGGGCTTAATGATATTGATTGTTATCGTTTGGGGTCCAGGGCCGCTATCAGTAGATAAATTCTTAAAGCGGCGGCTTGCTGGTAACGGCGATTAAACCATTGAACAGACATAAAAAAGAGCTTTCAAATTGAAAGCTCTTTTTTGTTAGATCAGATACGTTTAAGCGCTAATACCAGAATGTCTTAGCAAGGCATCTATTTGTGGCTCACGGCCTCTAAAGCGTTTGAACAGTTCCATCGGCTCTTCACTGCCACCCATTTCTAGAATGTTGTTCAAGAAGCTCTTCCCGGTTTCTTTGTTAAAGATACCGTCTTCTTCAAACTTTGAGTACGCATCAGAAGAAAGCACTTCAGCCCATAGGTAACTGTAATACCCTGCACTGTAACCACCTGCGAAGATATGGCTAAAGCTGTGTGAGAAGCGGTTCCACTCTAAGCTAGGCAACACAGCGACTTTCGACTTCACATCAGCCAGTGTTTCTAATACTTTCGGGCCAACTTCAGGGTCAAATTCTGTGTGAAGCGTGAAATCAAACAAACCAAACTCAAGCTGGCGCAGGATGAACATCGCCGATTGGAAGTTCTTCGCTGCTAGCATTTTATCCAGCATCTCTTTTGGCAACGGCTCACCTGTTTCGTAGTGACTAGAGATAAACGATAGCGCTTCCTCTTCCCAGCACCAGTTTTCTAGGAACTGACTTGGTAGCTCGACCGCATCCCAAGGTACACCATTGATACCAGCTACCGCGCCGCTGTCGATCTGAGTCAGCATGTGGTGAATGCCATGGCCAAATTCATGGAATAGTGTCACCACTTCGTTGTGGGTAAACAGTGCTGGTTTGTCTCCAAGTGGCTTATTGAAGTTGCATGTTAGATACGCCACTGGCGTTTGCAGTTTACCGTCAAGTGTGTTTCTTCGGCCACGACAGTCATCCATCCAAGCGCCACCACGTTTGTGCTCACGCGCGTACAAATCTAGATAAAAGCTACCACGGTGTTCGCCGTTACTATCGGTAATATCAAAAAAGCGCACCGATTCATGCCAAGTGTCGATACCATCACGCTCAGTAACGGTCATGCCAAAGACACGATTGACAACTTCAAACAGCCCTTTGACGACCTTGCTTTCAGGGAAATAAGGACGCAATTCTTCATCAGAGATTTGGAAAAGATGCTGCTTCTGTTTTTCGCTGTAATACGCGATATCCCAAAGCTCTAACGAATCAACACCAAACTCGCTATTGGCAAATTGGCGCAGCTGTTCTACTTCTCTCTCCCCCTGAGGCTTGGCTTTCACCGCTAAATCATTTAAAAATGACATAACTTGAGACGGATTCTCAGCCATTTTGGTTGCCAGTGACTTTTCGCTATAAGAGTTAAAGCCAAGCATGCGGGCAATCTCATGACGAAGCTTTAGCTGCTCGGCGATGATTTCTGTGTTGTCCCATTTACCAGCCGTTGGACCACGATCCGACGCGCGAGTGACGTAGGCTTCATAAAGCTCTTTACGTAACTCTTGGTTATCGCAATAAGTCATTACTGGCAGATAAGACGGAATATCTAGCGTGAGTAAGTAACCATCCAACTCTTTTGCTTCTGCCGCCGCTTTTGCAGCAGCAAGCGCAGATTCTGGCATACCCGCCAACTCTGCTTCATCCGTCACATGTTTTGTCCAGCCCATAGTGGCATCCAGCACATTGTTGGAAAACTGAGAGCCGAGCTCCGACATGCGTTTACTGATTTCACCATAGCGATGCTGCTCGTCAGCTGGCAGCCCAATACCCGAAAGCTCAAAATCGCGCAGAGAATCGGTGATGGTCTTTTTCTGCGCTTGGGTGAGAGTGGCAAACTCTTTACTGGCTTTCATCGCCTTGTAAGCTTCGAATAAACCTTTGTGCTGCCCAACCCAAGTTCCATACTCAGAAAGCAGTGGCAAGCAGCTCTCATACGCTTCACGCAATTCATCGCTATTGACCACAGAATTCATATGGCTGACTGGTGACCACAAACGACTTAGTTTGTCGTCCACTTCTTCGATTGGGGCGACTAAGTTGTCCCAAGTAGGGTTCGAGTTGTCTTGTAAAACTTGTTCAATCTTAGCTCGACAATCGGCAATTGCTGATTCAACGGCAGGTTTAACGTGTTCAGGTTTAATTTCCGAAAAAGGAGGAAGATCGGTGAAATCAAGAAGCGGGTTCGACATAAGGCGTTCCTTCTAGCTAGTGCAAGCGGGAGAAAATTGAATATAACTAGTTAATATAGGTAACTTAGCTCAATTTCAATCCCACCCTACGACTTACATTAAATAACTGTGGTTGATCTCTTGAGGTAGCAGAGCCGGGTTACGTGTTTTTGCTTCTCGCAAAGAACGCTTGCAGGACAAATCTACTAAACTTTCAAAATTTTGTACTGAAGTTAATTACGGCAATACCTGGTAAAAGAACGCCAAATGCAATTGCCGTACTATGAGAAAAAGAATATTCAAAATAGTGATTTATATAAGGAGCAAACCCCACCCCAGTGACTTGTTTGACTTTGGAGTACACCCCTTCATCACCACAGGATGAAAAATCATCAAAGAAAAACTCTCCAGCATATAAGTAGCTTCCCTTGAATCTCCAGCCGTTATTGAAGTGAGCCCATTCATAATCCAACCCAGTGGCGAAGCATCGATTATCCTGACTATTTTTAAACGTTCCGATCAGAAAATTATGCTTTGGCGTTAAGTCATATCCGATAGAGAAAAATTGATTCCCAAAGTGCTCAGTTCCATCATAATCAGGATCATAGGCATGATAGACATAAGAAAGGTACTTAATTTCGAATCTATTTATTTGGCTTGCAAAAGCAAAAGAAGGAGAAACAAATGAAATAAAACACAATATAAAGACAAAGCGAGCCATAGTTGCACAAAAACCTTGTAGATTAAATCCTTATCACTACATAGCTCCAATCTACATCACCTGGGATACACTTTTCAAAATAGTTACTGAAACACTCATAATTCTGGGAGATGTGTGAAGCAGTTGGCTACTTTTAGCGCTACCCCCACTCTCTACTTGCTGTCTTTTCTTTCACTTCAGAGCTAAATGTGGCGACAATAACACCGTTAGTTTGGTGATGGGTCATTTGGGTATATAATGCTTGCAATTCCACCAGCACACGCTAACGCTAGCGTTATGAGAGATAACATTGCTGAGCTACCGACACAGTTTTCATGCGGGCAACCACGCTGACGTAATCAAGCACATTGTACAAAGTTTGATTCTTTCCTCTTTGCAGCAAAAAGAAAAACCTTTTGTATATCACGATACTCATTCCGGTGTTGGCCGCTATGACCTAAACCACGAATGGTCTGAAAAAACAGGCGAATATAAGCTGGGCATTGGTCGATTGTGGGACGCAGCAGATGTCCCTCAAGAGCTAGAAAGTTATCTAGAAGCAATAAAAGACTTAAATGAAGAACAGGCATTGCAGTATTACCCTGGCTCACCAAGAGTCGCACGAGCTCACCTTCGCAAGCAAGATCGCATGGTATTAACTGAACTTCATCCGAGTGACTATCCTCTGCTGCAGCAAGAGTTTCATCGCGATAGGCAAGTCTCAATCTTCAAAGAAGATGGTTTTCAACGGTTAAAAGCTAGCTTACCTCCCAAAGAACGACGTGGCTTGGTTCTTATTGATCCACCATACGAACTAGCAAAAGAATATCGCGATGTCATACAAGCTATCTATCAAGCCTACAAGCGCTGGGCAACAGGGATTTATGCTATCTGGTATCCGGTAGTGAATCGCTGTGATATTGACGATATGATTGAATCAATAAAAGGGCTAGGCATTCGCAAAATTTTACAGATTGAGCTAGGTGTTACCCCAGATACCAACGAACGTGGCATGACAGCTTCAGGCATGATTGTGATTAACCCTCCTTGGAAGTTAGAACAACAAATGCAGACTATCTTGCCATTTCTCAAGAACACAATAGCGCCAGCGACTGGGCATTACACATTGGACTGGGTTGTTCCTGAGTAATTCGCCCCAATCTAACTAGAAAGTACGACAACGATTATGGAGATACCTGTTTTGGAGAAGAAAGCAGCAACGCATTTTGATTATATATGTATTGGTGGTGGCTCAGGTGGTATTGCATCAGCAAACCGAGCAGCAATGTACGGCGCAAAAGTTGCCTTAATTGAAGCTCAAGACCTTGGTGGAACCTGCGTGAATGTAGGCTGTGTGCCAAAGAAAGTGATGTGGCACGGAGCTCAGGTTGCAGAAGCGATGAACCTGTACGCGGCTGATTACGGCTTCGATGTGGACGTGAAAGACTTCAACTGGAGCAAGCTGGTTGAGAATCGCCAAGCGTATATTGGCCGTATTCACCAATCTTACGATCGCGTGCTGGGCAACAACAAAGTCAATGTGATTAAAGGCTTTGCTAAGTTTGTTGATGCTAAAACCGTTGAAGTGAACGGTGAGCATTACACTGCAGACCATATCCTAATTGCCGTTGGTGGTCGCCCAACTATTCCAAACGTACCGGGTGCTGAATACGGTATTGATTCAAACGGTTTCTTCGATTTAGAAGAGCAACCAAAACGTGTTGCGGTTGTTGGCGCGGGCTACATTGCTGTTGAAATTGCAGGCGTTCTTAGCGCTCTAGGCAGCGACACTCACCTATTCGTTCGTAAACAATCTCCTCTGCGTAGTTTTGACCCAACGATTGTCGAAACGCTCACTGAAGTAATGAACGCAGAAGGCCCGACTCTGCATACTCACTCGATTCCGAAAGAAGTGGTTAAAGAAGCAGACGGCAGCCTGACTCTACATTTGGAAAACGGCAACAGCCAAAACGTTGATACTCTTATTTGGGCGATTGGTCGCCACCCAGCGACTGACGCAATTAATCTCAACGTCACTGGCGTAGCAACTAACGACCGTGGCTACATCAAAGTTGATGAATACCAACAAACCAACGTAGACGGTATCTACTGTGTCGGTGACATTATGGAAGGTGGAATTGAGCTCACTCCTGTTGCGGTAAAAGCAGGTCGCCAGCTTTCTGAGCGTTTGTTTAACAACAAACCTGAAGCCAAAATGGACTACGACTTAGTTCCAACCGTAGTATTCAGCCATCCACCAATTGGCACCATTGGTCTAACCGAACCAGAAGCAATTGAGAAATATGGCGAAGCAAATGTAAAAGTTTACTCGTCTGGCTTCACGGCGATGTACACCGCTGTCACTCAGCACCGCCAGCCATGCAAAATGAAGTTAATTTGTGCTGGTAAAGACGAAAAAGTCGTTGGATTACACGGCATCGGCTTTGCTGTTGACGAAATGATTCAAGGCTTTGGTGTTGCAATGAAGATGGGCGCGACAAAAGCCGACTTCGATTCAGTGGTTGCTATCCATCCTACTGGCTCCGAGGAATTTGTTACTATGAGGTAGCCCCTCTCCAACCCCATTAAGCATCTGCTTTACCAAATGTGTTTTGATAAAGCAGATTGCTCTCTCAACCTTTACCGCCTCTACTGCATCATCCGCTTCAAAGTATCATCTTTCACAATATGGTGATGATAAACTGCCGCAAGCGCATGAACCCCTATCAGGAAATATCCCACATTGGCAATATATTCATGAACCGCCTTTATATCTGAATAAGTCGCCTTGTCTGGAATGGTGAGTGCAGACACGTGGATGCCGAAAAAATCCCACTGTTTACCACCAATAACCATTCCGACTACACCTAATACCGGCAGCGAGAAAAAACAAACATACAGTATCTTATGCATCAAAGAAGCCAGTGTCTGCTGCCATTTGGGAGGCTTTGGAACAATACTAGGTAATTCATGTTTGTTGTAGAAGTAAATGCGAACAGCCATAACAACAAACACCAATACACCCGCATTAAAGTGGATAAGTTTAAAGTCGTTGTGCCAAGGGTTGGGTTTTGGAATAAATCCTTTTAATTCAATAGCTGCGTAAGTAACGGCTATAAGCGCTAAGCTCAACCAATGTAAGACGATTTGGTGTCGAGAATATCTTTGCATAGTAAGTTTTGTATCTATTAAAGGGGAAACAATCTGAATTAAAGGTGGGAATGATAATGATTATCAAAAAAATATCTAGATGTGAATAGGCCCATATCTATGCAAGGCAGTCAGTTTTATGCAATTTTACGTTTCATTAATATTAAAAATAATTAGTATAGGTAGCTGAACCACTAACATTTTCATTAAAATAGACATGCAAAATCTTTCTTTTTATTGCAAGATTTTGAGATACACATTCCACAAAAAGTACTTTTTTGATACAATTCATTTGCAATAGTTATCCCTTCTGCGCCTCTAGATTGGCGCTATCGCCAGTGAGTTGTAGGTGTCAAAGTGATTTTCAAGAAAGATATAACGATCGTTTTCCAAGGTCCTGTAGTCAAGGACATTACGGCAAAGTCAATCATTAAAGCTAAGGAATTATTTCCTGAAAGCCCAATAATTCTTTCAACTTGGGAAGGTGAATCCACTTCAGATATTGAAGTATCGAACCTGATATTTAGCAAAGATCCTGGAACAACTGTTATTTCTTACGGAAGAGATAACCGCAAGCACACGGCTAATGTAAATAGACAAGTGGTGTCCACAAGAAACGGCCTCAAAGCGGTAGAAACAAAGTATGCTGTCAAAATAAGAACTGACAATATTTTGCACAAGGATGAATTTATTCATTTTATTGATAAATTCCAAGAAAGAGATGATTCGTACTCAATATTTGAAAATCGCATTGTCTCTTCATGTTACTTCGCGACGGAGTTTGTCAAAGGTCTTACTGCGCCTTATTTCTTTTCAGATTTTTTCCACTTTGGCTTAACTTCAGATTTGATAAAGCTATGGGATATTCCCTTGTTTGAAGATTATATATTCGATGAGTCCTTGTCAGGGAAGTTTCAACATAAACATTATCCCATGAGGCGACCTTTTGTAGAACAAAACTTGTGGGTCTCATGTCTAAATAAAAACACAACTGAATCACATAACTTTGTTGATAGGTTTGGTACGAGAAAAGATGTAAAGGACTCTTATAGCTACCTAATAAACAATTTAATTGTTCTAGATGGCCATATGATAGGGCTTGAAGTTCCAAATCGACTTCGTCGGAAAAATAAACTCCCTGTTGAATTTTATAGCCATCGTAGATGGACATGGCTATATGAAAAACGTTTCCAATTAAAAAACACGATACCATTATTTTTTAAAGCTAAATGGTATTTTGGTCGTACGTTTGATTACCTGTTTTCTGGATTACGGTACCAAATAAAACAGCCATTTATGTTACGCAAAAAAAGAAAATTCGACTCAAATGTCGAGCTAATACCCCAGCAAGTAGACTAACAATTAGTTTTGCCCCTACTTATCATATTGAGGGCGATCCTTATATCGAGCTTCTACGCACCATCAGTTTGAATCACTTACCTCCAAGTTATCTTTAGGGGGCAAATAGATAATATTATCTATTTGCCCCCTAAAATTTACCCCATAACTTAATGCGCAAACTCACCTTCAACTTGCGAGTTTACTTTGTGCTTGGTAAATAGCCCTAATGTTAAGCAAGCAACAAATACCACCACATACAACGCATCAGCGGTCATAAGCGCTGCGTGAACTCCTGACGACTGCACGATTGGGCTTGATACCACAAAAGTTAGCATGGTACCTGTTGTGCCGCAGGTCAGAACGAAGTTCACCAGTTTTGGCGAAGCCACTTTAGTCTGTTGGGAAGCTAAAGTAATAATGGTTGTATAGATAGCACTAGAAACAAACCCAAGGGCAATAATCCAATACCCTAAATGAGATACTGCTGTCGACGTATTAAACATATACATAAATACGGTGGCAAGTAGCGATAGCACTAGTACCAGCTTGTGCAAGTCAATATAACGCAATACAAGAGTAAGTACCCACATACCTATCATGTAAGACATCCAGAAACGTGCGACCATAGTACCCGCCTCTTCAACGCTCATCTCGAATGTTTTCTGAACATACTGTGGAACCCAAGAAATGAATACCAGCTGGCCTAGAATGTAGCAAAGGGCTGCTAGAGCTAGGATATAGACACCCACACCCCATTTTTCACCTGTTAATTTTTGGGATTGTTCTGCTTTAGCTTTTTTACCCAATTGTGGAAACTCTGAAATCCGAGTTAGGACGAAAATCGCCACGTAAATTAACCCAATGACGGCATATACCCAATACCAAGGAGCTTGCTTACCTAGCATGTAGCCTGCGATTGCTGGCAGAGCCATACTCGCCATACTGAAAAATGAGTCAGTAAACAAAAGACGAGAGCCACGCTGGCGTCCTTCATATAGTCGAGTGATCAAGAACGTACCGATAGACATGGTGATACCACCCATGACACCAAGCACAAACATACACAGTGAGAAAATCATCAAGCTATGAGTAAGCATCAACGAAATGATCATTAGTATCATTAAGACAAAGCCAAAGTTTAGCTGTCGTTTGAGTGGGATAATATCCATCAACCAAGCATTGAGGAATATTGCTACCAACATACCACCATTCAGGAATGTAAAGGTGTTGCTCATGCTGGATATAGGAATAGAAAAGAAATTAGCCACAGGCTCCATTACAATGCCAGTGACGGCCACTAATGCACCTACAAGGCCATAAGATAGAAAGCTTATCCAAGTAAGCTGAATTCGATTGCGATTATTCATATAGACACCTGAAGTGTAAGATAAATTTAATTAGTTTCACTAAGAATTGCTTAGCGCAATTTCATCATTCAGGCGAATCATTTCTAAGTATTTATTGTTTTTTATCAGCTAGTTAAGCAGATTGACAACCTGAAATATGAGCAAAAAATTCTATTTAACCGAGAAGTAGCTACACGTGATATACATCTCATTCATGTTGAAATATGACTATAAAAAATTGTTAATTACTAAATATGTGTATATCAAACAGAAAGACATGCTGTTTATTACTCAAGATGGGAAATAAATGAAATACGTCGATAGACATATATCCAGCATAAAAATAGAAACCGCATGAATTTGCTAAGACTTGTAAGAGTTTTACAGTTGCTAACATTTGACCACTATTGAGCTCAAAAAAGATACGTTATATCTAGATCATGTAACTAAATGGAGCTTTAATCATGTGTCTAGAATGCCCTTCAAGAAGAAAGTTATTTAAATTATCAGCTGGCATCGCTGCTTTAACCGCAGTTGGCTCTTTACCATCAATTTCCTATGCCGCCTCTTTAACAAAAGAACAGCGCGACAAAATGACACCAGATGAGATTATTCAATCTCTGTTAGATGGTAATAAAAGGTTTGTCTCTGGTGAGGTATTAAATCATGATTATCGAGCCCAGCAAGACACAAGCCAGCATGGTCAGTTTCCTTCTGCTGTAATTCTAAGCTGCATCGACTCGCGCGCCCCAGCTGAAATCATATTGGATACTGGCATTGGAGAGCTTTTTAATGGCCGAGTAGCTGGCAATGTTGCAAACAGTGATATTTTAGGCAGCATGGAGTTTGCCTGCGATGTCGCTGGAGCCAAAGTGGTGTTTGTTATGGGACACACAAAATGTGGCGCCGTGAAAGGTGCAATAGCCGACGTAAAGTTAGGCAACTTAACAGGCCTACTTAATAAAATAAAACCAGCCATTGGGCTGACTGAATATAATGGTGATAGATCGGCAAATAATTATGACTTTGTCGATAAAGTTGCTGCGACAAACGTTAAACTGACCATTGAAGATATAAAGAAAAATAGCCCAACACTAGAAAATTTAGAGAACAACGGTTCGATAAAAATTATTGGTGCCATGTACGATATTACTAACGGTCAAGTTAGCCTTATATAGGCATATATTTTTACCTTCTCAGACTTTTCAAAAAAAGACCCGCTAATGAATAGCGGGTTAAATTCAAATATCGAATACCCGTTGAAGAGGCGGGCAAAGTCAGTTGGCTATGTTCAATACTCTTAGGCTATGAAAGAGCATTGCACTGAAGCATGTCAAACAACTTATGACTCACTTCATGGCATACATTAACATAATGTGTATTTAAAAAAAATACTTTTCAATCGAGTGTGTATTTAAAAACAATTCATTTTTAATGAGTTCAAATCAGTTTTCCGCTACAATCTAACCGTTGTGCTCGTCACAATCAATTTAATAAATATATAACAACCAAATAGATAGACATTAGCAATGAATACTGAAACTGTCGGCGATAGAATAAAAGAAGCACTCTTTATGAGAGGCATGAGTCAAGCCGATCTTTGCCATAAATCAGGCATTGAGCGCGGACACATAAGCAATATAACCACTGGCCGAATTAAGTACCCCCGCAAACATCTAGGAAAAATTGCTGAGGCTTTAGGCGTTTCAGAAAATTGGCTACTCACCGGACAAGGACAAAATAAAGCTCATCAATTTAGTTATCCCATTTTTGCTTTACTCGATCTTCACTTAACTGAAATAGGTTCTTGGCAAACTGAATTAAAAATATCAGAAGATCTAAAAGTTATTGATGATGGCGAAAAATTGCTTATCATTGCGGAACAATTAGGAGAAGGATCTTACTTATTTCATCATTTGGGAAAGCTCATCACGTTATATAGACACGAGTCTTTATCTCAGATTAGTTGGTACCCTACACAACTTGATGATTCTTATACGCTTATAGGGAAAATTATTTCTAGCATTAGCAAAGAGTTAATAGACAATGAGACAATTAAAGCTTGTCATGGTGAAAGATGACAAGGTTCACTATACCAACGAATCTGAATCTTTAACTATTTCAGAAGACGCTGACGCGCTAATAGACAAAGAGCTTATTAAGCTTTTCGATAAAAAAGATCGCACAACGATTCGAGCGGTGAGCCGTCGACACAATCCGAAAAATGAACTGCAGCGTATGAAATGGTATGGTTTTATTACTGCACTCTACATCGGCTTTTTACTGATTGCGATTCCTATGTCGCCGCATACAATAAAAATTCTCGGTACCTACCAACCTGCTGGCATTCTCATTTTCCCGCTGACTTTCGCGATGCTGGATGTAATTAACGCAACCTTGCGCTACGAATATGCGAAAACCACGGTTTATATTGGAGCCACCATTTGTGCCCTTGCCTCACTGATGATTTTCATTTCATTTCATGTTCTGAATATCTCGGGTGAGTACTACAATGTGTTTCACCCTCTAATCAAACTGTATCTGATCAATATGATCTGCGTGCTTACCTCGGATCAATTGAACAACTTTGTGTTCAGAAAACTCAACGACAAATTCTACAATAAGAAGCTGTGGCTTAAGACTCTCGCTTCTAGTGTCATTGGCCAGATTGCTTACACCATTATCTGGATCCTTGCTTTCTTTAATACTGCAGCCAACGGCACTTTGATTCAAAAAATCATCGACAACTACTCGTTCAAGATTGGCTATGCTGTTGTACTCATCCCTGTTACTTACCTATTGGTGTATATTTTCAACACTATGGTAGACAAGAACCTGTCTGTAGAAACTGCGCAAGAAAGCTAATCACTACTCAGCTTTTAAAAAGACCACTCAAATATGAGTGGTCTTTTTTTAGGTACGTAAAATACAAGGCACTTAACTTGTCGGTTCTGCCTTAAAATACAAATCCTTAGAGTAAATTCTGCCTTCTGCATTATCTGTCGGGAAGCCACCAATGTGTGGGTTGACCAGCCGTGCTTGCATATAGTAAAAAATGGGCGCAATTGGCATATCTTGAGACAAGATTTTCTCTGCCTCGTCATAGAGCTCTTGCCGCTTGTTCAAATCTGTTTCCGCGGTCGCTTTAGCAATAATTTCATCGTATTTAGGGTTACTATAGCCACCATAATTACGGCTGTTGCCAGAAGTAAATATAGAAAGGAATGTTGAAGCTTCGTTGTAATCTCCACACCAAGATGCTCGCATAACATCGAAATTACCTTGCTGGCGTGCAGTCAAGTACGATTTCCACTCTTGGTTTTCAAGTGTGATGTTGGCACCCAAACTCTTTTTCCACATCGAAGCAATTGCCACCGCAATATTCTTATGGTTTTCGCTAGTGTTATACAGCAGCTTGGCTTTCATACCTTTTTCATGAGCCGATTCAACCAACTTCTCTGCTTGCTGATCTCTTTTTCGTTGCGACCAATGACTATATTCTGGCTGGGTGGCATGAAAATCAGCCGTATATTTGTGGGCAAAAGTATAAGCTGGGATGTAGCCAACCTTAGTCACATCTTCAGTGATGACATCACGCATAATGCTGTATGAAGCCGCTTTGCGTATCTCCGGATGATTAAAAGGCTCGTGTTTGGTATTGAAAACGTAGTAGTACGTGCAAAGCAACGGCATGACTTGGTATGCATCTTTGTAATCACGCTTCAGCTCATCTGCCATTGAACTTGGTACATCAGAGGTTATGTCGATTTCTCCTGTCCGATATCGATTCATCGCCGACGTTTGGCTTTCAAATGGAACATAGGTAACTTTATTGAGCACCGTATCCTTATTATCCCAATAATGGGGGTTACGGACCATCACTAACCTTTCGTTAATCACCCATTTATCCAGTTCAAATGCCCCATTGGAAACAATATTGGCTGGCTTGCTCCACGCATCACCATACTTTTTAACCACTTTTTGATTTAGCGGCATCATCACCGTATGAGCGAGCATTGGTACAAAATAAGGAACGGGTTTATCCAACGTAAACTGCAAGGTGTGATCGTCTAATGCTTTGACACCCAATGACTCAACAGGCATCTCTCCATCGATGATTTTTCCTGCATTGTGAATACTGGTCATTTTTAGATACCAAGCATTTGGCGAGGCAAACTTGGGGTCGACAGCACGACGAAGCGCAAAAACAAAATCTCGAGCCGTTACGGGATCGCCATTGGACCACTTGGCATCCTTGCGCAAATAGAAGGTATATTGCTGATTGTCTTTGTTCACCCAGCGCTCAGCCACTCCCGGTATGACCTCTCCTTGCCCATTTTGAATGACTAAGCCTTCAAACAAATCTCGAATCACATGCATCTCAGCTAACCCTTCAGCTTGTAGAGGGTCTAATGTTGCAGCTTCTGCATCATTACCTCTAACTAACTCTTGCTTGTTTGCCAGTTGCACACCATTTGGTACCTGGGCAGCAATAATACTGGGAGCGGAAAGTAAAGACGTACCAGCAATTACTGCCGTAAGAATATGTTTCTCCATCAACGTGTTCTTCCTTGATTACATTAGCGAATAACACATTGATAACATAGTTTGCCACAATGGACGGTGATCACGACGAGCTATTCACAAGGCTTGACTATATTTCATAAATCCAAGAACACATGGTTTCTGAGTCAAACCAATCAGTTTCAGAACTTTCAAGCTTGTAGAAGCGAAACTGCTTTAATGGAGGAGAATAAATGTGAATAGTCACCAACGGCTCATTGTTCGCCTGAAGATTGGAAATTTGATGAATATCGTCATCAATGCTAGCGGTAACACTTCCTTCTTCGTATACGTTCGATTCTGTCGCGTAAATATGTTTGTTCGGCGCTCGCTCAAATACCGTCTCGGTTGCTTGTCCAGATAGCACCTTTACGCCACAAGAAGTGCCTAGATGATCGTGTATCTTACTGCGCTGGCCATTGAGCCAACTAAGCATTAAGACCTCGCAGTGTTCATTTTTAAACAGACGCTTGCGGCAATAGGAATCTTCTTTAAATTCAGCCAATCTTTTGATTTCATGATCACTGAGATACAGGTTATCCAACACATAACGAATAGTAGAGATAGAAAGAGGTTTAGTTGTATGTTCTAGCTGTTGAATAAAGTCATGATAAGTCAATGACTCTTCATCATTGAACATTAACGGTAAAACCGAAAGTGACTCTATATTTTCTGACGATTGGCTCATACGACATTCTCCTCTATTACCACGGTCAATCCATTTACCACAAACTTTTCACACCCTGTTTACATAATACATACAAAAATACTACTATCAATAGTTAAAATAGAATTATCCACCCTTAATAAAATCAATTGTGGTAATATTTTTCACGATAAAGAAACAAAAGATACAAACATACCAATCGGTTAACTAGAAATTAGAGTTGCCACAAGAAAGAACCTCAACCATTGGCTGAGGCTTGAAATATGAGAAGTAGAAACATTCAACTTTACTGAAGTGGGGAGCCTTCTGGGTAACTTAGGTTTAAAAAGCGACGAGCGTGACTTTTCCTTGAGCCAACATATCTATCTGACAAGCAAAGTCTAAACGTTTATCGTCGTCTTTGGCATACATGATTTCGAGCTTGTCGAAGTTCTCGGGAATAAAGCTAACGTTTTTAAGCTTCAGGCTACGGCGAGTATGTTTATCGATGAAAGTGATTGCAGACTTATCAAGAACATCTTGGCAAGCATCGATCATGTCTTTTGTAACGTTATTACTATGCACTGCCGCATGCAGTTGTTCATCTGTGATGCTGCCATTGCGCTTGGAAAATGTACATATTGCATACACGTCCAGTAACGCCACAACTTTGGGCTTCTTAAGAACACTGTCTTCAAATACTGCCATCAAACATGGCAATTTACTTTCATCAAATTTCTGCTTTTTTATCGTATTTAAGCGAAGGTTTGGATTGATGGTGCGTTGGATATTTTTCTCTAACTGGGACAGACGAGGTAAGGCCCAGTCATCTTTCGGCCCAGTGTTAGGGCTTGGTATAATCTCACTATCTTCAATACTACGAACTAGCGGCTTTAGTTTTTTGTGTAGATCGTTATCCTCAAAAGGCTTCGATAATACGAAACTCGCTCCCGCCTTTTCTGCTTTACCTATTTCCTCTTTATCATCGACTGTTGTCACCATACCAATCTTGATGCCCATCTTGCGTTTATCTATCTCTTGAACCAGCATTAATCCTGACATATCAGGCATATGCCAATCTGTAAGAACTATTTGTGGGTGCCAACTACCGATGATAGAAAGCGCTTCAACCGCAGTCGAGGCTTTTTGAATGTACAGGCGTCGATAGCTGTACTTTTCTAATGCCCTTCTGACGATTTCTAGTGTTGCTTTACTGTCATCAACAATAAGTACTTTCACAAATATTTATAACCAGCCGCTTTAACCTGTTCAAAGTATAGGCATAAATTTTTGTAACAACTAAACTTATCTCTAAAACATGGAAGATATTTGCTGAGTGGGAGCAAAGAATGGAATGGCAACACTTATTGACAGAAAACGTATTAAAAGCATTAGCCGTTGATTTTGGTTTAATAATATTGGCGGTTTGGTTTTTGATATTGCTGCTAATTCTTAGGGAATTTAGGCAGTTCGCAAAGACAGTCGCAGGTCATGGTGTCGATCAAAAAATGATTACATTAGTGCAAAAATCCGTCGACAATGCTCTTAATCATGTCTCAGAAAATACGAAAACACTCAGCGATTTAGTAGATGTCCAGCAGGCTTTAGAGAATCAAGTGATTACCATTAAACAGTCCGCACCATCGGGACAAATGACTCCAGAAAATCAAGCTGCGCTAGAAGATCTCAACAAAAAACTTAATAAATCTGACTTATTAATTAAAAAACTTAAAGGTGATTTAGAAAGGAGTATTAAAGGACTTAAGCTCACCAAAGACAAACTGTACAGCCAATTCCAAACCGTCGAAGGATTAAAAGCAGAAAAAGAACAACTGCAAAAGAATTTCAGTCAACTAGAACAAGAGTATATCCAAATATCACAAGCTAGCGGCATACAAAAAATTGAGGATGAGAAAAAAGAGCTGATTGCTACTTTAAATCAATACAAAAGGCAGATTGAAGAGCAAGATCAAGCCATCAACCAACTTAAAGAACAAGGCAGTGGTGACGGAAGCTTAGAAATAGAAGCAGTACAAGAAGAGCTCACGCTAGCACAACAGAAACTACAAAACCTGACAAAAGAAAAAGATTTTGTCGAGAAGAAATTTTTAACCTTACTCAAGGAGATCGAAAAGCCAAAGAGCTAATATCCTGCGCCACGCAAACCACGTTAAGCAATGATTCACCGTTCAGTTGGTTAGTTTTACCACTGGTAAACAATCCCTTTTTGTTATCTCCCCAATAGGGGATATAAACTGGCCAAGAGCCATCATTCATGACTTGGGAGCCGAGTAAACGGTTCCATTCAGATTGTGATGGTAACTTCATTCCTAATCGATGGCATACGCTACCTGCCATATCATAACTAAGTCGACTCCAAGGCTTATCATGCTCCATATAGTACTGTTGTGCCTTTTCTCCTAAAAATGGCACTTGATATATAAAGCCTGCGATATTGGCTTGTAAGCGTATTTCCGTATCTGATGGACTCTTCAAACGCATCGTGTCCACCGTATTGAATATCTCTTGCTTAGCTGTAATCGCTAGTTTTCTATCGTTCACAGGCGCTTTCGTCACCTCTGCTCTATTCACTGATTTCTGCTTTGACGCGATTTCTCGAATAAAGGAGTCGCGATAACGTGGGATCTTCTGAATGTTGCTAAGATCAGCTTTAACCTGTTTAAAGCTTTTATATGGGCCAATCAAGCAGCGATATCCTTTACCATCGCGTTTCATCCACACATCTGTTGTTATTTGCTTATAAAGCTTTTTGGCGACACTCAAGCTCATCGGAGCTTCAAGAATGCCACACTGAATCCAAAAGTGTGATTGGCTGTTAACTGGCGCTTTTTTGCCCCACATACCTTTACCAATTGGACATGTCTTGTCTAATACCGCTAACTGCCTGTCAGACGCTTGATTTGCATTACATAAAAATGAATCAACCGCAAAGACACTTGGAGCCCAAAAGGCACCCGACACCATAAACAACATTATCGCTGCGCGGTGCAATAAGGAAGAAAGTTCCATCTTCATAATCATCACCCACTTTGTACATCTATGAGTAAACTTTTTGACGAGTTCTAATAATAAATATACATGCAAAAAAAGAGCCGCGTTTCCACGCGGCCCTTTAATTATCGGCAATATCAGCTAACTCTTTAATCTATTAGCCTTTATAAATTTTCGGGTTAAATACATCCCGTAACCAGTCACCAAGCAGGTTAATGACCAAGACTAAAACAACCAATACAATGCCAGGAAACACTGTTATCCACCAAGACCCTGAAAATATATAGTTAAACCCGATACTGATTAATGAACCAAGTGAGGGCTGATCTACTGGCAACCCCAAACCGAGGAAAGAGAGTGCCGCCTCGGACATAATGGCATTTGCTACCTGAACCGTAGAAATGACTAGAATTGGAGAAAGACAGTTCGGCAGTATATGGCGGAACATAATTCTAGGCGCTTTGAAGCCCATCACTCTCGCCGCTTCAACGTATTCTTTCTTCTTCTCGGCCAAAACAGATGCTCGAATGGTTCGAGCGTATTGTGGCCATTCCGCGACACCAATGATGACAATCAGCATAACCACTGCGTACTGACTATAAAATTCACTGCCAAAGCTTGCTTTGAAGATAGCTGATACAATGATTGCAACCATCATGGTTGAGAACGAGAGCTGAACATCGGCAAATCGCATTAAAAAGCTATCTATTCGACCACCGAAATAACCAGCAGACAAACCAATCACTATTCCTAGAACCAACTGTAAGCCAACGGCGAGGAAACCAATGGTAAGAGACAATCGTGAGCCATATAAGATAGTGGATAAGATATCCCGCCCTTGGTCATCTGTACCCAAAATAAATTGCGACTCTCCGCCTTCCATCCAAGACGGAGGAAGTTCTGAATCCATAATATCAATGGCGGAAAGCTTATACGGATCGGTAGGCGCGATAATTGGTGCGGCAAATGCCAGAACTAAAAACACCATAAATACGGCAAAGCTAACCATAGCCACTTTGTCACGAAGGAAATAATATAGAAAGTCTGATTGTTTAAAGCGCTGCCAACGTGATGGAGCTGTTGCTGCTTGACTCATACGCTTAGGCTCCTTTTCCAGTTAGGTTAACTGTTGGGTTAATAATGCCGTACAGCAGATCGACAATGGTATTGGTCACAACGAAAATCAATCCGACGAAAATAACGTAGGCAGTAATAAGCGGGGTATCAACTCGGTTAATTGCTTCTAAAAATAGGAAGCCAGTACCTGGCCACTGGAAAACAGTTTCAGTCAAAATCGTATACGCCACCATGGTTCCTATTTGTACGCCGCCCACAGTAAGTACTGGCAACATAGTGTTTTTGAGCGCATGCTTATAATAAATCTTCTTCAGTGCGATCCCTTTCGCCTTACTGAACTTAATGTACTCAGAGCTCAATACTTCCACCATTTCAGAGCGGACGAGGCGTATAAATAAAGGCAACATAATTGAAGCCAAAGACACACAAGGCAGTATCAAGTGGGCAAGCCCATCTAAATTAAAATAGCCAGACTGCCAGCCGAATGGCGCGGTAGTCACTCCCCGACCATATGAAGGAAGCCAACCCAACTCAATAGAAAATATGTACATCAGCATTATCGCGGTCAGGAATACCGGGATAGAAATACCGATACTACTAAACGCCATAACAGCTTTAGTAAACCAACTTTTCGGGTGGATAGCGGAATACACGCCAAGAGGAATTGAGAGCACAATAATCAGCACAGAAGCACCGAAAACTAGCTCTAGGGTCGCCACAAGCTTATCGAGAATAACTTCTACAGCTGGGCGTTTAAAAAAGTATGATGTGCCTAGGTCGCCATGTAGCGCCCCAACAACAAACCGAGAATACTTGGTAAAGAATGGATCGTTGAGTCCAAGCTCATCTCGAAGCTGCTGTCTCTCAGCTTCAGAGACTGACTGCCCAACAAGCTCACGCAATGGGTCACCCAGATTATCCTGAATGGCAAACGCCACTAAACTGATCACAAACATCACTATCAGTGCCTGAAATAGGCGCTTGACCAGAAATGAAAACATTTCTTCCCCTTTATAATTTCAATAAAAAAGCCACCCAAAGGCGTGCCCTTAGGTGGCTTCTTAAAGCTTATTTCACAACAAGATCACCGAAATACGGATAGTTCATTGCATTTACAATTGGCTGAATATCTACGTTAGATTTCGCGCCCCAAGCAAGATTTTGCCAATGTAATGGCACGAATGCAGCGTCGTTGTATAAGATGTCTTCCACTTTCTTCAGCATCTCATCACGCTTCGCTGTGTCAGTTTCTACGTTTGCCGCTTCAACTAACTTGTCCACTTCCGTATTGGAATAGTGACCGCAATTGTATTGACCACGACCTGTTTTCTCGTCGCGGGTCATCGTTAAGAACTCAGAGAAGTTTGCTGAATCTTCTGTATCTGAGTGCCAACCAATCATCAACATGTCTGCTGCACACTTATCAAACTCTGGCCAATATTGCGCTTTTGGCATGGTTTTCAAATCAACTTTGATACCAATTTTCGATAGCATTGCCGCTGCAGCCTGAGCAATTTTCGCATCATTTACGTAGCGATTGTTCGGCGCGATCATGGTAATGGTGAAGCCTTTTTCATAACCTGCTTCTTTCATTAACTGTTTGGCTTTTTTCAAATCATAGCGGGGTACTAGGTTTGGATCGTAACCAGCGTAGCCTTTTGGACCTTGCTGACCAGCAGCTGTCGCAAAGCCTTTCATGATTTTATCAACGATACCTTTGTTATTAATCGCATAAACGATAGCTTGGCGAACGCGAGGGTCTTTTAGAGCTTCATTACTATTTTGGTTCATTTGGAACTCAATGATTCGAGTACCAGGTAACGTCACTAAATCAATGCCTTGTGCTGTTGCAACACGCTTATGATCGTTCGGAGCAACTGGTGCAATCACATCCACATCGCCAGAAAGAAGCGCTGCAACTCGAGTCGCATCTTCTTTGATTGGCACTAATGTCAGCTGATCGACGTTACCTTTTGAAGACTTATCCCAATAACCATCAAAGCGCTCAAATACCATTTTTACGCCTTGCTCACGTGATTTAACAGTAAACGGCCCTGTACCAGAGGTGTGAGTAGAAGCAAATGAGTTACCGTGCTTAACGATTTCAGACTTGTCTTTGCCATCGGCTGTTTTGCCCGTATAGAACTTATGATCCATTGGGAAAATATAAGTCGCGGTTTGCAAGACGAGTGGATATACATCTTCGGATACTAAATCGACAGTATAATCATCAACTTTGACCATCTTCACGTAAGGTTCAAAAATCGCTTTAAAGTCTGGTGATTCTTTTAAGCGATCGAAAGTCCATACAACATCGTCTGCTGTGAAGTCGTTACCTGAGTGAAATTTCACCCCTTTGCGAAGATAAAATCGGAAGGTTTTATCATCAACACGCTCCCACTTCTCAGCTAAACGTGGTTCAAAACTTAGATCTTGGGTATAGCGAACCAAAGGGTCAAAAACCATGTGAGACATTTGTAATGTACCACCTGATAGTTGCTCCTGAGGATCCAGAGATACTGGGTCCGCGTCATAGGCGACGGTAATATCTGCTGCCACTGCACCGAAGCTCAAGCTAGCTGCCATCATCGCAGCAGCTAATTTGCCTTTTATGCTTATCATTTGCATAACTCCTTTGCGGGATTAAATCCCTGGTCGTTGTGTTTGCTTTATTGTTTATATGTAGCGGCTTACGCCGTTTTTATTTCTTCTCTTAGGCCAGTAAACTCCGGCATTAGGGAAATAAGTTGCTTGCTGTAATCATGCTCTGGAGTCGAGAACAATTGCTCTGTAGGTGCTACTTCCAATAGGGTACCCATCTGCATCACGCCAACCCGATCGCACATTTGTCTTATTACAGGCAAATCATGGCTTATAAACAGCATAGTTAAGTTCAGCTCATCTTGGAGATCTTTCAGCAGGTTGAGTATTTGCGCTTGAACTGACACATCCAATGCTGATGTTGGCTCATCACAAATAAGCAAGCGAGGTCTAGTTGCCAGAGCACGAGCAATTGAAATCCTTTGTCGTTGGCCACCAGAAAATTCGTGCGGATACTTAACACCAGCCATTTTTCCAAGGCCGACATGCTCTAATAAGTCATTCACGATCTGGCGAGTTTCCATCTCATTTTTAGTCAATTTATGAAAACGAATCGGCTCAGCAATGATGTCTGAGATCTTCATTCTCGGGTTCATCGAGGTGTAAGGATTTTGAAACACCATCTGCATCTGACGACGCAACGGCCTGCGCTCTTTTTCAGATTTCAGTGCTGTTAAGTCAATGCCCTCAAAAGTGACTTTGCCAGAATTTGGCTCGTACAAACCTGCAATAACACGTGCAATGGTAGATTTTCCAGAGCCCGATTCACCGACCAACCCGAAAGTTTCACCTTCAAAAACTTCGAAGCTTACGTTATTAGATGCCTGCACATATTCACGACGACTTTCGAATAAAGAGTCTTTAGTAATAAAGCGTAGATTGACATTTTCCACAGACAACAAAGACCCAGAGTACTCGCGCTGGTCTTGGCTTTGACCAAGCCAGTGGTTTTTAACATCGAGAGGCTCCATTTCGGTTGCCTCTTCTATGTAACTCACCAGAGGAAAGCGATCGAGCTTTACATCAGAGCGTGGAACTGCCGAAATCAAGCTTCGAGTATAGGAATGATCTGGGTCACCGAGAACTTTGCTCGTTGGACCAAATTCAACAAGGTCGCCACGATACATAACTGCTACGCGATCTGTCACATTTGAAACAACCCCCATGTCGTGCGTCACCAACATACAACCTACGTTGTTTTGGATACAAAGTTCACGAATAAGGTTTAGGATTTGGTCTTGGATGGAAACATCAAGTGCAGTAGTTGGTTCATCTGCAATAATTAAATCTGGCTCACCCGCCAGTGCAATGGCAATAACAACACGTTGCCTCATACCGCCAGAGAATTGATGTGGGTATTGTTTTAAACGGTTTTCTGGTTGAGGAATACCGACCTGATTCATTAGTGACAAAGCACGCTTGTAAGCTTCTTCGTCAGAAACTTTCATATTGGCATGAATCGTTTCTTTAAGCTGCTGCTCGACAGTAAACAGAGGGTTTAAAGAAGTCATGGGATCTTGGAAAATAAATCCAATCTTTGAGCCTCGCACCTTGCGCATTTGATCGGCCGTTAAACCAGAGATTTTTTCTCCATCGAGATACACATCCCCGCTTGCAATATGGCCTGGAGGACTAAGCAAATCAATTACCGCATTACCCACCGTGGACTTTCCGGCACCAGACTCACCGACAACACCCACTATTTCACCGCGTTCAATATTGAAAGAAAGAGACTTAACCGCGGCATGAACGCCATGACGAGAGGGATACTCTATACGAAGGTTTTTAACCTCAAGAAGCGACATTTACCAGACCTCTACAGCTGTGTCTGTCAATGGTGTTGATTTAAACGTGCCACAACAGTCTAAAAAATACTTAAACACCATACCATCAACACTATGAATTTATGACTAGTAAATCTGGCAAAAAATTCACAAAAAAGCAACATGAACTCTGTTTTATACGGGATAGGTTAAACAATTAGAGCATTTGTTATTAAATAACTATGCGATTAGTAGACATTTATTCTCATGCGCAAACGATTCATAACGTGGGAATATGCTTAGAGACTATAGGTAGGTGTATGTTTTTAGTTGTTAACAAATAAAAACAGTAATCAAGGATAAAAAATGATTATGCGAACATACAATTAAAATACGCGCCAATCTAAACTGAGACTTAAATCACAACTATTTTGCAACTACAGAGCAAGAAGTCTAATTACCCAAGTAGATAATTCAGTAATTTGAACAAACACCAAAACGAAAAAGCGCCAACATCTCTGTCGAGGTCTTGAATAGTTGGTCGGTGAAGAGGGATCGATCGGACTGGCGCTCCAGCCCCCGACCCTCTGGTCCCAAATCAATATTAGACTTTTCCATACACCAGAACGAGAAAAGCCCCGACATGTCTGTCGAGGCTTTTAATAGTGGTCGGTGAAGAGGGATTCGAACCCCCGACCCTCTGGTCCCAAACCAGATGC
>NZ_JBLNLI010000020.1:0-46174 GCF_059777565.1 Vibrio sp. A37 | reverse complement strand
TACGTTTCGCAATCCGCGAAGGTGGCCGTACTGTAGGTGCTGGTGTTGTTGCTAAGATCTTTGACTAATATTTAGTTGAAATCTGCGATATTCGCACTGAGAAAGGGAAGCGTTATGCTTCCCTTTCTTGTTTTTTCTCTTTTAACTTTATATAAGTTCAGTTTTTATAACAAAATAGTCTAAATAAGCATCATCTTGCAATTGCCAATGATAACAATTATCGTTTATATTACTTGTTGTATTTAAACGGTTAGGATTTATGATGGTTGTTTGTGTATGCCACGCTATTTCTGATAAAGAGATAAAAAAACTAGTGATAGAACATGGGGTAACAGACATCCGTGGAATTAAGAAGTGTACTGCTTTGGGTAGCCAATGTGGTAAATGTGTAAAACATACTAAAGAAATTCTGACCGACACCACAATAAATCACCTCAAACAAGCAATATAAGATCTCGTCATCATTTTGCCGCGTTGACTCACTACTATTTCCTTCTACAGTTAAATAAATAACAACAAAGGAAGAAGTCAGCGATGAAAGGCGATCCAATTATAATTCAACACCTTAATAAAGTACTTGCAAATGAACTGATTGCTATCAATCAGTACTTCTTACATGCGCGTATGTATAAAGACTGGGGTCTCAAGCACCTAGCCGACAAAGAATATCATGAGTCTATCGACGAGATGAAACACGCTGATGAACTGGTTGAACGCATCTTATTTTTAGAGGGGCTGCCAAACCTTCAAGATCTGGGCAAACTCATGATAGGCGAAGATACTAAGGAAATGTTGGAGTGCGATCTTAAATTAGAAATGATGGCTATTCCTGATTTAAGGGAAGCTATCGCCTACGCTGAAGATGTTAGAGATTACGTGTCTCGCGATCTATTCCAAAAAATTCTTGAAGATGAAGAAGAGCATGTAGATTGGCTAGAAACTCAACTAGGGCTAATCGAAATGACTGGCATCGAAAATTATATTCAAGCACAGTTTGTTGATGAAGAATAACTCTATACCAATTCCATCAATTATTTAAACCTTCTTTCCAAGGTCAGCTTTTGTTCAATAGCTGACCTTTTCTTCCTCTATAGCTTTGTATCCCTACATTTATCTTGATCTGACTGCACTAATTCTGTACTATTCGTCGTCCTTATTCTCGGTCACTTATTTTTAGTTCCTTGCTTCCTCTGGACGACCGAGCCAATTGTGGAAGCTGAATAATCCGTAAGGAGCAAATAATGCGTCATTACGAAATCGTATTCATGGTGCACCCAGATCAAAGCGAGCAAGTTGCTGGCATGATCGAGCGTTACACTGGTTCTATCACTGAAGCTGGCGGTACTATCCACCGTCTAGAAGACTGGGGTCGTCGTCAAATGGCTTACCCAATCAACAAGCTTCACAAAGCTCACTACGTTCTAATGAACGTTGAAGCTGACCAAGCTGTTATCGATGAACTAGAAACTGCTTTCCGTTTCAACGATGCAGTTCTACGTAACATGATTATGCGTACTAAAGCTGCTGTAACTGAGCAATCTATCATGCTTAAGCAAAAAGAAGAGCGTGCTCCTCGTCGCGAAGAGCGTGGTGAGCGTCAAGAGCGTTCTGAAGCTAAGCCAGAAGCAGCTGCTGAGTAATTTTCTATGACCAATCGAATGGAGCTCAGTGGTGTTATTACTAAGTCTCCCGTTCGAAGCCAAAGTCCCAGTGGGATAGAGCACTGCCAATTTTGGCTAGAGCATCGCTCCACGGTACTAGAAGCTGGATTGTCAAGGCAGGTGTACTGCCGTATGCCAGTGATAATCAGCGGGCAAAGGTCAAACGAATTAACTCAACAATTAGTGCAAGGCAGTAACATTTCGGTAAGTGGTTTTGTTGCTTATCAAACTGGTCGAAATGGTCAGTCAAAATTAGTGTTACACGCCGACAACTTTACTCAAATTTAAGATCAGGAGATAGCCCATGGCTCGTTTCTTCCGTCGTCGTAAATTCTGCCGTTTTACTGCAGAAGGCGTACAAGAGATTGATTACAAAGACGTAGCAACTCTTAAAAACTACATCACTGAAGCTGGTAAAATTGTACCTAGCCGTATCACTGGTACAAGCGCTAAGTATCAACGTCAACTAGCTCGCGCTATCAAGCGTGCTCGTTACCTAGCACTACTACCGTACACTGATAAGCATCAGTAATCGGCGAGTTTTATTAAGAAAGAGGATTAAACAATGCAAGTTATTCTACTTGATAAAATCGGTAACCTAGGTGGTCTTGGCGATTCTGTGAACGTTAAGTCTGGTTATGCTCGTAACTTCCTTATCCCTCAAGGTAAAGCAGTTATGGCTACTAAAGCTAACCTAGAAATGTTCGAAGCACGTCGTGCTGAGCTTGAAGCTAAAGTTGCTGAGCAACTAGCTGCTGCTGAAGCTCGTGCTGAGAAAGTTAACGCTCTAGAAGCAGTTGTTATCGCTTCTAAAGCTGGTGATGAAGGCAAACTATTCGGTTCTGTTGGTACTCGTGACATCGCTGACGCGATCACAGCTGCTGGCGTTGAAGTTGCTAAAAGCGAAGTTCGTCTACCAGAAGGTGCTCTACGTAACACTGGTGAATTCGAAATCAGCGTACAACTTCACTCAGAAGTATTTGCTACAGTTAACCTACAAGTGGTTGCTGCTGAATAATATCAGTTATAAGCATTTGAAAAGCGCTGGCTCAGGCCAGCGCTTTTTTTGTTTTGAAAAGTGTTCAGGCGCACTAGAAGCTAAAGACGAGATTGACACTAAAAGTGCTATCGGCTTTGGCTAATCCAGCGGGTACTCGGCTGTGATAATTTCGTGTGTGCGTGACTCTCAACGCAATGTTTTTTGTAATGTCGTGCGTAGCACTCAAAACAGTATCTAGACTGGTGTTGCTATGTCCAGTTACTACGGTAGCGTTTGCACTAAGTTTCAAGCTTTTTATTACTTGCCAACTTCCACTGACATTACTACGGAATATTGGTTCTTCAACTGTGGTTGGAAAGATGATATCACTGGAGCCTATTTCATCTAAATTAGGTTTCTGATAGCGATAACCCGGGCCCGCTTCCAGTTCTAGTTGATAAGTTTCTGTGTAGTAAACTTGATAACCTAAACCTGCTGAAAGTGTGTCGTCTCTATAGTAGGCGCTGTATTTCGAATCGACACCTTTAAAGCTGCCGTAAAAAAATGATTTAGGGCCGAGTTTATAATCGCTTTGCGCTTCATAGGTAGATTGTCTTTTATCTTCTACGCCATCATCGTAGTTTAAATAGTACGCCCAACTAGCTTTAGAGCGCCAGCGCCCCGAAGTGTATTCACCACCGAGTTTTGTATTCAGGGTTCGAGAGTTAGTATTACCTGAGCGAGCTTGATAGCCAAACTCAACACCAGTTTTCCAAGGGGAAGGAATTTCAATTTTCTTGTCTGGCGGCGCTACCTCATCTGCATGAACAATGGGTACAGCTAAAAGACCCAGACTAAGTAACCAATACTTTGCCACCGACTTTTCTTTCCTTAGGTTAATCAAATGTAGCATGCTAAAGGCATGCGGTTTAAACTTGGTCAAAACGAAGTTAAATATGGCACTATCTCGACCTTATAAAGTTAATGCAGTGCAACTTCGCATTTCATAAAGTCCATCTAGCTGATTACAATTTCCTGTTTCAAGCTATAATGGACGGTCACTAAAAGTTATTGAGCAAGGTCATGGCTGAATCCCAACAAGCAAGCAACAAAAAACGCAACATCTCAGATGCACAAGTCGATGCAATAAAAGTTCCACCTCACTCACTTGAAGCCGAGCAATCTGTAATTGGTGGTCTACTACTTGATAATGAGCGTTGGGACACAGTATCAGAACGTGTTTTAACACAAGACTTTTATAGTCGTCCACATCGATTAGTGTTTGATGCGGTTAAATCTATCCTAGAAGACAGCAAACCGCTGGATCTCATCACGCTATCTGAGTATTTAGAGCAAAGAGAGCAGTTGGATGACGTAGGTGGGTTTGCTTATCTCGCTGACCTTGCCAAGAATACGCCTAGTGCGGCTAACATCAATGCTTATGCCGATATTGTTGCAGAAAGAGCATTGGTGCGTAACTTGATTGGAGTAGCGAACGATATCGCCGACGCGGGATATGACCCTCAAGGAAGAACATCGGAAGATCTTCTTGATCTTGCCGAAAGCAAAGTATTCGCCATCGCTGAAGAGAGAACGAACGAAAATGAAGGTCCACAAAGTGTCGACAACATTTTGGAAAAAACTTTAGAGCGCATTGAGCTGCTGTATAAGTCTCCTCAAGATGGCGTGACTGGCGTTGATACAGGGTTTACCGATTTAAATAAAAAAACAGCAGGCTTACAGGGCTCTGATCTCGTCGTTGTTGCTGCAAGGCCATCGATGGGTAAAACCACTTTTGCGATGAACTTGTGTGAAAATGCGGCTATGGTTCAGGATAAACCTGTCCTCATTTTTTCACTAGAGATGCCTTCAGAGCAGATCATGATGAGGATGCTAGCTTCTCTTTCACGTGTTGACCAAACTAAAATCAGAACCGGCCAGCTTGATGATGAGGATTGGGCTCGCATTTCGTCAACGATGGGCATTCTGATGGAAAAGAAAAACATGTTCATTGATGACAGCTCAGGCTTAACACCAACCGAAGTGCGTTCTCGTGCTAGACGCATTGCTCGTGAGCACGGTGGATTGTCCATGATCATGGTCGACTACTTACAGTTGATGCGCGTTCCTTCACTTTCCGATAACCGTACTCTGGAAATCGCTGAGATTTCGCGCTCTTTGAAAGCGTTAGCTAAAGAACTTAACGTTCCCGTGGTTGCATTATCACAATTAAACCGTTCCCTCGAACAACGTGCTGACAAACGTCCGGTAAACTCAGATCTTCGTGAATCTGGTTCGATAGAGCAGGATGCCGACTTAATTATGTTTATCTATCGAGATGAAGTTTATAACCCAGAAAGTTCCTTAAAAGGTATCGCTGAAATTATCATTGGTAAGCAACGTAATGGCCCAATTGGCTCTGTGCGTTTGACGTTCCAAGGACACTTCTCCCGGTTTGATAACTATGCAGGCCCTGCGTTTGATGATGAGTAATGCAATGAGTTATATGAAGGCTGCGACCGCGACTATTGATTTAAAAGCGCTGCAGTTCAATTTAGATAAAATTAAACAACAGGCACCAGAGAGCAAAGTGATGGCAGTGGTTAAGGCGAATGCCTATGGCCATGGACTAAGGCATATTGCCACTCATGCCCTCAGCGCTGATGCTTTTGGTGTTGCCCGTATTGAAGAGGCGCTGCAACTGAGAGCCAGCGGTGTCGTCAAACCAATCTTATTGCTTGAAGGGTTTTATTCGCAAACGGACCTACCCGTACTTGTCACTAACAATATTCAAACAGTCGTCCATTGTGTGGAGCAGTTAGAAGCTTTAGAAAGAGCGCAACTTGAAATACCAGTTGTGGTTTGGCTCAAAGTAGATAGCGGAATGCACCGTCTCGGTGTTCGTCCTGAACAGTACGAAGAGTTCGTACAGCGTTTAAGTGATTGTAAAAATGTCGCTAAGCCGCTGCGTTTTATGAGTCACTTTGGTTGCGCTGATGAGCTTGATAAACCTGTCACTCAAGAGCAGATTGCGTTGTTTACTAGTTTAACGGATGACAGCCAAGGCGAAAAATCACTTGCTGCGTCTGCTGGACTGATCGCTTGGCAAGAGAGTCATTTCGATTGGGTTAGGCCTGGCATTATCATGTATGGCGTATCTCCATTTAGTGACAAAACCGCCATTGAGCTCGGATACAAGCCAGTAATGACACTCACCTCTCATCTTATTGCAGTGAGAACAGTAAAAGCTGGAGAAAGTGTTGGCTACGGTGCGGTATGGACCAGTGAGCGAGATACTAAGGTCGGTGTTATTGCCATTGGTTATGGTGATGGCTACCCACGAACCGCACCCAACGGTACTCCAGTGCTAGTAAACGGCCGAACAGTGCCTATCGCTGGTCGTGTCTCAATGGATATGTTAACCGTTGATCTTGGCCCCGATTCCGAAGATAAAGTGGGAGATGAAGCCATTCTTTGGGGACAGGCTCTACCCGCGGAAGAGGTCGCTATGCACATTGGTACTATTGCATATGAATTGGTTACCAAGCTTACCTCAAGAGTAGAAATGAATTACGTAGAAGAGGGCGAATAAGCCCTCCACTCAACTCACCATTACTCACCTTGGATAGTCGCAACAATTTGACGTTTTCCACCGTGGTAGCGGTGCTCAGCCAAATAAATTCCTTGCCACATACCTAGAGCCAGCCGACCTTCGGTGATTGGCACAGATATACTACATCCCAGTGTTGAACACTTGATATGAGCGGGCATATCGTCAGCACCTTCGTACGTATGCTGATAATAGGGAGCATTTTCTGGCACCGATTGGTTGAAGTGCGCCTCCATATCAGAGCGAACCGTTGGATCAGCATTTTCGTTGATAGTTAAACTTGCCGAAGTATGCTGAATAAATAGATGTAATATTCCAACAGAAATACGCTCTATTTCTGGTATCTGTTGTGAAATTTCATCTGTGATTAGATGAAAACCGCGTTTAAATGCAGGCAATTGAAGCTTTTTCTGAATCCACATGAGTTTTCTCGTCGTTCAATAATGGCAAACTAGGATTTACCACATAATTGTGATGTTATTTTGCTCACGTATCAGTGTAAAATACCATCGATTAATGTGATTTATCTCAATTACGTCACCATGTTCGTCATACATAATTGGCCGTTGAAAATAAATTACAAAGAACAGCTGCGTTTTTTTTCTTAGCGGCACATAATACAGTCTCTCAATTTGAAAGCAGGGTCCGCTGTTTGAAGCCTTTTGGCCTAGAACGAGCTAGATCTAGCCTACTGTAATACCGGGATAGTTACCATGTTGAAAAATATCAACCCAACGCAAACTCAAGCGTGGAAAGCACTAACAGAACATTTCGAATCAGCACAAGACATGGACCTTAAGTCCCTTTTTGCTGAAGATAGCCAACGTTTTGAAAAATTCTCAACAAATTTTGGCTCTGATATCTTAGTCGATTACTCAAAAAACTTGATCAACGAAGAGACGCTAAAGCACCTATTTAAATTAGCGAACGAAACTGAGCTGAAAAGTGCAATCAGCGCAATGTTTAACGGTGAAGCGATCAACCAAACAGAAGGTCGCGCTGTACTACACACGGCTTTACGTAATCGTAGCAATAAGCCTGTTGAAGTTGATGGCGAAGATGTGATGCCAGCCGTTAACGCAGTTCTTGAGAAGATCCAATCTTTCACAACTCGCGTAATTGAAGGTGACTGGAAAGGTTACACAGGCAAAGCGATCACTGACATTGTGAACATCGGTATCGGTGGTTCAGATCTTGGGCCTTACATGGTGACTGAAGCGCTAGCACCTTACAAAAACCACCTAAACCTGCATTTTGTCTCTAACGTTGATGGCACTCACATCGCTGAAACGCTTAAGAAAGTAAACCCAGAAACAACGCTATTCTTAATTGCTTCTAAGACGTTTACAACACAAGAAACAATGACGAACGCGCACTCTGCACGTGATTGGTTCCTAGAGTCTGCGAAAGACGAGTCAGAAGTCGCGAAGCACTTTGCTGCACTTTCGACGAACGCTAAATCTGTAGCTGAGTTCGGCATTGACACAAACAACATGTTTGAGTTCTGGGATTGGGTTGGTGGCCGTTATTCTTTATGGTCTGCAATTGGTCTTTCTATCGCACTAGCAGTAGGTTACGACAATTTTGTTGAGCTTCTAGAAGGTGCGCACGAAATGGATAACCACTTCGTTGAGACGGATCTTGAAGACAACATTCCAGTAATTTTGGCGCTAATTGGCCTATGGTACAACAACTTCCACGGTGCTGAGTCTGAAGCGATTCTACCTTACGATCAATACCTGCACCGTTTTGCCGCTTACTTCCAGCAAGGCAATATGGAGTCAAATGGCAAATACGTTGATCGCGATGGTAAAGCTGTGACTTACCAAACTGGCCCTATCATTTGGGGTGAGCCAGGAACTAATGGCCAGCATGCATTCTATCAGCTTATCCACCAAGGCACTAAACTGATCCCATGTGACTTCATTGCTCCTGCAATCAGCCATAACCCTATCTCTGATCATCACCCAAAACTGATGTCTAACTTCTTTGCTCAAACAGAAGCACTAGCGTTTGGTAAATCTGAAGAGACAGTAAAAGCTGAATTTGCTAAAGCAGGTAAGTCAGAGCAAGAAGTGGCGGATCTAGTGCCTTTCAAAGTATTTGAAGGTAACCGCCCAACTAACTCTATTCTTGTTAAACAAATTACGCCGCGTACACTCGGTAACCTTATCGCGATGTACGAGCACAAGATTTTTGTTCAAGGTGTGATTTGGAATATCTTTAGCTTTGACCAATGGGGTGTAGAGCTAGGTAAACAACTTGCAAACCAAATTCTGCCTGAGTTAGCTGGTGGAGAAGAAATCGCTAGCCACGATAGCTCAACGAACGGTTTGATTAACGCGTTTAAAGCTTACCGCGCATAAAAAGTACCAAACGAAAATAGGCCAGCAAATGCTGGCCTATTTTTATGTTCAATTTGCTACTCAAAGCAAATTTCGATAAACGCGTTTCCCCATTCTGAAGAAAAAGGCATGATAATGATGGAGCCTTCACACTTATGACGAATGGTGTGGCCTTTACCTGATACGATCATCGGAGTTGCCATATCAAAGTCGAACCCACTTTCAGACAAAATTCGTTTAGCGCCACCAGTAACCATATTAGTGATTTCACCTACCATATCGGTGACTTCTTCGTTCACGCCTGCTGGACGCTCTCCCAGCATGTTCTGCATAATCTGTAGAGCAAGGTTCTCATCGAAAGTGATGGACATTGAACCACGTGTTTTATCGCCAACCATTCCTATCAACCCAGACACATCTCCACGAGCGATTTCGTCTTTCTTTACTCGTGGTTTTTGCGGCTTAAGCTCCAAAGAGGCCATCGTTTTTAGCACATTCATCAACGACGCTAAAAACGGATTTACAAATTCAGCTCGCATATTATCTACTTCAGTCCTTTGTTTTCACACAACATGTCCGGCATACTCCATGAGACTCGATAACATGATTCGCTATATGAATTCCATGCTGCTCGGCATTTTTCGAAAGTAATGACACGAGATGATCATCTTGTATCTCAGTGACATTACCACATACATCACAAATTAGTAGGTGAGAGAAGTGCTTATGAGCGTTTCCAATACAGCATGAAATAAAACTATTCGTTGATTCCACGCGGTGAATGAAGCCTTGTTCGAGAAGGAAATCTAAAGCCCTATATACCGTTGGCGGTTTTGCCTGAGGTTCAGCTTTTTTCAATTCTTCTAGTAATTCGTAGGCAGTTGACGCTTTTTTAGAGGAGCAAATTAGCTCGAAAACTATCCTACGTTGTGGAGTAAACCTCACTCCACGGCTTGCACATATCTCTTCCACTTGTTGTATTTGTTGTTGGTCCAAACTTATCACCATAACTATTGGACTTATATAATAATATACTATTTATCGATAAAATTCGTTTAGAGATAAAGAATTTATTATTCAAGTCATATGAGTGTCCGTTGAGTTGATACAAATCTGCTAGGCAATAGACACTATAGAAACGCGGGTAACGATCATATGAATGTATCATAAAGGGGTCAATAGCCACCTGACATTTACTATGCTGAGCTAGAAAAACTAAATGTTGCTACTGACGACGTACGGAAAAATAGCGACAATGATTCCACATAAACCGACGACAAAGCCACCGATGGTATATCGCCGTTGCTGCTTTTGTTTTTTATGGCTTATTTCTATGGTTTCTTTTAGGTGAGTAGTGATGGGATCAAGTAGGTGTTCATTGCCTTTTAATAGCCCTCGCAACCTTTCTAAATGCGCACGAATTTCAGTTGGCAACCCCTCAAAAGGCTCTTCATCTTCAAATCGTTTAATGTATCCTTTTATCAAGTCTCGCTCATCGGATAATTCCTTATTTCCGCCTACAAGTATTTCTCGGTGGCAGTTCTTTATTACTCGAATGGCATCAGATAGACAGAGATCTCTTGTTGACGCAATATGCTTAATATCAGACCAGTCAGGCGTTGATTGCGTAACCGCATGTTTAAAATCTCTCTCGAATCGTGAAGCTGCTTGATGCTCTTTGTAGATTTCGAATACCTTCAGACACACGTTACTCAAAGCCACAACTGCAATAAACAATATGATAGCTGGAATCCATTCGAGCATAATCTATCCTTACCTATACTGAGACGAGAACTGTTCAACATTCAATTGAAATAGTAACTCAAGATTGCAAACTATGCTGAATTCAAGCATAAACAGGTGGAGTTGACTTGGGTGCAGCTCTCAATTGATTCGAGGCTAACTCAGCCCCGTAGAGTTACTGGCTAATTTTTGCTTTTGGACAAATAAGTCGTAGTGTTTTTTTGTAAAGATTGTTTAATAACTTAAAAACTGGCTCGACGATATACGACTGCTTGTCTTTGCAAAGAGTAGCTGCCGCTATAGCCACGACAAAAGCACCAACCATGTCAAACGGATAGTGGACGCCTAAATATATGCGCGCCCAAGCGACAGGTAATCCTAAGAAAATTAGGAGTATGCCAAGTCGTCGAGTTTGACGCGATATAGCAAAGCTAACAGCAACAGACCAAAATAAAGTAAGGTGATCGCTAGGAAACGAGGAGTCGTTTGAATGAGGTAAGAAGTTTGTCCCTAAATGGATGGCAAATGGACGAGGGTGGAACCAGACCAAGCCAAAAATCACGTTGATTAGAAGACCAAGAACAGCAGAAACTCCAGCCATAACAACCAGTTTTTTCATATCATTTTTGCCAATAATCCAACCTAAAATCAAAATGATGGGTACGAGTAAAATGAAATATTTGGCGAAAAATAAAGCAATCTCTAGTGAGGCTTGAGAAGGATGAGTCGGAGCGTTTAATAGTAAAAACAGTTTTTGATTTAAATTGTTCATAATTGACGTAATCGTATGATTGAAGAGCAGGGAACTTTAACAAATATCTTCAATCTATTTTTTATCATTTTTAATGAAAATTTTGTGAAAGTATGTTGAGCAGTGAAGAGAAAAAGCGAGGGATTGGGCTAACTATTTTTTTGACAGTTGGTACTCTCCTGAGCGTTCTAGCCTTGTTTCAAGGCATTTTTTATACCAGATTGTTGGTTAGACTAACGCATTTTATCGGTATTGACGGGCCAATAGAACAATCCTCTTTGTATCTTCTTTCAGCTATTGGTGCCATTGGGTTAGTGTTGTTTATCGGCATGTGGTTGTGGCAGAAGTGGGCGTTGTACCTCACTTATATCATGATGATTGTTATAGCTGGCTATAGTTATTTTTCTGGGGTATTTTCTATCTCTATTGCAGTTGTTGGTTTGGCTCTATGTACCCTTTTATTATTCATTTTCGGAAGCCGTAATTTTAAGTAGCTGATACGATTTATATTATATTTATTTATAGTAAAGCGACTCTTTATGTAAGAGTCGCTTTGAGTCTTAAATTAAACGATAGCGTATTTAGCTGGAATACACGTTACTGTTGTACCCGTGTATCTTACAGTAGTGCTGAAAGAAATATTAATTGTAGAGCCTTGTGTAGATGTATCTCTTTCTAATACAAACGCTAAGCCATTATTAGCAACTTTCACAATCTTATACCCACCACCTGTATTGTCGTTGTTTTTGACTTTTGAATTACCAGACTGAGTTGGACTCCAAGAACAAACGATGTATTTAGCGTAAGAAGTATTACCATTAACGTCATGAGCTACAGCGCTAATATCTAATGGAAGAGAACTATCACCCATATGTGTTTGTGTATCTGTACCTTGATAATAGGTAGAGCCATTGTCTGCTGTATAAGATTGAAGTGTCAGAGTGTTACTTAATGCGCCTAAATTATCATTTGCTAACGCTGATTGAGAGAAAACTAATGATCCTGCCAGTGCGATTGCAGTAAGTGTTAATTGCTTTTTCATATTATTAAATCTCTGGTTTATGGGACGCCGAGATTGTAATGAATATTTACACTATGTGTTTGTTTTAAAGTGTGATTTTTATTCGTTTGTGATTGTTGTCAAAATTATTGCCACTTTTTATCTATCAACCTTATTTAACCATTTGAATGTATTAAATAAATGTATCTTTAGGCTGTATTTTTAATGTTTTATTGATGTGGAGGATTTATAGGATTTTTATTTATAATGATTTTTGTTTTATGGTATCTACGAGAAATTAATCATTTTAAGAGGTTTCTTGATTAAAAATGAAAAAAGTGATTTTCTTGGGTTAATTATTAATTAATCACCTAGTTAATATTGGTTTAATATAATAATTATTTTCTCTAATTATTATATTAAATAAGACTTTCACCAGCGAATCGCTATAAACATGTGGACGTCGAGGGTTCGTCCGCTTAGCGAAAGTCTAATAATGTGCTAGTTCATTAATTATTTAAATGAATAGCTTGCGCCAACTAGGAATTCATTTACAACAGGAACGTATTTGCCGTCAGTATCAACTGTAGTATCACCGAAATAGTGAGTAAATGAAGTTTGGAAGCTTAGAGCATCTGTTATCGCGTAGTTAAGCCCAATACCTGCTAACGGTTTAATTTTATGGTCAGAGTATGAGTAGTTAAATGTAGGGTCTGAGTTTGTATTGGTAAATTTACTCATCATATAAGCAAATCCTGCTTTACCAAATACCGACCATTTGTTGGTGATATGATATGTCCCTACTCCAGCTAGGTCTAATGCAGAAGAGCTTATTTTATAAGTATCTGAAGCTGAATAGCTTCCATAAGAAGCCGAATAATTCCAAGTGCCGTTGCCAAAGTTTGAGTAACCAAGCTCTGCCCCAACATCCCATTTGTTATCCATTTGGTGAGTATAACCAACGGCGACTCTTCCTGAAAACTCTGATGCGGTATTATCTGTGCCAACCATTTCAGTCGGTGCTGTCTGCGCAGCAACACCTACACCACCAGAAACGTAAACATTATCTGCAAATGCGCTTGCAGTACCAGCAGCAGATAGTGCTGCAACGATAGCGATAAATTTCGCTGAGTTTAGCTTTTTCATATTTTAACCTTGCATATAGTTTCTTAATCTTCCTGATGAAATAACCACCTCCTTATTGGGGTAGTGAAAATTACAGTTGTTTAATTTTAATTACAATCAGAGTTTTGCTTCTGAAAATCATAGTCTTGGAATTTGTGTGCTTAATTAATGAACATTAAAATTAATCATTTTTGCGTAATCGATTGATTATTTTTTTGATTTTTGAGTAAAAGAGTTGGAGAAATTTTTTGTTTGGGGTGGGTTTTATGTATTTGGTAAATATGTTTGCATAAATAACAGTCTATGATTCTGATTATTATTTTTATCAATAATGAATATTTTTGTTAATTGTAGGATAATGAAGTTTGTTTTATATATATGAAATATTGCGATTATCTGTGTTACTTAATTTTAGAAATGCGTCTTATTTAAGCTAAGAAAATGATCGTAACTTTTATTAGCTACGTATGTTTGACAGTAATAGATAGGATGGGGGCATTGGTGGATTATGAGCAAAATTAGCCCTATTACTAATTTTCATCTATAACTATAAAGTGGTACTCGTTCGTGTTAGATTGCCTACCAAAAAGTTGATAATTGCACACGTCGAACTTTTGTAGGTCAGTACCATAATCTAATGAAGAAAACAGATAAACTCAGTTGGCGACCCATCCATAGAAATAGCTGTGAAATCAGTTAATTCAAGCGTTAACCTATTAACTATTAGGGTAGAAAATGAATGGAATCGCAAAAGTAATATCGGCCCACCTGTCCATAGTGGTACTGCTCCCTTGTGTCTTACTAGGAGGAATTATTTTCTATGACGTCTCTATATCCGCTCAACGCTTGAAAGATGCAAATAATGCTGAGTACAACGCATTTCTAAGTCACGCTATTTTAGCCGTTGTACATGAAACCCAGAAAGAGCGAGGAGCTTCTGCAGGCTTTCTCGGTTCAAAAGGACAAAAGTTCAAATCTGCTTTAGAAAAACAACGGCTGCTCACCGACACACTTATTGGAGAGCTGGAAAGCAAGCATTCACAATGGAATTTAAGCAATGAGATGCAACGAGAATATCGAGATTTTATGAGTTTATTTTCTCAGTTAGAGACGATACGGAATCAAGTCTCTAATCAGTCGATTACGTTACCAGACATGCTTAAGTACTACACAGGTATCAACCTTAAAGGGTTGCACATCGTCGTTACGGCTTCTCGTTTGAGCAATGACCACACTATTTCTAATCAACTTTTTTCTATTTACAATTTTTCTAGTGCAAAGGAATCGGCTGGGATAGAACGGGCAGTACTCGCGAATGTTATTTCAAATGATAGTATTTCCCCTTCTTTACGTATCAAGCACTCAGACTTGATGACCAAGCAGAAAGTATACCTCGATGAGGCGTTAGAAACTGCGCCTCCTGAAATGAAAACGATATTTGAAAATGCGCTAAACTCAAGCGCGATGCGTGAAGTCGAGGGCTATCGAGATCAAGTTTCGTCAAAAGACCAAGGCTTTGGGTTAGATGCAGAGCAGTGGTTTAAAGCGGCAACTGACCGTATTAACCTGTTGAAAAATGCGGAAGAGCAATCTCTTACTCTAGTAGACAATACGGCAATTCGCATTCAACAAAAAGCCCGAATGGTGTTAGTTATTGAAGTTGTCGTTTTTGTCGTTGGAGCCTTAGTCACGCTTGCTCTTTTTCTATCTATCCGTTTGCGAAACAATCAGTCAGCTTCGATTTCTGAAGGCATGAAGATCGCCATAGACGAGCGTAATTTAAATCACAATATTGAGGTTGTCAGTTCAGATGATTTAGGTCAGTCGGCACGTAATATCAACCGTTTGACGGCGCAATTTGGGAAGGATTTAGTGGAGTTCAGAGTCGTATCTCAAAACATAGTATCTTCAACTCAAGAGAGTTCAGCGGCCATTGAGCAAAGTAAAAGTAATTTGGTTGAACAGCAGCAGAAGATACGCAGTATTGCTACTGAGTCCGAACAAATGAACCTCCATCTGCAAGAAATTAATGAGTCTATGCATGAGAATGTACGGGCTGCTCAGTCAGTTTCAAAGGAATCTCTAGCAGGGCAAACGGTCGTATCCGATGCTTTGGTTGTGATTGAAAAAGCTGCTCAGGATATGGCAGAGTCGGCAGATAATGTTGATGAGCTAAATGAACGAGTTGGAAGTATATCTGAAATGGTCGAGATGATTCGTAGTATCGCTGATCAAACTAACTTACTTGCACTAAATGCGGCGATTGAAGCGGCGAGGGCTGGAGAACAAGGTAGAGGTTTTGCTGTTGTAGCCGATGAAGTGAGAAACTTGGCTAGTCGTACTCAAAAATCTACAGAAGAAATATCAACTCTAGTCAGTGAGCTTCAACACAGCTCTAAGCAGGCATCAGAAACCATCAATCATGGTAAAGCTAGTACGATAGAGGCGGCTCAAAAAGCGGATGACATAAAGCAAGCATTGAACAAGATCGTTGAGCAAGCAGAACAGGTCGAAGCCGTGAGTGAAAGTGTATCGCAGAAAACTCAAGCTCAAAGTGATTCCATCCGAGGAGTGAGTGAAAACCTAGACTCTATTTATGCCAAGGCAGCGGAGAACGCTGCGGGCTCGGAGCAACTGGCAATTTCGATGGCCAATATTGTGGATGAAACACAAGGTATGAAAGTGTTGGTTGAGAGGTATAAAGTCAGTTAAGTGTTATAGCCTGATCATTTTCTTCATTGAAAACGAGAATAAGATTTCGCTTCTCAGACTTTCTTATTCTAAGAAGAACATGGACTTTATTATTAGATACTGAAAAATAAATAGCGAGTTATTCTATATTTAATTGACGCTAGATATATAAATGTTCCCTTAAGTTATGAAGAAAATTATCTTCTTATACATGCTGCTATACACTTACTCTGTTCATTCTTCGTCAGTGAATGAAGTCAGTTGGTATACAGAAGAATACCCTCCTTGGAACTATACCGAAAATGGAGAGCTCAAAGGATATTATGTCGATGTTTTATTAGAGATTTGGAAGAAAGTCGGTATCGACAAATCAAAAAAAGATATCAGAGTCATTCCATGGGCTCGCGGCTATCACTATCTACAAACAGAGCCAAATACTGCGCTTTTCTCTATGGCTCGAACTGGAGAGCGAGAAAAACTGGGTATATTGTGGGTAGGGCCTTTAGAACGGAATAAACGCACCGCTATTGTTGCAAAAAAAGATAGGAATTACACATTTGACTCAATAGAGCAAGTGAACAAAGAGTTTAGTAAAGAAGGGGCTGGAGGGGTAAACAAAATTGGTTCGTTGAACAAAGGAGCAACAGGCCAGATTTTTTTGCAAATTGGAGGAGATGAAAAAGTATTACATCGCGTCAATACGGTCGATCAGCTGTTTGGTATGCTAGAAAGTAACAGAGTCGCTGCCATTACTTACAATTATGCCAATGCATTTTATGTAATGAAAAAACTTAAAATGGACTCTTCTCAATATGAAGTGGTGTTCTATTTAAGCCCACCTAAAACGGGTGGCTACTTTGGTTTCAATAAAGATACAGACCCAAAGCTAATTGAGAAATTTCAGCGCGCGTTAGATCAGCTCTGGGAAGAGGGCATTATTGAACGTCACTACCAAAAATATGTTCCTAGGTGAGTTCGTCAAGAATGCCTGAATTAGTTCACCTGACAGGTTTTTATTTCGACATTATTCGGAGATCTCGATCTTTTTAAAGTGAGTGACTTCAATGTGTGTTAATTCTTTCGAGAATCGTGATACTTTATTTTTTCTGCTATGTCATTAGTTAAATAATACTCTTTCACTGCCTTCATATACTTATCGTTGATTTTGTTGTATTTATCAGACCCTTTGCTAAACATGAGGTAAGCATGGGCCCTGTCTTCAACTTCGAATATCTTTTTAAATAAGCCTATATTTATGTTTTCTTTTTGCAGTAATAGTTTTAATTGAGGCTCGGAATAAAAAAAGTAATCACTTTTTTTTGAGATGACTCTTTTTATCACCTGCTTATGGTTGTTTAAATCTTTAACGTTCTTTTTCGGAAGTGAGGCTATAAACTCATCCACTACTTTTCCGTGACTATCTGATCGAACTCTAGCGACAGAGAACATTCTCATCTCCTCTAAGCTATTAACATTGAGTACCTTTTCGTTGCTTGTTGCTGAATAAGCATAAATCTTTGAAATATTGGTGAAGATGGGTTCGCTGGAAAAGTGAAATGATTTTTCTCGCTCTTTAGTTCTGTACGCTCCTAACACCATATCGATATTGCCTATTTCAACTTCTCTCAAGCAACGTTTCCACGGTAAGTCTTCTACAACAGTTGTCTTTATATTGTTCTCTTTTTCAAAGACAGCTAATTGCTCAATAAGAATGCCATCATATTGTGCATTGATTGGGTAAATCCATGGTTTCCCATCATAGTATGCACACCATGTGAACGTTTCATTCGCTTGAACAGATGGGCTAAACCAAGCAATGAATAGCGAAATAAATGTGCCTAATTTTATAGGCTTTACGGTGATTGAAAACATAGAACGCTCATCCTTGAGGCAGAAACTATGTGAAGTAGTATAGTAATTGTTCCAAGTATTTGTTGTTGTAGATAGGATTTTTACATCTCTTTTCTAAGCGTAAATTACTGTGTTAACAATTTTAAATTTAGAGGATTAGTAGAGGTGGCTGTAGAGCATCTATCAAGGAGAAAAGTGCTTATTAAAGCATGTGTTAGACCGTCAGAAAGCCTTTGGGTTACTGGTGGCTTTTCTATAGAGATAGGAAAGCGGTGAGAGCACTCGATACGCATAGAGCTAGTAATCACGGGCGATGTAGCAGACTTGGTACACATCGTAGAGGTTTAGGATCATAGGTGACCTTACTCCATCAACGGGTAGCGACCCAAATAGAGGGTCGCTAGCTAACTAGTCAGTAAAGTTGTCTTATTGTGGGTATACAGGTTTACAAGTAATTGTTGCTCCTGTATACCTCACTGGGACATGGAAGGATACATTGATTACATACGGAGATTGAGGCTGCGAACCGTTGATTAACTCCAAATTAAAGGTCGAGCCATCTTTTGCCACATCTTCAATTGTATAGCCGCCACCCGTATTATCATTGTCTTTAACGTATGAGTTATTACCTTTTGGAACCCAGCTGCACTCTATGGTGTTAGGTGTTGTACTACTATTGTCAATTATCTCTTTGAAATTGACTGGTAGAGAGGAGTCGCCTGTATGGGTCTGGTTATCTGTACCTGAGAATGTACCATCTCCATTTGCTTCTAGAGTTAAAGTATTTTTTAATGCCTGTACTGAACTTATATTTGCGGCATCTGCTGGTAATGCTAGAACCATTGATCCCGTGAGAGCAATCGCTGAAATAACTAATTTTTTGTTCACGTTAATATCCCCTTGAAAATTTTGAAAGAGGATATACTGTTTTTTGATTCCCTGTATTAGTACTAACTACCCATTTTTGCTTGATTAATTTAAATCAATACTTACTACTATGCTTGCATCAATATATATGAAAGAAGGGTATTACTACGGCAAATTTATTACATGCTTTTCCCAGACCAAACGACTTTCCCATTTATTTCAAAATCTGTGTTTTTGATATCGTCTTTGGTGAGCTTCCAAGCTTCATAAACAGGGTTGTCACTTACAACCTTAATTCCCTTAGGTAGGAATTGAGCACGTTTGACCATCAAATGATTGTCATACCTAAAGAGATGTACGCCATCAATTGAGAGCCCACCAACTCTATCGACTATCGCAATGCTTTGACTCTTTTGGATAGGGTTGATGCTGTCACCCTAAACGAGTATGAGGAATATATATTGTTTATAGTGGTGATTACTATTTATTCTTATATTAATGTGTTCTTATGAATTTCAAGATGGGATATATAGCTACCTTTCGGCATGTAATAATAAAGCGACCGCAAATAGTGGGTCGCTTTATCATTAGCTAGTAAAGTAACAATCTCTTATTAAGATGCAGGAGCACAAGTAACTGTTGCGCCTGTATATCTTACAGGGACACTGAAGGATACATTCATTACATATGGAGCTTGAGGTTGTGAACCATTGATTAACTCCATGTCAAAGGTAGAACCGTCTTTCGCTACGTTTTCAATTGTATAACCACCACCAGCGTTATCATTATCTTTAACGTATGAATTATTATCTATTGGAACCCAGCTGCATTTTATGGTGCTAGGTACTGCACTGCTTTGGTCAATTATGGCTGTGAAATCAACTGGTAGAGAGGAGTCACCAGTATGGGTCTGAGTATCTGTACCTGAGTACGTGCCGTCTCCATTTGATACTAAAACGACAGAATTATTTAATGCCTGAACTGAGTTTATATTTGCTGCATCTGCAGGTAAAGTTAGAGCCACTGAACCAGCTAAAGCAATTGCTGAAATAAGTACTTTCTTTTTCATTATTAGATCCTTAACGGATGATGAACGGTCAATGTTGTATCAAGTTTCATATACAACATAACATTCCGTTACATTTTCTCTCTAGGTAATTAATTCTCCATATTGACACTAAGTGATTGATTATATTGGTTGTTAATCAAGAAGGATTTTGATAGTAGGATTTAAATTATGGTTTGTATTTTTAGTTGATTGATATTTACATTCTTTATCCAGACCAAACAACTTCACCAATAACCTTGAAGTCAGTGCTTTTAATATCGCCTTTGGTGAGCTCGTCGATGAGTCGATACGATAATCCGGTTAACTCCACCCCGTCACATGATGCAGAGCATGTAATCTATGTGGCGGGAACAGGGGGCGGTAAAACCTCTGCAGTGAAGTATCTGGGGCTGGTGCCAAAAACTTCTCAAGCAGTATTTTTCGATCCCTATCGAAACTATGCTGGTGCTAAGTTCCAAGGCCAGATGTGCCATGGTACTAGCTCAAAAGCGGCTTTCGTTAAGGCTCTACTTGCTGCAAGAAAAAGAGGCAAATCATTCAAGCTTGCTTATATTCCGCCAGATGGCGCAACTAGCCATGAGTTAGAGTTTTTCAGTGTAGTGGTCTGGTCGATGGGTAACGGCCGAACATCAAAGCTGCATGTGGTGATTGAAGAGTTAGCAAGCTGCGTTGAAACCGCCGGAAAGCTAAAAGGTAAAGCGGGTGAGTTATTGCGTGGTGGTCGTCAGTATGGCCTAGTGATTCACTCCATTTTCCAGCGTGGGCAAGAGGTACCAAAAACCGTTACCGAGCAATCATCGACTTGGTGGATAGGCGCGGTTAACTCGATGTCTGATGCGAAATGGCTAGCGGATAAGAAAGGGCTCAATATCAATGATATTGCTGCCCTAACTTCAGCCAAAGTAAACAAGCAGAAAATTGGTAAGCCTATTGCTGAATATCTGCTTGTTAGGGATGGGATTGGGAATGTTGATAGCGCCTCTCTTAATTGTGCCTTAACTTACTGATTTAGCTTGCTTATCTTTTAGTGTAAGTATCTGGATCTATGTCTCCTAGATAAACTCTATTGTTATAAAGTGAAGACACACTGAGGCAGCAACCTCGCACTACACCGATATAAATTAGTGATGCAACCAGAGCGTAGTCAAATAAATATAGAAGCATATTTGTTGATAGTAATTGGGTTTCGTTGTTGTCTGGTATAAATAATTCAATGATTGAATTGTCAACAGACTTACCTACAATCGAGTTTACTACTATTGCAATTAAAAATAACAAAGCATACCTTTCCATCTTATTTTCTGACACCATTTTTTGTCTTTCACTCAAGTAAGCTTCATAAGCGACAGAATTATTATTTTTTACGGCAAAAATTCGGATCTCGTTTACTGAAAAATACCCATCAGAGCGCTTCTTTCTTGATGGGGTATTATTGTTAAACACATTGCGCAAGCTGTAAGGCAGGAGGAAGTAAAGCTGCATTAATGAGTATTGAATGATGCCTGTTATGAAAGTCATGAATAGACTAAATAAACATATGAAAATTAAAATATCCCCTATTGTTATAGACGACGTTATGAAGTTGATGTTTACTTTCAGCAAAGACATATTGTATCTATAAGCTAAAGAGCTATCGAGCATCAAAGTAAATGTGCCTAATAGAATAAAGTAATTAAAACTGTCCGCTTTATCTAATAAATTGTTTACTTCAGAAACATGTCTTGCTGACATACAATCCTCTATCCATCTATACATGACTTTACTCAATATATTGTTTTTTAAAGTACCTTTCTTGTATCTAGTTCTAAAAATAACTTTTGCTTATGACTCTACATTTAACCTATAGCTAGTTGAACAAACCTATAGGTTCCCCCTCCTTCCCAATCCCAAAAACTTAGCCTTTCATAACTCATGATGAATTTGTTCACGTTAATAAAGGCGAATCATGAGTAAAAGCAATAAAACGATGTAGATGACGGTGTTAGCAATGCTGCTTGTTATAGCAGTGATTAACAACATCTCGACATTGCAATCACTAAAAGAAGTGATCAGCGGCGACTCTGGCTGGTTCTAAGGGGGCGATATGGAAGCTTTAAATACGTTATTTAATCCACGCCCGAAAGAGCTCGATCCGGTCGAAGGTGTCGGATGGGGTAATCAGGCTACTTTGCGTCTGACCCTACCGAATGTAATCCTGTTCTTCCAAATGATCTACTTTCAACAAGGCAATTTACCACTGACTGTTGCAGCGAATCTAGCAAGGCAAAAAGTGGTGATTAAAGCGGGTGTTAGCAACTCAAAAAGCATTTGGGTTGCTGGTAACCTTCCTCTCGAGGCGGGAGGAAGGTTAGAGCTTTCGACACGCGCAGAGCTAGTAATTACGGGCGATGTAGCAGACTCGGTACACATTATAGAGGTTTAGAATCATGGGTGACCTTACTCTGCCAACGGGTAGCAACCGGAACAAAATAGAACACATTGCGCAGCATGTTAACTCGATGATTAGTGATGCAAGTGCTTCGTAACCTATCCATCTCATAGTTTTACCAAGGACAACAATTCTAGTCATTGCTGTTGGCTTTTGTGGTAATCGATGCGCTCCTGAATATTATTTTTTGATTTGTACTGTTTTATTGCTTCAATATATCTATCACCATACATTTCGTATCGATCAGTTTTTTTACTGAAAATCACGTAACCTGGTATATCTTCTTGGATTTTTAGAACTTGCTTAAAGGCGTTTTCATCAGAATTGGATTGCTCTAGTATGGATTTAAAACCAGACTCTGAGCTAAACAAATAGTCACTTCTACCCAAAAGAACTTTTTGAAGCTGCTGACTTGTCGTCGCTATATAGTGGACGTTATTTTTAGGAAGGGAGCCTACGAACTTATCGAGCAAGTTTCCTAGGCTATCGCCACGCACAACCGATACTGAAAAGTCTCGTAGCTGTTCTAGGTCATTAATGTTATGTAATTTTTTATTAGCAGAGCTAGTGTAAACGTATATGTTGGAAGTATTGTAAAATGCTGGCTCATCCAAATAATAAAATAGCTTTTCTCTTTCCGGGGTTTTGTATGCCCCTAGAATCATATCGACTTTTCCATTCTCTAGTTGTTTTTGGCATCGCTTCCAGCTTAGGTCGTCTTGTACTTCTGTATCGACATTATTTTTTTCAGCAAATATTTTTAGCTCATCGATAAGTATTCCTTGATACGTCCCTTCTACAGGGTATATCCAAGGGTTCCAATCATAATATGCGCACCAAGTTAGAGTTTCTTTAGCAACTGCACTTGAACTGAAAAGTAAGGCTGATAACGAAACGTGCGTGAGTAGTGAGGAGAAAGATCTTTGCAGGAGGAAAGTAAAAAAGCACATACTCTGATCCTTGAGCCACGAAACTATATATTGCTTGTGATTATAGTAGTGCAAAAGAATTAGCCTATCGAAACAATCCACTCGAGGATCTCAAAGTTAAGATCTTAGAGTTTATACTCAACAAGCTATATCCTTTGTTCAGACCGAACCACCCTCATCAATGGCCTCAAAACTGCACTTCTAGATCTTTCTTTTTTGAGTTCTTAAACAACATTTAAATAACCGAAAAGTTAAAAGGTAAAGCGGGTATGAGCAACTCAAAAAGCATTTGGGTTGCTGGTGACCTTCCTCTCGAGGTGGGAGAGCAGCTAGAACTTTTGACGCGAGCAGAGCTAGTAATGACGGGCGATGCAGCAGACTCGGTACACATTATAGAGGTTTAGGATCATGGGTGACCTTACTCTACCAACGGGTAGCAACCGGAACAAAATAGAACACATGGCGCAGCACGTTAACTCGATGATTAGCGGCGCAATTACCTTGCCCTTTGTGATTAAAGATAGTTCATAAATGAATTAGCACTTCTCTTTGCTCGCTGGATCATTTTTTCTTAATGTTTGTGATGAACAGTGTATAATCCGCGATCTTTTAAGAGGATCCCTTTGTAAAGACCAGAGTAACAACGATGAGGTATTTCAGTGTCTAGCTCTAAATCTACAAGCAAATTCGTCATGCAGCGTTTCTCAGTTGCGCCTATGCTCGATAGGTTTTAGTTTCTTGATTTAACAGGATTTGAAGGTGTTGAGGGGTACTAAAGGGGATCCAATATAGTCCTATTTATTTTGATTTTATTGGACGAATGCCTACTGGTATTAATGTATACATAGATGATAAACCCTTTCTGAATCTGTCCGAACATTATTGATAATCTGATGGGACAAGGCTTATTGTTGGTGAGTCCCTAAATTTTTTTATTGCACGGCACTTAAGAGTACGACCAGTTCCTAAAAGTATGTACAAGCGGTAGTGTCTGTTGGGATTATCTTTCGGCCAGTTTTTTGGCTTTTCAATTTGCAATTGTAAATGGTTGAATGAGTCTATTCTTAGTGGGTTATCTGATAGGTTAAGTATTTGCGTTCTCTCTTTGTTTTTTCCTATTAGATATAAACCGAGTATTATTTCACTTTTATCCTTTCTATTAATTATTACTAATCTTTTTTTGTTGTAATCATATCTATCCTCGTTAATCACAAATTCAATAAGATGTCTAAATTTTAAATGTGCGCCAATAGCACTAATCCCAATACCAAAAAGAGCGACTAGAACTACAAATATACTTCCAAGCGTTAATTTTTTCTCTTTGATAGTATTTAAAACTTCTTCATATTTTCTTACCCTCCAATCAGTTGAATATATATCTTCGGTGAGCTTGGATAGTTTGCCTAAGTCTATGTCATATGTTTCTGTACCTATGGTTAGATTTCTTTGTTTTTGTAGCAGATGGTTTAACTCCATTCTCGAATTTTCCAATTGACTCTGAATCTTTGAGAGCTCGGTGTTGTACCTTTCATTTTCAATATAAAGGCCTGAGGAAACTCCAATTATTCCAGACATAATAGAGATAAGAAGATAGTGGAATATTCTCTCAGCTACTTCCATAATCTACATCCTCTGCCCCGACCAAACCACTTCGCCAATAATCTCAAAATCAGCGCTCTTTATATCTTCTTTTGTTAGTTCCCAAGGTTCGTAAGCTGGATTATCACTAACGACTTTGATGCTTTTTGGTAGGAACTGAATGCGTTTGACCATTAGACGACTATCGTAGCGAAAGACGTAAATGCCATCAGTTGAGAAGCCATCAACACGGTTCACCATAACGATGCTTTGATTTTTTAAAGTAGGGATCATGCTGTCACCACGTATAGGCATTAGAAAAACATTGTTTGGATTGTACCCAAGCTCTTGCCGTATGAACTTCTCTTTAAATACGATTGAAGAGGATTCTTCTTCTTTCTCAACTAGTGCTCCCATTCCTGCACTGACTTCAATATCAAAGTATTTCAACTCTAGATAGCCCTTCGGAGATAGTGAGCCATTTTTTGCGATCTCGTTCGCTTTTATGAACATATCCTGAGGGATTTTATTTCTCATTCTCCACGTTTGAATTGTGGAAGGTGATACGCCCAAACACTTTGATAAATCTGTGTTTTTTGCAGTGTTAGTGAGTTTCTTTAGTTCAGCGATCTGATCGTCTATAGTGCTCATTAGTGGCTCCGGTATGTTCAAAGGTGTTGCAAAACTAGTTTAATATGCCAATAATGTCTCATGTGGTAGTTGAGACACTTTTGAGTTGATTATAGTTGCTCCTAATCAACTCTTCATAGTTGCATAGGTGATATATGAATACAAATTTTGCTTTGTTAGCACGTTTTGAGAGTCCGACCGTAGAATTGAAACTAGTCTGCCAAGAGTTTTTTGGTATCACGCCAAAAACGGCAGAGCAGAAAGCTAAGGCTTGCGACTTTCCGTTGCCTACATTCAAGCTGCGCGATTCAGAGCGTAGTCCTACCTTAATCAAAATCGAAGATCTCGCGGCGTATATCGACAAACGTCACCAACAAGCCAAACAAGACTGGCAATCCGTTCAGTAACTGGAGGAAGTATGCAGGTATCTAGTCCAATACATAAACTTTGTCCTGATATGCAGGGAATGGTGTGTCCAGATCCTAGAAAGCGTCAGCGTTCTATTTTTCTGATTCAGAAGCTACGTGAAAAACATGGGTTGAATAAACGTTCTAAGCGCAAAGCAAAGCCACTGAATTACTCATGCAACGAGTCTGATTGCTGGGAGTAACCATGGCCGATCGAGTTCTTGAAGTGGGAGAAGTATTGAAAGGGTCGGCGTTTACTCGTCGATTCTTTCCTAGGTTGCCGCCTATGGTACGTGCAGATATAAAACGTAAAGTCTCGGCGCGTATGAAGCGCGCAAACCCAACGAAACAGAACTTGATAAAAGCCGCTGAGGAAGCGGTTAAATTTGGTTTAGAGCGTGCAGCCTTTATCGAAGACAAGTTTTCTTTTGTCGATTCTAGATACAAAGCCAAAGCTGAGCCAATCAGTCACGACATCTTGATGCGTGACGATGCGGTCGAAAAGCTCTCCAAACTGTACGCCGATAAGTGCTCTATGTTATTGAGTGACGAAAGCCTAGCCGCGCAGTTCAGTAGTTACCTTGAAGCACTCGAGCATATCTACTATCAACAAAGTGAACAACTTCTCTTAATTCACGTAAACCCGCCACATATCAACTTTAAAAAGCGCGAAAAGAACCCAGATGAGCTTGAGCGTGATTTAGAGATCGCCGCGTTGAAAATGCAGTCCGAAGAGTGGATCGAAGGGCGGCTTTTGCAGTTGCGAGCCCAGTATATTGAATATTCACAAATTGCACTTGAGCGAGTGGGCGAATATCAGCACCAATCGCCGATCATCAGTGCAATATCGTTCTCAAACTGGAAGCGAAACCAACATGAAGCGAGCAAGTTTATTGAAGCAATGGCGATACTCAACAACGATTCGGGCGAAGTGTACGATCTGGCTGAAGTAGTGAAGCGCACAACGGCTAATCCAGAAAATCGCCGCATTGAAATGATGGTGCGTTGCCGTGGTTTTGAAGAGTGGGCGCAAGACCTAGGTTTTACGGCTTTGTTTATCACTTGGACGTTGCCAAGTAAGTACCACCGTATATCGAGTAAGTGGAATGGAGCGTCGGTAAAAGACGGCCACAATGCCTTGATGCACAAATGGGCGCTAGCTCGAGCACTGATTGCAAAAACAGATATTGAGTATTTCGGCTTTCGTGTCGCTGAACCTCATAAGGATGCAACCAGTCATGCTCACTATTTTCTATTTTGTTCTCACAAGGATAAAAATGAGGTCATATCGATACTAGAAGGCTGCGCGATCTCTGAAGATAGAGACGAACTTGGCAGCGATATATCACCTCGTTTTGACGTAAAAGAAGCCGATCCAAAGAAAGGCGGGGCGACTGCATACATGGCAAAGTACGTTTCTAAGAACATCAATGGTAATCACATGCCTGAAGGTGAGTCTAAGGATTCGGCTTTTCGTGCAAGGGCGTGGGCTTCCATCCACAAGATCCGCCAGTTTCAGCAATTTGGTGGCGAACCTGTATCCTTATGGCGAAATCTACGCCGAACTACACCAGAACAAACCAAGACCGATCCAGAACTAGAAGAACTGCGCCAAGCGGCGGATTCTTCCAAGTGGTCATTATTTTGTAAGCTCGCCCATCGTGCCAAAGTCGAATACGAAGAGAAGCAAAACCAATACGGTGAATCGGTCAAAAAGGTGATCGGTTTTTCTTGGTTGGGGCAGCTCATCAAAACCGCTAGCGAGTGCTATAGCATCGTGAAGAAAAAAGACGTGCAGCGTCTTCAAAATGCGCGGAGCGCATTACCTTGGAGCACTGAAAATAACTGTAACTCAAAGGTTGAAAACCTAAAGGCTGCGCTGACTCAAGCTACCGGTTGGAGCAGTGACGGGGTGAAATGTTTAATTCAACCTCTTATACAGGGGCGAAAAGTCCCAATAGATCGATATTGCACGTTATCCATTAGAAACGGGCGACTGATTACTTAAACAAACATCTAACGTCGTGAGACAGGGGACACCATGAAAAAACTATCAATCGAAGAATGCCAACGCGATTTGCTCGCCTTGGAAGCAGCCGATCAACTGACAGACAATGTTGAGCGAGAAATTGCTCGGTTTAAGTCGATGGGAACCAAAGACTTATTAGGTCAGGCTACCAAAATGCTGATTAGTGGCAACTTGTCACTTGAAGCGCTAGACCTACCGGCAAACTTCTTTGAACAACTTGAGCACCTAGTTCACCTCAATGCGGTGACTCGGCGCAAATACCGAGAATATGTGCAGACTAACCTAGACGAACTCTCACTCATTCAAGATGGTGAGGTGGTCGATGAGTAAGTACGATAATCCGGTTAGGGGTGCGGTTCAGTGTCCGGTTTGCCGCTCGGTTGCAACGGTTCATCATATCGGTGAGGGTAAGCTGATTGCTGCAGGTGAACCGCCAAAGAATAGCCGAAATATCGGTTTAAAGTACTACCGCTGTCCTAAATGTGGCAATAGCTCCATGAGTCGAAGCGTTAACGACTACATCGAAAAGAACATGGCAACCGATGAAACCGAGCTTAAGTTAACCGAACCAGTGGTTAGCGATTCGGTTGAAAAGGGCGATTCCAACCAATCTACAGAATCCAGTATTGACAAGGTTTCAAGCGGTAATCTAACCGAAAACAAAACCGAACCCAAGCCAGAAGAAAAGGCTTCACTCATCACGCCAAAGCGAGTGTTTATCGTATTAGGTGTGCTAGCCGCAGGGTTTTGGATTAGATATACGCTTTTCCCTAAAAAATCAGAGCAGGAGGTAAGTGATGGATCTGTTTAGTGAGCAAGAAGTCGTTGAGTCAGAGGTTGAGGATTGGGGGGATTTCTCCGGTTACCTATCAGTGTTAGAAGATGAACAAAAGGAAGAGCAACCATTTGACCATATTGATCTTAAAGATTTTGAGCGAGAAGTTGCTCGGATTGAGTCGCTGGAACTGGAACCAAAAGACCTATTGGAAGAGCTAAAAGAAATGCTTATTAGTTTTAACGTGCCAATTGAAGCACTCGGGCTTCCGGAAAATTTCTTCGAACAACTTGAGCAGTTAGCTAAAGATAGTGAGGTGAGCGATGGAGCTGCTTAGTGAACCAGAAGTAGTTGAATCTGAAGTTGACGATTGGGGCGACTTTTCCAGTTTTATCTCTGGGTTGGAAGCCGAAGAGAAAGCAGAAAACGAACCGGAGCAAACCGAAGAGCAAGAAGAAGGTATCAGCCCTGAAGCGTTCGAGGGGATCTTGGGGGTTATGTTTACCGTCGTAGAGAAAGCGACCTCAATCATTGCAGGAGTAGATTTTGCCTTTGATGCCAAAGGCAAAGCGGAGGTGACCAGTGCAGCGGTTCCAGTTTTATCGAAGCATGGAGGTCATATAGTTGGTTGGTTTGGTGGCTACATTGAAGAGGTTATGTTACTGATTGCGGTTCTTTGCTTAGTTCATGGAGCGAGGAGTCAGCTAAATGAGTTAAAGCAGCAGAAAATCGAGAGGGAGAAGGATGAAAAGCAAGTCCCAGCCGTTCAAGCTGCCTAATCCGGTTAACTCCAACCCGTCACACGATGCAGAACATGTCATCTATGTGGCGGGAACAGGCGGCGGTAAAACATCAGCAGTCAAATATTTAGGGCTAGTGCCAAAAACCTCTCAAGCGGTATTTTTCGATCCCTACCGAAACTATGCGGGTGCTAAATTTCAAGGCCAGATGTGCCATGGTACTAGCTCAAAAGCGGCTTTCGTTAAGGCTTTACTTGCTGCGAGAAAAAGAGGTAAGTCATTCAAGCTTGCCTATATCCCGCAAGATGGTGCAACTAGCCATGAGTTAGAGTTTTTCAGTGCGGTAGTGTGGTCGATGGGTAATGGCCGAGCATCTAAGCTGTATGTGGTGATTGAAGAGCTAGCAAGTTGTGTCGAAACAACCGGAAAGCTAAAAGGTAAAGCGGGTGAGTTATTGCGTGGTGGCCGTCAATATGGGCTAGTCATTCACTCTATTTTTCAGCGTGGGCAAGAGGTACCGAAAACCGTTACTGAGCAATCATCAACTTGGTGGATAGGCGCGGTTAACTCAATGTCAGATGCCAAGTGGTTAGCAGATAAGAAAGGGCTCAATATCAATGATATTGCAGCGCTCACTTCCGCCAAGGTTAATAAGCAGAAAATCGGCAAGCCTGTTGCTGAATATCTGCTTGTTAGAGATGGGATAGGAAATATTGAGCACAGTATATTGAATTGTGCAAATGGTTTCTAGCTGATAGTTTTTGATATATTTTCAACTGCTTTCTTCATTTAGTTTATCAAATTCATTTGAGTGTTCAAAAAAAGTATTTAGAGAACTCATCAGCCGCTCTACATTAAACGCTCCTGTATCTTTGTGAGACAGAAATTCTTCCTGAAGCGCTTGTTTAGCATAGAATAGTTTTTGCCCTTTCCCTATTCTTCCGGATTTGTCCAAAGGGTTGTGATATAAATTTACCCCGAAAAATTGAATATTTATATTAGAGCCGCTACTACTCATCATATGTTTTTGGGTGCCCATTTTGTTTTCTGGCTCGTACTTAAGAGATGTATATTTACTGTCTACAAGGTAGTCGCATACCTCATCGTATATTTGATGATTTTTTGCATACTCAACCCATTCCTTATTTTTTATGTATTCACACCATTTTTCAAACAGTTGAAGTGGCTTTTTCTTCTGGAAATAAATCAATAAACCAAAGTCTTTTTCGCTAGTAGCGTAACGAGTTAAAATTTGTAATAGTCCTTCAAAGATGTAGTTATTGTTTTTTCCCAATTTTGCTTCGATTAACCAAGAGTATTCATCATTTTGAACAGTTATATCTACTTTCCCTCTTGTGTTTGTCTCGGTGCTAGCATTTATAGAGTGCCCAGATAAAAGTCCCGCTACAAGAGAGTTTAATTCTTCTTCTCCTAGCGCATAGTACCTATTTCCATTTTTTTCTAGGATTCGTATGCACTTATTTAGAGCGAAATTGACAGAAGAAATAAACTCTTCGTAACTGCTGGGTTCGATAACATTCGTAAAGCCATCGATTATTTCATCAGCGCTGTTGCTAGAAAGGAACTCCTCGCAAGCAGGGTCGTCTGAAGAGTTATATTCCTCTACCATTCAAACTCCTGATACTCTGTATCTACTTTTCTAACAAAGTAAAACTTGAGCCCTTTCTTGGTGAAATCTTTTATGCAAACAGAATCTTCGGTTTGAAATACTTTATCTTTATTAGTTAAAGCTTTGTTGAAATCATTTTTTGAAATTTCTATTATTTCGTCATCATACGTAATATAGATGTATTTGGGCTCAAGAAGGGAAATTCTCGAACCACAAAAAAATCTAGCGACCATCATGCTGGATTCAGTATCAAGCTTCGTTATATTCTTGATTTTTGTCAGAGGGTAATAGTAGTCATCCTTTTCTACTTCAAGATAGGTAAGAAAAGTAAAAACTTTCGACTTCAGCCCTTCGGGGAAGTGTACTTTCTCTGTTATGTACTCAATGACATCAGCTTTCATCTTAATCAACAATTCGCTTCAATTATATGGTCTATCATTTCTGTTGCTTGGGTATTTCCAATGGGGTGTTCTAGTTTAATGTAGTCACATCTATTGTAGTCAGAGTGTGGGTCGCACTCTATGGTTAGCTTGGTTGTTACCAGTAGTTTTTTAGGAGTAGTTCTCGCTTTAAACTGAATAGAAACACCGACGCATTTTACCTGCTCAACTTTCTCTCCCGCTAAATGATAAGGCTGCTCTCTTAAACAGTTGTCAGTTTTTCGTTTGTTTGACCTAGGCATGAGGGTTCGATTGTTAACGCTAATAAATTTTGTGTCAACTACTGCTCCGTAGCCAGACTCTCCGTATAGAGATACGATCGCGTCCTGTAACTCTACAATTTTAAAGGGTTGTAGAGAGATTCCATTGCTACGTAAAATATCAAAAAATGCTTGCTTAAGTCTTTCAAACGACTCTGCAGTATCCTTTTTTAGGGTATCGGCCGAGATTCTTAGCTCTATTCTATTGCTCTTATGGGGGATAAATACAACTTCATATTTGTGAACGATTTGTTCGTCTACGATGTCGATGTTTCTTGGTATGCCATTATGATTCACGGTTACGGGAACTTTTACCTTTTGAACTTTGGGCGTACTGAAAAAAATAGCATAGCCACTTGCGTCGTTTTCTATAGCGGTAAGTACAGGGAAACCTGTGGTGGTTAGCTTTCCCTTGCATTCGAAGGGAAAGCATTGTGAGTATTGATTGGGTGACACCTTAAAAGAACTAAGTTTGTTTCTGAGAACTGTGAATATGTTACCGTCGCCACTAATAATCTGGATAGAGTGCCTGTTACACAAATGTAAATACCTTGCAGTTCTGCTGAGTTTGTCACCGATGTCTTTTATGATGAGATTTCCATTAATATCAAAGGCTTGTTTTTGAATGTCAATAGATGTGGCTTCCCAACTTATAGAGGTATTAAGCCCACAACTTATGAGTGGGATACGAGCGTATGTGCTTTTTGTAAAGCTTTCCATGTATGATAGTTTTTGTTCTATATCTAGCTTCTGACTTTGAGTAACGGACATCTAGGGGGCTCCAATTTTGTATAAATATAAATTAGCACTTTATAGGATGGATGGATGATAAACCTATCACGTAAAGTGATATAACTCTTTCTTCCAAGCATTTGGAGTCGATAAAGGTTAGCCTAACAAGGTAAAAAGCAAGCCTATAGGTTGCTCTACAACCTATAGCTTTCCCCTCCTTCCCAATCCCCAAAACTTAGCCTTTTATAACTTACGACGAATTTGTTCACGTTAATAAAGGCGAATCATGAGTAAAAGCAACAAAACGATGTTGATGACGGTGTTAGCAACGCTGCTGGTTATAGCAGTGATTAACAACATCTCGACATTGCAATCACTAAAAGAAGTGATCAGCGGCGACTCTGGCTGGTTTTAAGGGGGCGATATGGAAGCTTTAAATACGCTATTTAATCCACGCCCGAAAGAGCTTGATCCGGTTGAAGGTGTCGCATGGGGTAATCAGGCGACTTTACGTCTGGTGTCTGGCCCTACGTATCAAAACCTTGAGCTAGTCACTGACATTACCGATCCAGCAGACATTGAGCGGGTACGTATCACGTACAACGGTAAAGAAATCATTTCACTGTCAGGTCAAGACATGGTGGATTTACAAGAGCACCGTTCGAACTATGTGTCGGCAGGTCGCTATGTCATTCCGTTCTCTGACATGACCATGCGTACTAAGTTAGGCGTGCGTCAAGGTGAGTTGGTGACATTGCCAGGTGAAATCTGGTTTGTGTATATCCAGTTGGTTTCTAAAGTTGGAGATGCACCAAGTATTCGAGCTAGGGCGCATATTACCGAAGCGCAAACTCAGCGTGTGTTTATGCCAAGGCTCTATTCACTGACTTGGTTTGCTAGTGCCGCTGGCCGAACTCCTTTTGATTGGTCGGAGCGTTCACCGTATCTCAGCATCAAACGTATTCATTTCAAAGACTCGTCCATTATTCGAGCTCGAGTGCTGCGTGATGATCGCGAAGAGATGAATGTCAGCAAAGAAGACAACGCATTTGATTTGTCCTATGCAGGGCTTGAGCAAAACGATGGTTGGTTCTCTCTCGATTTTGTACGAACTGGGTTTGGCTCAGAAAGTAAGCTCAAGACTCAAGCGGTGCGAGCATTGCAATTTGAGCTCGAGAAAAGCGCATCGGGCAGTGTGCCATTGATTATTGAGGCCATTGAGCAAGTCGCTGTGCCTAAGCCCTCTGCGTAAGGGGGCAAGATGAGTTGGTTAGATTCATTAAGTGAGGCAGGTGGTGAGTTACTGGATTCGGTAACCAGTGCGGGTGGCTCTTGGATAACAGGCAGTGTTGAAAATGATTTATCAAAGCAACAAGCCAGCGATCCAGATGAAGCGCGTAAAAGCCAAGTTGAAGGACAAACTGCCGACGGTCAGCCGCTCGCGGTACCATCTCAAGGATTGTTTAGCAATCCAATGGTGCTCATGGGAGCGGCAATGGTATTTGGTTTGGTAGTCGTGCTGCTAGTGATGAAGCGGAGATAATCAAGATGCCTTTTTTACTTCCTGCAGTGTTTCTCGGTGGCGGTTTTCTTGGCTTTCAAGTTTCGGACGGCTCTAACAAGTTAATTGCTATCGGAGTGCTGTTAATTATCGGCTACATGCTGATTAAGGGGCGAGCATGATACCAGCAGTCGGAGGCGGGTTAACTAATAGCGGTTCAATGCCTATCTCGGGTGGGGATGCTGGACCATCGACGGCCAGCAGTGGCAACTACAGCGGTCAGACTATTGGTGCCATAAACATGGGCAGCCAAGGTATTAGCCCTTGGTTACTCGGTGCGGTGGTGCTTGCCATTGCTTATTGGATGCTAAAGAAATGATCGAGTGCGTCAGCCAATGCCCGAAAGCAGTCGAGCGGTTAAAAGTGGCCTTTCGAGCTTGTCCTGCAGATTTTGAATTACTGAAAAGTGAAGTCAAAGCAGGGCGGGTGAGTGTGTATCAATTGCAAGGTGATAACCACTGCCTGACTATTGCGGGAGAAGTGTTAGACGACTCCTATTACTTGTGGGGCGTGGTTGGTCATGGGGTAGTGAGTGGTATTCGAGAATTGACTCAATACGTGAGGCGAAGCGGACTCTCAAACATCTCAGCAGAGACCTATTTTGACGGTTTAGCTCGGTTAGTCAGGCCACTTAATACCAACGAACAAACCTTGCAGAAAACCACACGATTAGAAATGAGAGTGTAAATCATGGGTGGTAAATCAAGCTCAAGTAATAAAACACAATCGACCAATGTCAGCGGCCAAACGGCGATATCGGGTGACAACCTCGGTACGGCGATAAGTGGTGTTAATAACTCAACGGTGAATGTCACGGCCACCGATCACGGAGCCGTAAAGCATGCCTTTGAACTAGGTGGTGAGTTAGTCGAGCAAAGCGGCGAGATGTTTGAGCAAGCGCTTGAGCATGCCAATCAGGTCAATGTGAACTCAATGGACTTTGCCGAAAACGCACTTGAAGACATCTCTTCCAGTAACAGCGAAAACTTGCAGGTGATGGCAGGGCTTGCAGGTAACCAAGCCGAGCAGAATACCAAGAACCTCGATGCGTTGATGGACTTAGCCAAGTTTAACCAAGACGGCGGAGCGAGTGAGAACAAGCAGCAGCAAGTGATCATGATGGTGATTATCTCGGTAGTGCTAGGTGGCGTAGCAATCATGGCGGTGAAACGATGAAGTTAAGTTTAAAAGCTAATAATCCTATTCCCGTCAATATCGCGGGTAACTGGCTGTATCTTGAATCGGCTTCTCAAACGGTGGAGTTTGAAACCTCGCTCGGTGATCGGGTGTCAGTGAAAAAGCACTCGGTAGTCAAAAGCTCGCAAAGCGTTGGTCGGGTGTTGGTTTACTCCGATATTGACCAAGAAATCTCACTCGAATTTGGTTATGGGGATTTTGTCCCGCCAGCGAATATCGACGGGCAGAGCGTAGTCGTAAGTGCTATGCCAGCGCTAGAAATTGCAGATGGTCAATCTGTCTCGATTGATAGTTTACCGAAAGTCGAAATCGAAGACGGCCAAAGTCTAGCGGTGAGTAGCTTGCCTAGCGTAGAGATAGCCGCTGACCAATCCATCAAAGTCAGTGAGCTGCCAGCGGTTCAGGTTGCTGACAATCAGTCTGTAGAAGTGAGTCAGTTACCAGCCGTAGAAATCGCAGCAGATCAAGAAATTGCACAAAAAGTTAGCAACAGTATTTCTGCCCAGCAAGGCAACTTGCCACTGACCGTTGCAGAGAATCTAGCGAGGCAAAAAGTGGTGATAAAAGCGGGTGTTAGCAACTCAAAAAGTATTTGGGTTGCAGGTGACCTTCCTCTAGAAGCGGGAGAGCGGTTAGAACTTTCGACACGTGCAGAGCTAGTAATCACGGGCGATGCAGCAGACTCGGTACACATTATAGAGGTTTAGGATCATGGGTGACCTTACTCTACCGACGGGTAGCAACCGGAACAAAATTGAACACATTGCGCAACATGTTAACTCGATGATTGGTGGTGCAATTACCTTGCCCTTTGTGATTAAAGATAGTTCAGGAGTGATACAAGTGCCTGAACAAATTTTAATCTCGCAAGGTGTTGAACATATCGCCATTGCAGACGGCTCTATCTCAGGGGCGAAAACTATTTCATTGGCGAGGCTATCGAACCTGTATCCCTCGGCAGTGATATTTGGTGACGATCCAGTGCTGAACTTTTACGTCGATGCAGATGTATATGTGACAGGCAATCCGGCCGATGCGATGGGCGATAATGTGTATTGGACTAGCGATATGTTTGGAGGTGTAAAAGCACTGCCAAGACTGAATTATGGTGATGGTGGTTCTCGCTTAAAGCTGAGTGGTTTTTCGAACTATCAAATGAAGTCGCTAGATATGCCAGATAATGAGCATCCAATGCTTAACGAAGAGAGCAAGATACAACCGAGTAACGGTGCGTCATTTTCGATTAACAGTGCGAAAGGAATAGTGATGTTGTATGGCGAAGTTACAGCCTCTGCTCTTTCGATAGATTTTACGGCGCAAATGTAATGATGCCGATTCTAATAGCAGCAGTCATTTTATTGGTGTTGGGGGTAGCAATGAAAACAAGCGGTTTTTCGATTGGTGGTGCGCCGCGAGGCGTAAGGGCTAACAACCCACTCAATATTGAAAGTAATGCCAATAACAATTGGGTTGGCAAAGTTTCCCCTTCGGTAGATAGCCGCTTCGAAACCTTTCGAGCACCCGAATATGGTTTTCGGGCTGGTGCAATCCTTTTACGCGATAGTTATCAAGGCCGATACGGACTCGAAACGATAGAAGAGATCATCTACAAGTTTGCACCAAGTCATGAGAACGATTCGGACAACTACGCCAGCTTTGTAGCAAGCCAACTTGGTATCAATGCCAATGAACCGATTAACCTAAGCAGCGATGCTACGTTAGCTAAAATGCTGCATGCCATGTCAGTGATGGAAGTCGGTCGCTACTATTCGCTTGAACAAGCGCAAGAAGGGGTGCGGATGGCATGAATTCAGAAGACTGGAAAAGGGTAGCAATTACAGTGCTAGCGGCAGTACTGGCCGCATTTGCGATCAAGTACCTCAAACAATGGAAAGTGTTATGAAGAAGTTTATCAAAGAGAAAATGGGTATCGATCTCGACCAGCCTTCAACTAAAAAGGGCTTGGTGCTTATTAGTGCTGGTGTGGCATTAGCGGTTGGTCATCCTGACTTATTGACAGCGAATGTAACAGCAAAAGGAATTGAGTATGGTGGCATCATCGGTACCACTCTCCCAATCCTAATTGGTGTTTGGGAGATGGTTAGGGATGAGTTTAAGTAGCTCTATTGACCATATAAAAAGCGATGCCGTAGACTTCGCGCGTCATCATATTCATCCTCTTTAGCAATAAATACGTTCAGTGTATTTGCTGCATCAGCTGCGTTGTGTTCACATACTAACTTAAAACCTGCAAGTGATATATCTTCATCATTTAACGTAAAGCTTTCAGGAAGCGGTGTTTTCGAAACATCATAAAAAAGAGTGTGTACCAATAATTTGAAGTGCTCCAAAGCTTGCGGAAGAATATCACTTTCTGAAATGTTTAAAGACAGCAGGAGTAATGAGGCTTCGTCTGGTTCAGTACCATAGATGTAATAAGTTGCTAAATGCCTATCCATATTGTCTTCAGGGATGATTCGCACGTAATCAGAGTGCTTGCATTTACCGAAAGAAAGGTTACTTGTTCGGTTTACACTGAAACCTCGTGTAAGTAATGAAGCCGTTACGTCGCTATATGCCCAACCCATAATAATTCTCCTTAATTTTTATCGTGTAATTTATTTGGATACAGTTGTGTATAAACTTGCCAAAGTATATTCAAGTTCCTATGCCCAGTAACTTGAGCAACCTCTTCTATTGAGTAACCTTTCTCAAAAAGTCGGCTTGCTCCTTCACGGCGCAGATCGTGGTAGCGTAGATCCGCAATACCTAGCTCATTACGTACCCTTTGAAAGCCTGCAGTCACGCTGCGAGAATTATACGGGAAGATGTACGAATTATGTTTGCTCTGCCTCATAGCAATATCAAACGATTCACCAAGTAGTGGTACAATCATGTGGTTGCCTTCTTTTTTTCGAGGGTCTTTTCTATTGCGGACTAACACGGTTTTGTTCTTCTCGTCCAGATCTTCCCAGCGAATTGTGCAGACTTCGCCAATACGCATACAAGTTAAAATGCTGAACTCGAGTATATCGAGGTAAGGGATACGAGTAGGGCCATTGGCACGAAAACTTTGTCTTTTGCGAAGCGCTTCTCTTAATAGCTCTAGCTCTTCGTCTGAAGGTCGGCGGGTTCTTTTTTGGCTTTTGCCGATTAACTTCATATCGGTCAGAACGGGAACGGCCTCTTCGAAAATCGCAAAGTTGGCAATTACCCTAAATACGGGTTTGGCTTTTTTCATTACAGAACGCAGGTACGCAACATCGTGATTGATAGTAGCGGGCTTTGCTCCTGCACTCTTGCGGATTCGGCAGTGTTCTATGAGATCGGCAGTCTCCAAAGAGTTAGAATCAATATTGGCAATATCGCAGTCTCGAAGCATTTTGATTACATATTGCTTAGTGCGCCCTGAGTTATCCCATAAGTCCCTGTCATTCATATACATATCGAGCAGTTCCCCTAGGGGGACGGTCTTGGCTTTTAGTACCCCTTGAGATTCGAGTTCAGCAACACGGTTCTTACCAAAAGTGCGAGCTAGATCTTTTTTTCTGAATGTTTTGGATTCTCGGTGTATAATCCGCGAGTTTTTCTTAACGATAATCGTCGTTTTGTATCGAAGTTCGCCGCTTTTGAGTTTACGAGTTTCTATTGAATACGATGCCATATTGCTCTACTCCTTGAAGGATGTTGGGTACCAGTCCTACTCAAAAAGGGGGACTATAGGGGTACCATAGGGCGAAATCTGGCAAAATTCTAGGAAATTGGCGGAAATTTTTGAAGTGAAAAAGTTGAGGTTTTACAGTGTCTAATCAAGAATCTACAAGCAAATTCGTCATGCAGCGTTTCTCAGTTGCGCCTATGCTCGATTGGACTGATCGTCACTGTCGTTACTTCCATCGTTTGCTTTCTTCCGAGGCGCTGTTGTATACCGAAATGGTGACAACGGGTGCGATCATTCACGGCAAAGGTGACTTTCTAAAATACAGTGAACAAGAACATCCGGTTGCGCTGCAATTGGGTGGCTCAAACCCGAAAGATTTGGCGCACTGTGCAAAGTTGGCTCAAGAACGTGGTTACGATGAAGTAAACCTAAATGTCGGTTGCCCGTCTGATCGCGTGCAAAACGGTCGTTTCGGTGCCTGCTTAATGGCTGAGCCTGAGCTGGTGGCTGAATGTGTGGCTGAGATGAAAAGCGTTGTCGATATTCCAGTCACAGTGAAAACGCGCATTGGTATCGACGAGCAAGACTCGTACGAGTTTTTGACGGATTTCATTACAAAAGTGTCAGAAAAAGGTGGTTGTCAGCAGTTTACTATCCACGCACGCAAAGCATGGCTTACCGGATTAAGCCCAAAAGAAAACCGGGAAATTCCGCCGTTAGATTATGATCGTGCTTATCAAATTAAGCGCGATTTTCCGAATCTAGTGGTTGCGGTAAATGGTGGTGTCAAAACTTTGGACGACAGTCTTGAGCATTTAAATAACTTGGACGGCGTGATGATAGGCCGAGAAGCGTACCAAAATCCCTATATGCTGGCTGAGGTTGATCAAAAGCTGTTTGGCTCTGAAGCACCAATCAAAAAGCGCTCTCAAGTGGTTGAAGAGATGTATCCGTATATCGAACAACAACTTGCTAATGGCTCTTATCTTGGTCATATCACCCGCCATATGATCGGTTTGTTCCAGAGTATGCCTGGTGCACGTCAATGGAGACGCTATATCAGTGAGAATGCTCATAAACCTGGCGCTGGAATCGAAGTCGTTGAAGCGGCTTTGGCGAAGATTCCCAAAGAGCTAAATGTGTAAAATTTACCGAAAATAGGTGGTAATTTTTACCAAGAGTTCTGTTTAGCGAGAGTCTTTTAAGCTCTCGCTTTTTTATCTTTATTAAATACAGATAATTAGAAATATTTTCGTTCAGTTGGCTTGGTTTATGCAGTTTGTAATATATTAGTTTTTAGGAGGTGATTCGATGTTTGAAATTGTCTTTGTTTTAATTTTTGGTGCAACCTTAGTCGTTACGGGAATTACGGCAGTGACCATATTCGCGGCGATGGGCGTTGCACTGGCGGTTACATTAGTGTTGGCACTTATTGGTGTCGCTTTCAAAATGCTGCCATGGTTAATATTAGTGGTCGTCGGAGTCGTGGTTTTCAATAAGATTCGTGCCTAGCTCACGTTCGTTAACTGCCTGATTAAACATTATTTGCTAAATAGAATATGTTACTATCCTATGCATGGTGAGCTGATGTAGCTCGCTTTTTATATTGGAGCCTTCACACATGGATAGAGTAGCATTCGCGGCCTTCGCAAGTGCGGTCGTTTCTTTAGCAGTCGTTCCTTCAGCTTTCGCAGATTCCCCTTACTCGGTGAAAACGGGTGTTGATATGTGGTGGGGAAGTACCAAAGTAGATAATACCCGTCGAGGATGGGTCGATGCTCCTAGTGCTTATATCGCATTTCACCCAAGTCGTTCAGCTTTGCCAGATATTAGTTATCGCTACACCGCTGTTGATGGTGGTGACTTTGGCGCATTCGATAAACATGACCTCTCTTTTTATTACAATGTTGTTTCCCATGAATTGATGACTTGGGATATCGGCTTAACCACAACGCAATTCACCGATTCACGATATAGAACGGTCAACTCGACCACAGAATACGATTTCAATGATCTTACGGTTAATCTCTACTCTTATGCTGAGATAAATATTCCTGATACGGAGTTGCACATTATGGGGCAGTTTGAAGTAGGGAATATGAATGGCATAAAATCGACGGACTTTATTGCGGGCCTACGTTATGAAATTCCATTTGACTCTATGTCTCTATCTATAAGAGGGGGATATCGAGTGATTGATCTTGAGTTTAGTGATTTAGCACCCGCTTCAGAAGGTTTAGGCCAGTCGATAGTGTTTGTTGATGGATATTTTCTTGGAACCGAGATCAGATTCTAAGTTTCTCTATTTTATTTAAATTCTTTAGCTAGAGGTTGGGCATTGGATATAACTTTTCGTCATATTTAAGATAGATAAGTAGATATTTCAGCAATTTGAACCATGCTTTATAGGCAAGTGTAATTTTGTTGGTAGTAGATATGACGATTACTGAGCTTAGAAATCTCTATCGAGAGAATAAACTCGTCGAAGCAATCATTGAGCCTTCTGCTGAAGAAGGGAACTGGATTGTAGAGTTCCGCCACACCAGAGGTGGCTTTGTATTACTCACTGATGTGCACGGCGAAGAATGCCATTACGAAGACTTAGACGTAGCATCGAAATCAGCTATGGCCGTCGGTTTTAAACAAGTCCGTATTGAATCTAAATAGGTGGGATAGAAGCGACTCTATCCCATCTTTCCTTTCTTAACTTCCAAAAAGTTATAAAACATTACGTTCTATTCTTTCTAGTTATGATGATGAATGTTTAAGCTTATCCCACGCAATAATGAGGGATGTAGTGGTCATGTCTGTTTCACCAAAAATGTCATCTGGGAATAATGAACCTAATGAGGTCAATGGCTTAAGCCTGCCTATCAATGACGAAAAGCTTAGTCAACTTCAAAATTCTGTTGGTGAACTATCGCCACAGCAACTTGCATGGGTGAGTGGATACCTTTGGGGGCTTAGCCAAACGCAACAGTCGTTAGCTTCTCCATCAGCATTATCGACCGTCGCTCCCACAGCAGTGGCTGGCTCGGATAAGAAACTCACTATTATTTTCGCTTCCCAAACAGGTAATGCAAAAGGCGTCGCAGAAGGCTTAGAAAAGCAAGCTGTGGCGAGAGGGATTGCCGTTGAGCTTTTTGATGCCAGTGATGTAAAAGGCAAATCTCTAGCGAAAATGTCTCATGTAATTATTGTTGCTTCGACAAATGGTGAGGGAGAAGCACCAGATAATGCAATTGAACTGCACGAGTTCTTGCAATCTAAAAAAGCGCCAAAGCTAAACAATTTGCAATACGGTGTGATTGGTCTTGGTGATTCGAGTTATGAGTTCTTCTGCCAGACAGGTAAAGATTTCGACGCATTTCTATCCAAGCTCGGCGCGACAGCCTTTATTGAAAGAGTGGACTGCGATGTTGATTACGATGCTAATGCTGAAGAGTGGACGAAACAGGCGTTAGAAATAGTGCAAGAGCAATTAGCGGCGGAGCCAGCAGATGTGGTTCAACTACCTGTTAACCAAGCTAGCACAGCTGCGCAATACACTAAGCACAATCCTTATACCGCAACTCTATTAACTAATCAGAAGATCACAGGTCGTGATTCGAGTAAAGACGTTCGACATATAGAAATCGACCTGGATGATTCAGGCATTGTCTATCAGCCGGGTGATTCTCTTGGTGTTTGGTATGAAAACAGCTCAGAGCTTGCCAATGAAATACTCTCTCAGGTTGGCCTTTCTGGAGTAGAAAGTGTTGAGGTTGATGGCGAGAGCTTATCTATCCATAGTGCGTTGGTTCGACACTATGAGATTACAGCATCTAACCCCCAATTTATCGCTAAATATGCAGAAGCCTCAGGCAGCAAGAAGTTGTTAAAGCTTGCCGAAGATAAAGCTGCGCTGCGTGAATACAGCGCCAAGACTCAAATACTTGATGTGTTATCTGCGAAGAAAGCCAAGTTAACGGCTGAGCAATTGGTATCAATGTTAAGAAGGTTAACTCCTCGTTTGTATTCTATTGCGTCAAGCCAAGCAGAAGTGGAAGAAGAAGTTCATCTCACCGTTGGCGTGGTGGAGTATGCCCAAGGTGAAGCTACTCGATTTGGTGGTGCTTCCGGCTATCTAAGCCAAAGGTTAGAAGAAGGCGCTAATGTTCGTGTGTTTGTTGAAAGCAATAATCACTTCAAACTTCCTGACAACGATGATACTCCAATTATCATGATTGGCCCCGGTACAGGCATTGCTCCTTTTAGAAGCTTTATTCAAGAGCGTGAAAGCCGAGGTGCGTCTGGTTCTAACTGGTTATTTTTCGGTGATCGCAGCTTTACACAAGATTTCCTCTATCAAACAGAATGGCAACGGGCTTTGAAATCAGGTTTGCTGACCAAAATGGATGTGGCGTTTAGTCGTGACCAAGAAGAGAAAATCTACGTTCAGCATCGCTTGTTAGAACAAGCGCAAGAGCTGTGGAAGTGGATTGAGCAAGGGGCGCATATCTACATCTGTGGTGATGCAGATCAAATGGCGAAAGATGTCCATCAAGCATTTATCGACATCGCTATAGACCAAGGTGGCTTATCCGCAGATCAAGCCAGTGAGTTTTTCAATGATCTTCGTAAGACTAAACGTTATCAGAAGGATGTTTACTAAATGAGCAAGCAAGAGCAACAAGAAGTACTAGGCGAAATCCTTGGTCCACTTTCTGAAAACGAGCGTATTAAAAGAGAAAGTAATTTCTTGCGCGGAACGATCTCTGAAGATCTAAAAGACACGATTACTGGAGGGTTCACTTCCGATAACTTTCAGTTGATTCGTTTCCACGGTATGTATCAGCAAGATGATCGTGATATTCGAGCGGAGAGGACTAAGCAAAAGTTAGAGCCTTTGCATAATGTCATGCTGCGCGCTCGTATGCCGGGCGGAGTGATCACCCCTGAACAGTGGTTAGCAATCGATAAGTTTGCTACAGAAAAATCGCTTTACGGCAGTATTCGCCTAACTACTAGGCAGACGTTTCAGTTTCACGGTGTATTGAAACCGAATATTAAGTTGATGCATCAGAAATTAAACAGCATTGGTATAGATTCAATTGCGACTGCTGGTGATGTGAACCGGAATGTATTGTGTACATCAAACCCGGTTGAATCAGAACTTCATCAACAAGCTTATGAATGGGCAGCGAAGATCAGCGAACACTTACTGCCGAAAACCCGAGCTTATGCAGAAATATGGTTGGATGGTGAAAAACTAGAAGAGACCGATCAAGAGCCGATTTTGGGTAGCAACTATCTACCGAGGAAGTTCAAAACCACAGTTGTGATTCCGCCTCTAAATGATGTAGATGTTCATGCCAATGACTTGAATTTTGTCGCTATTGCTGAACAAGGACAATTAGTTGGATTTAATGTCTTAGTGGGTGGGGGCTTAGCCATGACACATGGTGATAAGTCAACCTATCCAAGGTGTGCAGATGATTTTGGTTTTATCCCGTTGGCGAAAACGCTAGATGTTGCGGCGGCTGTTGTTGCTACCCAGCGTGATTGGGGAAATCGTTCTAATCGTAAAAACGCAAAAACGAAGTACACCCTAGACAGAGTGGGTATCGATGTTTTCAAAGCGGAAGTAGAAAAGCGAGCGGGTGTGACTTTCGAGAAAAGTAAGCCATACAAGTTTACCGAGCGCGGTGACCGAATTGGTTGGGTTGAAGGAATTGATGGTCTGCACCATTTGACTCTATTTATCGAAAATGGCCGCTTATTGGATTTTCCCGACAAACCACTTAAATCTGGCGTGGCGGAAATAGCGAAAATCCACAAAGGTGATTTCCGCATGACGGCGAACCAGAACTTAATAGTGGCTGGCGTTCCTGCCAAGCAAGTTAAAAAGATAGAACAGATAGCACGAGCGCATAAATTAATTGATGACGGAAACAGCGTACAGCGTCAAAACTCGATGGCGTGTGTCTCTTTTCCAACGTGCCCGTTAGCGATGGCAGAAGCCGAACGTTTTCTACCTGAGTTTGTTACCAGCATTGAAGAAATTTTAAATGCTCATAATTTGCCAAAGGAAGAAAGCATTATTACCCGAGTCACGGGGTGTCCAAATGGTTGTGGCCGGGCGATGCTGGCCGAAATTGGTTTGGTAGGTAAAGCTCCGGGTCGCTATAACCTTCATTTAGGAGGTAATAAAGAAGGCACCCGGGTTCCGAAAATGTATAAAGAGAACATCAGTGTCGAGCAGATTCTACAAGATATCGATTCTTTAGTGAGTCGTTGGTCAAGTGAACGAGAAGACGATGAAGCGTTTGGTGACTTTGTTATCCGCGCAGGTGTGATTGACGAAGTCAAAGTATCAAAGAGGGATTTCCATGATTAACACAATTGAATCCTCACCAAGTTTAGATGAACTGCTGTCATTAACTAAGGCACAAAGAATTCTCGCGCTCGCCCAATTGAATGCTGAGCTAGAAAGTTTGCCTGCGGTTAAAAGAGTTGAGTGGGCTCTTAAGAACTTAAAAGGTAGTCATGCTGTTTCTTCTAGTTTTGGAGTTCAGTCAGCGGTCATGCTGCATTTGTTAACTCAAGTGAAGCCCGATATACCTGTTATCTTGACAGACACAGGATATTTATTCCCCGAAACCTACCAGTTTATCGATCAGTTAACGGACCAACTAGAACTTAACTTAAAAGTGTACCGCTCCGAGTTTAGTTCGAATTGGCAAGAGGCGAGATATGGTAAGTTGTGGGAACAAGGCGTAGAAGGCATCGAACGCTACAATAAGCTTAACAAAGTAGAACCGATGAGAAGAGCCCTAGATGACTTGCGAGTAGGAACATGGTTTTCTGGTCTACGCAGGGAACAATCGCCTTCTAGAGCGAGTTTGCCCATCTTATCTATTCAGAATGGTGTGTTTAAGTTTTTGCCTATTATTGATTGGTCTGAACAACATATAGAAAATTACCTAAATAAATACAACCTTTCTTACCATCCTCTAAAAGAAGAAGGTTATGTTTCACTAGGTGATACGCACACCACACGAAAGTGGCAGCCTGGTATGAAAGAAGAAGATACTCGATTTTTTGGATTAAAAAGAGAATGTGGGCTACATGAAGACGATGGTGAGCAGGACGGTTCGGGAATATAGTTGTACTCATCGTTCAATTTACCTCTTTCTATAAAGCTGCGTATGCAGCTTTTCTTTTTCTATTAAGATCTAGATTTGTTCAAAAACATAAAAATGTGAATAAATCTGTGGATAAGTTGTACTTTATCTATGAGTAAAAGTGAATAAATCAACTGTTGAGTGGAAATGCGCCAACTAAGCGTTATTTCTTAATTTTTTTATAAATAATGCTTGCCAACGAGATGGGGATCTCTATAATGCCACCTCGCTGACACGGGATAGCTTCAAACAAAGCAATCAACGAGTTAGCAAGGTCTCCTAGCTAAGCCAAGTGCTTAAAAAAGTTTTGAAAAAGTGG